>NZ_CP088081.1:3515524-3835118 GCF_021049305.1 Ideonella dechloratans
CGGACAAAGCCGCGTTTGCCTTCCATTGCCGGACTTTGCAAAGCGTGAAGCGGGGGAAAACCCCGAGTTGCACGACCGATCGAGCATGGCCCCAAGCGCATCCCCTGCGCTGTCACTTCGAAAGGAACAACCATGACCGTCTCGATCCGCCACACCGTCTCTGCCGCGCTGCTGGCCGCGGCCGCCCTGGGCAGCGTCGCCGCCCACGCCGAAGGCCTCTATGTGGGCGGCAGCGTCGCCTCGCCCGACTGGCGCTCGCCGGTCAACGGCCTGGCCGGCAACGACCACAACGCCGCCGTCAACCTCTACGGCGGCTACAGCCTGAGCCCCAACCTGGCACTGGAACTGGGCACCATGACCCTGGGCCACCAGAACGGCGACCTGGGCCAGGTCAAGGGCCATGGCGGCTACCTGGACGTGGTGGGCACCCTGCCCATCGGCGCCAGCAACTTCTCCCTGCTGGGCCGCATGGGCTACGACCGCGCCTCCATCATGACCGACGCCGGCAGCGACAACGGCGGCGGCCTGAACTTCGGCGCCGGCCTGCAGTACGACCTGAGCCGCAACGTCGCCCTGCGCGCCGAGGTGACGCGCTACCGCTTCAACACCTTCGGCACCACCGCGGTCAACGACCAGTACAGCGTGGGCGTGAAGTACGGCTTCTGAGCCCTGGGGGAGGGGCCGCCACAATGCGGCCCATGACTGGATCTCCTCCAACCCTCAACCTGGTGGGCGCCGGCCGTGTGGGCCGCACCCTGGCGGCGCTCTGGCAGGCCGCAGGCGTGTTCAGGCTGGGCGACGTGCTGACCCGCAGCCCCCTGAGCGCCCAGGCGGCCGTGGCCGCCCTGGGGGCCGGCCGGCCGGTGAGCGAGCCGGCGGCCATGCGCCCGGCCGAGGTCTGGCTGCTGGCCACGCCGGACGGCGCGCTGGCCGACAGCGCCGCGCGCCTGGCGAACGCGGGCCTGGCGCCGGCGGTGGCCTGGCATTGCAGCGGCTTCTCCCCCGCCGCTGCGCTGGCCCCGCTGCAGGCCGCCGGCTGGGCCGCCGCCAGCGCCCACCCCGCACTGAGCTTTGCCGATCCGGCCGCGGCCCAGGCCCAGTTCGCCGGCACGGCCTGCGCGCTGGAGGGCGATGACCCGGCCGTGGCGCGGGCCGAGCAGGCCTTTGGCGCCATCGGCGGGCGCTGCTTTCGGCTGCAGGCCGCCGACAAGCCGCTGTACCACGGTGCGGCGGTGCTGGTCAGCAACTTCCCGCCGGTGCTGGCCGCCGCGGCGGCCGAGCTGTGGCAGGGCTGCGGCATGCCACCGGAACTGATCGCCCCGCTGTGGCAGGCCTTTGCGAAGAACGTGGCCGACAACCTGCTGCGCCTGGGGCCGGCCGCCGCGCTGACCGGCCCGGCCGCGCGCGGCGACAGTGCCGTGGTGCAGGCCGAGACCGCGGCCATGCAGGCCCGCGACCCGGCCCTGGCCCAGGCCTATGCGGCGCTCAGCACCCTGGCCGCGCGGCTGGCCCGGGAGGGGGCGGCGCTGGCCCCGTCCGACGGAGCCGCGCCGCTCAGCCGCGCTCGAACTTGAACACCGCCACGCTGGCCAGCAGGTTGGGCAGGGTGCGCACCATCTCGCCGTCCTGCAGGCCGAAGCTGTCGAGGATTTGCAGCCCGTTCTTGCGCGCCAGCACCTCGAAGTCGGCGTAGGTGCCCACGCGGATGTTGGGCGTGTCGTACCACTCGTAGGGCAGGGCCTTGGTCACCGGCATGCGCCCGCGCAGCACCGAGACCCGGTTGGGCCAGTGCGCGAAGTTGGGGAAGCTGACGATGCCGATGCGACCCACCCGCGCGGTCTCGCGCAGCATCTTCTCGGCATTGCGCAGGTGCTGCAGGGTCTCCAGTTGCAGCACCACGTCGAAGCTGTGGTCGTCGAAGAGCTTCAGCCCCTCTTCCAGGTTGAGCTGGATGACGTTGATGCCGCGCTGGGTGCTGGCCAGCACGTTGGCATCGTCCAGTTCGATGCCGTAGCCGACGCAGCCGCGCTCGCGCATCAGGTAGGCCAGCAGCTCGCCACTGCCGCAGCCCAGGTCCAGCACGCGGGCGCCCTGGGGCACCAGGCGGGCGATCACTTCCAGGTTCTTCAGCGGGGTGGTCATGCGCGGGCTCCCGGGGTGACATCGGCGGCGATGCGCTCGAAGTAGGCCCTCATCACCGCCAGGTAGCGCGGGTCCTCCAGCAGGAAGGCGTCGTGACCGTGCGGCGCGTCGATCTCGGCATAGCTCACGTCGGCCCGGTTGTCGACCAGGGCCTTGACGATCTCGCGCGAGCGCGCCGGCGAGAAGCGCCAGTCGGTGGTGAAGCTCACCAGCAGGAAGCGGATGGCCTTGGCCGCCGCGTAGGCGCGGGCCAGGTCACCACCGTGGGCGCGGGCCGGGTCGAAGTAGTCCAGCGCACGGGTGATCAGCAGGTAGGTGTTGGCGTCGAAGTACTCGCTGAACTTGTCGCCCTGGTAGCGCAGGTAGCTCTCGATCTGGAACTCGATGTCCTGGGTGCTGAAGTGCAGCTCGGCGTCGCGCAGCTCGCGGCCGAACTTGGCCTCCATCGAGTCGTCGGACAGGTAGGTGATGTGGCCGATCATGCGCGCCACCCGCAGGCCGCGCTTGGGCACCACGCCATGGGCGTAGAAGTGGCCGCCGTGGAAGTCCGGGTCGGTGACGATGGCCCGGCGCGCCACCTCGTTGAAGGCGATGTTCTGCGCCGACAGATTGGGCGCCGTGGCCACGGCCACGCAGTGGCGCAGGCGCTCGGGGTAGCGCAGGGCCCAGGCCTGGGCCTGCATGCCGCCCAGGCTGCCGCCCAGCACGGCCGCCAGCTGGCGGATGCCCAGGGCCTCGATCAGCCGCGCCTGGGCGTCCACCCAGTCCTCCACCGTGCAGACGGGGAAGTCCGCGCCCCAGGGCCGGCCGGTGGCCGGGTTGGTGTGCATCGGCCCGGTCGAGCCGAAGCAGGAACCGGGGTTGTTCACCCCGATGACGAAGAAGCGGTCGGTGTCCACCGGCTTGCCGGGGCCCACCATGTTGTCCCACCAGCCCAGGCTCTTGGGATCGTCGGCGTGCAGGCCGGCCACGTGGTGCGAGGCATTGAGGGCGTGGCACACCAGCACGGCATTGCTGCGCTGGGCATTGAGCGTGCCGTAGGTCTCGTACACCAGCTCATAGGCCGGCAGCTGCGCGCCGCTCTGCAGCGGCAGGGGCTGGTCGAAGCGCATGCGCTGCGGTGTGACCACCCCGACGGAGCTCGTCATGTCCGACTCTCCATTCATCCAAAACAAAACACCCGGACGTCGCGCCAGACAAAGCGGACACCGGGTGCACAGGTCTCGGGGTCCCTCTTTAGCGGCATTTGTTGGGCGCCCGCAATCCGGAACAAATCGGCGCCATGGGGTCCGCAGTTTAGCAGCCGCGGGCATCCCAGGCCGGCGCTGGGCCATCTGGATCCGGACTTGACGAATTACTGGCCAATCGACCAATAATGCAGCCATGGCCCGCCCCTCCCAAGCCGTGGACCAGGCGCTGATCGCCAGCGCGCTGGCCCTGTACCCGCAGTGCGGCTGCGCCGGACTGTCGCTGCGCAAGGTGGCCGAGCACGCCGGCACCCAGCCGGCCATGGTGCATTACCACTTCGGCGGCAAGCCGGCCTTTCTGCGCGCAGTGCTGCAGCAGCTCTACGAGCAGATGTTCGCCGCCCTGAACGTGCACGGCCGCGGTGAGGAACGGCCGCGCGATCGTCTGCGCGGTGCCCTGCTGACGCTGGGCCGCTTCCTGCGCCAGCACCGCGCCGTGGCGGCGCGCCTGGCCCTGGACGCTGCCCAGGGCGAGCCCGTCGTCCACGACTTCCTGCGGGCCAACGCGCCCCGCCATCTGGGCCTGCTGCTGGCCCTCTTGCAGGAGGCCCAGGGCGCCGGCGAGCTGCAGGCACTGCCTCCCTTGCAGGCCTTCACCTTTCTGATGGGTGCGGTCAACGCGCCCACCCTGATCGCCACCGGCGCGCTGCAGCTGGGCGTGGCCCCGGCCCTGCTGGGCGAGCTGCTGGATCAGCAGGTGCTGAGCGACGAGGCCCTGGTCCAACGGGTGGACCTGGCGCTGGCCGCGCTCGGCCCATCCCCCCGTGCGGCGGCTGCCGCTGGAGCGTCCCCATGACCCCTTCGATGCGCCCTGCCCTGCATGGCCTGCCACTGCTCTGCCTGCTGCTGTTGACCGCCTGCCAGCCACAGGCCCCGGCCGCCTGGTCCGGCTATGTGGAAGGCGACTATGTCTATGTGGCCGCCCCGGTGGCCGGCACCCTGACCCGCCTGGCCGTCACCCAGGGGCAGACGGTCGGCGCCGGTGCGCCGCTGTTCCAGCTGGACGACGTGGCCGCCCGCGCGGCCCGCGCCCAGGCCGACGCGCAGGTGCAGGCCGCGCGCGCCCAGGCGGCCAACGGGCAGACCGGGCTGCGTGCACCGCAGATCGCCGTCAGCCGGGCCCAGCTGGCCCAGGCCCATGCGGCGGCCACGCTGGCCGACGCCGAGCTGCTGCGTCAGCGCAGCCTGGTGACCCAGGGCTTCATCTCGCAGTCCCAGCTGGACAATGCAGCCACCGCGGCCCGCCAGGCCCATGACAAGGTGAGCGAGCTGGAGGCGGCCCTGAAAACCGCCGAACAGCCCACGGCCCGCCCCGCCGAGCTGGCCGCCGCCCAGGCCAACACCGTGGCCGCCCAGGAAGCCCAGGCCCAGGCCGCCTGGCGCGAGCAGCAGGCCCGCCAGAGCGCCCCGGCCGCCGGCTTGATCGCCGACACCTTCTTCCGCGAGGGCGAATACGTGGGCGCCGGCCAGCCGGTGGTCTCGCTGCTGCCGCCCGACCACCGCAAGGCCCGCTTCTACGTGCCCGAGGCCGAGGTGGGCCAGCTGCAGGTGGGTCAGCCCGTGAGCCTGGGTTGCGACGGCTGCGGCGCCCCGATCGCCGCGCGCATCAGCCGCATCGCCCCGCAAGCCGAGTACACGCCGCCGGTCATCTACTCCAACAGCCAGCGCAGCAAGCTGGTGTTCCTGGTGGAGGCCCGGCCCGGGCCGGCCGACACCCTGAAGCTGCACCCCGGCCAGCCGCTGGACGTGCGCCCGGTGGCGGGCGCGAGCCGCTGAGCCCGCCATGACACCGACCTCTTCCACCCTGGCCCCGGACTGGGCCATCGACGTGCGTGGCCTGACCAAGCGCTATGGCACGACCACCGTGGTGGACCATGTGGACCTGCAGCTGCGCCCGGGCCGCATCTGCGGCTTCCTGGGGCCCAACGGCAGCGGCAAGACCACCACCATCCGCATGCTCTGCGGCCTGCTGACCCCCGACGAGGGCGAGGGCCACTGCCTGGGCCTGGACTTGCGGCGCGACGCGCTGGAGATCCGCCGCCAGGTGGGCTACATGACGCAGCGCTTCGGCCTGTACGAAGACCTGTCGATCCGCGAGAACCTGGACTTCATCGCCCGCCTGTTCGAGCTGCCCGAGCGCAAGCGCCAGGTGGACGAGGCCCTGGAGCGCCTGGGCCTGGTGAGCCGCCAGCGCCAGCTGGCCGGCGCGCTCTCGGGCGGCTGGAAGCAGCGCCTGGCCCTGGCGGCCTGCCTGCTGCACCGGCCGCGCCTCCTGCTGCTGGACGAGCCCACCGCGGGCGTGGACCCCAAGGCCCGGCGCGACTTCTGGGACGAGATCCACCGCCTGGCGGCCGAGGGCATCACGGTGCTGGTCTCCACCCACTACATGGACGAGGCGGCGCGCTGCCATGAGCTGGTCTACATCGCCTATGGCCACCTGCTGGCCCGCGGCACCGAGCGCGAGATCATCGCCCAGTCGGGCCTGACCGTCTGGGCCGTGCAGGCCGAACGCGAGGACCCGGCCGCCCTGGCCCCGTTGGTCACGCCGCTCAAGCAGGCCCCAGGGGTGCAGAGCGTGGCGGCCTTCGGCAGCGCGCTGCACGTGGCCGGTAGCGACCCGGCCGCGCTGGAGCAGGCCATCACGCCGTGGCGCGCGCAACCCGGCCTGCGCTGGGCACCGGCCCAGGCCTCGCTGGAGGATGTGTTCATCGGCCTGATCGGCCAGAGCCGCGACAACATGGAGGCCGCCAGGTGAAGCGCCTGTTCAGCCTGGCCCGGCTGTGGGCCATCTTCGTCAAGGAGTTCCAGCAGATGATGCGGGACCGCCCCACCTTCGCGATGGCGGTGGGTGTGCCCATCATCCAGCTGGTGCTGTTCGGCTACGCCATCAACACCGACCCCAAGGGCCTGCCCACGGCGGTGGTCAGCCACGACAGCGGGCCGCTGGCGCGCAGCCTGCTGGCCACGCTGGAGAACACCGGCTACTTCCACATCACCCATCAACCCGACAGCGAGGCGGCGGGCGACGCGCTGGTGGAAGACGGCGAGGTGCAGTTCCTCTTCGTGATCCCCGATGACTTCAGCCGCCGCGTGGTGCGGGGCGAGAAGCCGGCGGTGCTGATCAGCGTGGACGCCACCGACCCCAGCGCCGCCAGCAACGCCCTGGCCGCCCTGGGCCAGGTCAGCGCGAGCGCACTGGACCGCGACCTGATCGGCCCTCTGGCCGGCCTGAAGGCGGGCGAGGCGCCCTATGAGCTGCGCATCCAGCGCCGCTACAACCCCGAGGGCCTGTCGCGTTACAACATCGTGCCCGGCCTGATCGGCACCATCCTGACCATGACCATGGTGATGATGACCGGCCTGGCCATGACCCGCGAGCGCGAGCGCGGCACGATGGAGAACCTGCTGGCCACGCCGGTGCGGCCGGTGGAGGTGATGCTGGGCAAGATCCTGCCCTATGTGCTGGTGGGCTACATCCAGCTCAGCGTGATCCTGGCGGCCGGGGCCTTTCTGTTCGAGGTGCCGATGGAGGGCAGCTTCCTGCTGCTGATGGGCATGATCGGCGTCTTTATGCTGGCCAACCTGGCGGTGGGCTTCACCTTCTCCACACTGGCGCGCAACCAGATGCAGGCGCTGCAGGCCACCTTCTTCTTCTTCCTGCCCTCGATGCTGCTGTCGGGCTTCATGTTCCCCTTCCGCGGCATGCCGGCCTGGGCCCAGCACCTGGGCGAGCTGCTGCCCCTGACCCACTTCCTGCGCATCGTGCGGGGCATCCTGCTCAAGGGCAACGGCTTCCTGCAAGTGCTGCCCGAGCTGTGGCCGCTGCTGGCCTTTCTGGCGGTGGCGGGGGCGGTGGCGCTGGCGAGGTATCGGCAGACCTTGGATTGAGGGTTTTGGGGATTGGGTTGGGGGTTGGCGCGCGGCGGCGGACGGCGGGCCAGGTGGCCGGGCGATCGGCACCCTCCACGTCCCGCCACCCGGCCCACCGTCCACCGCGGTCACCGTGGGTGGCGACCCTTCCCTTTCAAGGAGCACCACCGCGCCCGCCCTGGGGTGTCGGGGCACCGGGGTGGGCGCCTGAGGGTCGCCGAGGGCGCACAGCGGGGCGGGACACGCGCGCCAGCGCGCTTCGTGAACTGACTGGGCGTGGGTGTTTGAGCGAAGCGCGTGAGCGCGCAGCGAGTTCCACGCCCGTCCCGCCCCGCGAGCACCCGAGGGCAGCCCAGGCCCGCCGGGCCTGGGCCGACCCGCCGAAGCCCACCCCGGTGCCCCGGCACCCCAGGGCCCGCCACCACCTCCCCACCACGGCCCGACATGCCACGCTAACCTCACGCCCCATGCCCTTCCCCGACATCCAGCGCCGCGACCTGCTGCACGGTGCCGCCGCCCTGGCCCTGGCCGGCCGCGCCCTGTCCACCCACGCCCAGACGCCGCCCACGGAAGGCCCGCTCGCCGACCACCCCAGCCGCCGCACCGGTCTGCAGGGCCAGACGGACAACGCCCGGGCCCACGCCCATGCCTGGCGCGACCACCCTGAAGCCCTGCGCGACGCCGTCGTCGAGCGCGACCCCGAGGTGGAGGACCTGGTGGTCGTGGGCGCGGGCATCAGCGGCCTGGCCGGCGCCTGGCTCTACCGCCAGCACGCCGGACGGCCGGTGCGCATCCTGCTGCTGGACGCCCTGGACGACCTGGGCGGTCACGCCCGGCGCAACGAATTCCTCTCCCGCTCGGGCCGACGCCTCGTGGGCTATGGCGGCTCGCAGTCGCTCGATTCGCCCAGCCTGTTCTCGCCCGCCGTGCAGCAGCTGCTGCGCGATGTCGGCATCGACCTCTCCCGCTTCCAGCACGAATTCTTCGATCAGGACTGGTCGCGTCGCCATGGCCTGCTGCGCCACGGCCGCCTCTTCACCGCCGACCAGTGGCCCGGCCTGCAGGGCGCCGACCGCCTGGTCTGCCCCGAGCCGGACGAGCCAGCCGCCGCCTGGCTGGCCCGCACGCCGCTGTCGCCCGCGGCCCAGGCCACGCTGGCCGCCCTCTACGCCAGCGACACGCCCCGCAACCCGCTGCCCCATCTGCACACCCCGAGCGCCCGCCGCGCCGCCCTGGCCGGCATGACCTACGACCAGTTCCTGCGCCAGCACTGGGGCGCCGACGAGGAGGTGCTGCGCCTGCTGCGCGGTGAGACCCGCGCCTACTTCGGCGTGGGCACCGAGGCCACCACCGCGCTGGACGCCTGGGCCGGCGGCCTGCCCGGCTTCGCCGGCCTGGACCTGGGCGAGGGCCCGGACCGCCGCCAGTCCCCCAGCGGCCGCCAGCTGATGCTCAGCCAGGACCCGTACATCTTCCACTTCCCCGACGGCAATGCCGGCGTGGCCCGCGCCCTGGTGCGCGGCCTGATCCCCGGCTGCCTGCCCGGGCAGACCATGGACAGCCTGGCCGACGGCGTGCTGGACATGGCGGCGCTGGACCGGCCCGAGCAGCCGGTGCGGCTGCGCCTGCGGGCCACGGCCGTGGGCCTGCGCCACCTGGGCCCGCCGGAACAGGCCGAGCAGGTGGCGGTGCGCTACGTGGACGGCCAGGGCCGGCTGCGCGAGGTGCGGGCCCGCCAGGTGCTGCTGGCCTGCTGGCACCGCGTCATCGCGCGGCTGAGCGACGAGCTACCCGCGGCCCAGCGGCGCGCGCTGGACGACCAGGTCAAGGTGCCGCTGCTCTACGCCAACGTGCTGCTGTCGAACTGGCGGGCCTTCGCCCGCGCCGGCCTGCACGGCTTCACGCCGGTCGGCGGCTTCTGGGACGAGGCCTCGCTGGATTTCGCGATGCGCATGGGCAGCCTCGCCCCGCCGGAGCACCCGGACGAGCCCATCCTGCTGCACCTGGCCAAGGTGGTGGTGCCGGGCGATGGCCGCCCAGCCCGAACCCAGGCCGCCGAAGGACGAGCCCAGCTGCTGGGCTGGTCCTTTGAACACCTGGAGACGCAGATCCGCCAGACGCTGCAAAGCGCCCTGGGCGGCTTCGGTTTCGACCATGCCAGCGACATCGAGGCCATCACCGTCAACCGCTGGGCCCATGGCTATGCCTACGAGTACATGCGGCCCTGGGACCGATACTGGCCCGACGGCCCGCTGCCCTGCGAGACGGCCCGCCGCGGCTGGGGCCGGGTGGCCATTGCCAATGCCGACGCGGGCGCCTACGCCTATGCCCACAGCGCCATCGACCAGGCCACCCGCGCGGTGCAGGAGCTGCTGCCGCGCGCCCGGTTGCCCGCGGCCCACGTGGCCCCGGGGCCGGCCTGGCCATCCCCTGGCGGCCGGAAGCGTTGAGCGCCAGCGCATGTCAAGATGAAACGCCCTTACCACCGCCTCCTCAGATGACCTCTGCCGAACAACTCGTCCGCGACTTCTGGCAGCGCATGGCCAGCAACGACTTCGCCAGCCTGGCCCCGCTGCTGGCCGAAGACTTCACGCTGGATTGGCCGCAGTCCCGGGAGCGCATCCGCGGCGCGGCCAACTTCGTGCGCATGAACACCGAGTACCCGGCCCACGGCCCCTGGCGCTTCACCCTGAACCGTCTGGTGGCCGGTGGCGGCGCCTCGGTCGATGAGGTGGTGACCGACGTCAGCATCACCGACGGTGTGCAACGGGCCCAGGCCCTCAGCTTCTTCACCGTGCACGGCGGGCGCATTGCCCGCATGGTCGAGTTCTGGCCCGAGCCCTATGCCGCGCCGGCCAACCGGGCGCACCTGGTCGAGCCGATCCCGGTCGAGGCGCTGGATGCCGGCGCGGGCACCGCCTGAAGCCATGGACCCGACCGAACTGCGCGCCCTGGTCGAGGGGCTGCGACAAACCCACGGCGCCCACACCGCCCTGTTGTATGGCTCGCTGGCCGATGGCAGCGCCGGGCCGGAGAGCGACATCGACCTGGCCCTGTTCGCCCCCATCGCCCAGGTCCGCCGGGATGCCCGCTGGCACCAGGGCCGGGCCCTGGACGTCTTCGTCCACCCGGAGACGGTGCTGGCCGAACCGAGCGCCGAGCAGCTCTACCTGCGCGGCGCGCAGGTGCTGGCCCAGCGCGGCGATGAAGCCACGCGCTTCCTGGCCCAACTCGAGGCCCTGCATGCGAAGGGCCCGCAGCCCCTGGCGCCTGACGAGGCCCAGGCCCTGCGGGTCTGGGTGGCCAAGATGCTGCAGCGCCTGCGCCGCGGCGATGCCGAGGGTGACTACCGCCGCCACTGGCTGCTGATGATGGCGCTGGAGGACTACTTCGCGCTGCGCACCCTTTGGTACCCCGGCCCGAAGAAGGCCCTGGCCTGGATGGCCCGCGAAGCGCCGGACCACCATGTCCTGTGCGCGGCCGCGCTGCGCCCCGGCGCCAGCGACGAAGCCATCGCTGCCTGGATGGCGACGGTCATCGAAGACGCTTCAGCCACGCCCATCCGGCCGGCCGACCCGGCGTGAGCCTCAATCGACGCGCCGCAGCCCGTCACGGAAGCGCCGGGCATTGGCCACGTAGTGGGTGGCGCTGCGGGCCAGGCCGGCGATCTGCTCGGGCGTCAGGGCCCGTTTGACCACCGCCGGGCTGCCGACGATCAGCGAGCCGTCCGGGAACTCCTTGCACTCGGTCACCAGCGCCCCGGCGCCGACCAGGCAGTTGGCGCCGATCTTCGCGCCGTTGAGCACCACCGCGCCGATGCCGATCAGCGTGTTGTCGCCCACGGTGCAGCCGTGCAGCATGGCCTGGTGGCCCACCGTCACGCCCGCGCCCAGGGTCAGCGGCTTGCCGGGGTCGGAATGCAGCACGCAGGCGTCCTGCAGGTTGCTGCGCGGGCCCACGCGGATGGGCTCCAGCTGGTCGCCACGCAGGATGGCGCCGAACCAGACGCTGACGTCTTCCGCCAGTTCGACGTTGCCGATGACCTGGGCCGAGTCGGCCACCCAGGCGCTGTCGTCGATCTGCGGCTGCTGCTCGCCCAGTGCGTACACGGCCATGTGCTTGTCTCCTGCGGAATGGAAAGAGGACTCAGGGGTGGCTGGCGGCGGGCGCCACCGGGGGAAGCGCGGCTTCCTGCGGCGCCGAGGCGCCCTCGGCGGCAGATGCGCCGGAGGCCGCCCCCGCCGCATCGTCCACCCCGATCTGGGTCACGTAGCCGCCTTCGGCGTACTCGTTGTAGTACCACTCGCCGTTGACCTCTTGCACGCCCTCGGGTGGATCGATGGTGTGCACCGGCACGTTGCGCAGCACCTGGGACATGTAGCCCAGCCAGATGGGCAGCGAGGCCCCGCCACCGCTTTCGTGGCTGCCCAGGCTGCGCGGGTCGTCGTAGCCCATCCACACCACTGCCACCACCGAGGGCTGGAAGCCGGCAAACCAGGCGTCCACCGCGTCGTTGGTGGTGCCGGTCTTGCCGTAGATGTCGGGCCGCTTGAGCGTGGCCTGGGCGCGTGCGGCCGTGCCGCTGCGGGTCACCTCGTTGAGCAGGCTGTCGATCACGAAGGCGTTGCGCGCCGGGATGATGCGCTGGGCCTCGGTCAGCGGCACCGGCGGCGGCGCCTGGAAGACGACCTTGCCCTGGGCATCGGTGATGCGCTCGATCACCACCGGGTCCACCTTGTAGCCGCCATTGGCCAGCGCAGCATAGGCGGTGGCCAGCTGCATCGGCGTGGTGCTGCCCGCCCCCAACGCCAGCGTCAGGTTGTCGGGCTGGCGGTTGACGTCGAAGCCGAAGCGGCCGGTCCACTGACGCGCGGTGTCCACGCCGATGTACTGCACCAGCCGGATGCTGACCAGGTTCTTGGACTTGGCCAGGGCCCGGCGCAGGGAGATCGGCCCGTCGTACTGGCCGTTGTCGTTCTGCGGGTTCCAGCCATCGGGCCCCACCGGCCAGGGCGCGTCGTTGACCACCGTGGCCGGCTGCACGCCGTGCTCCATCGCCGCCGAATACAGGAAGGGCTTGAAGCTGGAGCCCGGCTGGCGCCAGGCCTGGGTGGCGTGGTTGAACTGCTGGCGGGTGAAGTCGAAGCCACCCACCAGGGCCCGCACCCGGCCGGTGCCCGGGTCCAGCGAGACGAAGGCCGACTGAGCCTGCGGCCACTGGGCAATCGTCCAGCCGCCCTTGTCGGCCTTCATCACCCGGATCACCGATCCCCGGCGCAGGGCCAGGTTGTCCGGCGCCTTGGGCGACAGGCCGCTCCTGGCCCAGCGCAGGCCCTCGCCTTCGAGGGTGACCTTCTCGCCGGTGGCGAGCACCGCCTCCACCTTGCTCGGGCTGGCCTGCAGCACCAGGGCCACGCGAAGGTCCTCGTCGTCGCGCTGGTCCTTCAGGATCTGGGCCGCCTGGTCCTCGTCGTCGCCGGTGTCGTCGCCCAGGTCTTCCTGGTCCTCCGGGCCACGCCAGGCCTGGCGGCGCTCATGGTCCAGCACGCCGCGGCGCAGCGCCGCCCAGGCGGCCTGCTGGTCGGCGGCAATCAGCGAGGTGGTGACCTTGTAGCCCTCGCTGTAGGCCTGCTCGCCAAAGCGCTGGTAGACGATCTGGCGCGCCATCTCGGCCACATGCTCCGCATGCACCGCCACCTGGTTCTCGGAGCGGATCACCAGCTTCTGGGCCTTGGCCTCGTCGTACTGGGCCTGGGTGATGACGCCGGTGGCCAGCATGCGGCCCAGCACCACATGCTGGCGGGCCACCGCGCGATCGAAGTTGGTGATGGGGTTGGCGTAGCCGGGGTTCTGCGGCAGACCGGCCAGCATCGCGTCCTCGGCGATGCTGAGCTGGTCCAGCGGTTTGCCGAAGTACACCTGGGCTGCGGCGCCAAAGCCATAGGCGCGGTGCCCCAGGTAGATCTGGTTCATGTAGAGCTCCAGGATCTGGTCCTTGTCGAGCTGGTGCTCGATCTTGACCGCCAGCATGGCCTCGCGGATCTTGCGGTCCAGCGTGCGCTTGGACGACAGGAAGAAGTTGCGCGCCACCTGCTGGGTGATGGTGGAGGCCCCTTGCCGCATGCCGCCGGGCGTGATGTTGGCGACGAAGGCCCGCACGATGCCGATCGGGTCCACCCCGCCGTGCTCGCGAAAGCGCGCATCCTCCACCGCGATCAGGGCGTCCTGCATCATCTTCGGAATGCGCTCGATGGGCAGGAAGACGCGGCGCTCGGACCCGAACTGGGCGATCTCCACGCCATCGCGGGTGAAGACCTGCAGCGGCTGGCGGGGCTGGTAGTCGGTGACCTTGTCCAGGTCCGGCAGCATCGGGTAGAGCAGCGCGGCCCAGATGCCCAGCAGCAGCATGCCCGCGAGGACCAGGCCCCCGAGAGACACGCCGGCGAACAGCCAGGGGCGGCGGTGCATCAGGCCCAGCAGGGCGGAGACATCAGGCTTGCGCATCGGGTCGGAATCCAATCGGGACAGCCCGTGGATTATCGGCACATGCGCACCGCTGCCCCGTTTCACGGGAAGGGCATAGACTCGGCGGGTCCGACTGGGGTTCCGCCGCCGACACCCTCCGGCCCGCCGCGACCCCGGCCACAAGCCCGACCTTCCCGATGTCCATGAAGAAGCAACTCCCCCTGTTGGCGCTGGCCGCCTTGCTCGCCACCCAGGCCACCCCGACCCTCGCGGGCCCGGTGCTCGACCGCATCCGCCAGAGCGGCAAGATCGTCCTGGCCCACCGCGATTCCTCCGTGCCCCTGTCCTACATCGACAGCAGCAGCGGCAAGCCCGTGGGCTATGCCCTGGACCTGTGTCTGAAGGTGGCCGACGCGGTCAAGCGCCAGCTCAACCTGCCCAAGCTGGACGTGGGCTATCTGCAGGTGACCTCGGCCAACCGGATGCAGGCCATCACGGAGGGCAAGGCCGACCTGGAATGCGGCTCCACCACCAACAACGCCGAGCGCCGCAAGCAGGTGGCCTTCACCATCCCGCACTACATCACCGGCGCCCGCATCCTGGTGCATGCCAACACCAAGTTCGACAAGATCAACGACTTCGAGCACAAGAAGCTGGCCATCACCAAGGGCACCACGGTGCTCAAGGCGGTGCAGCACGCCAACGAGGAACGCCTGCTCTACATCGACATCGTCGAGGCCCCCAGCCACGCCGCCGCGGTGGACATGCTGGACAAGGGGCAGGTGGACGGCTTCGCGATGGACGACGTGCTGCTCTACGGCCTGCGCTCGGAACGGCCCGACCCGGAGAAGTACAAGGTCGTCGGCGGCTTCCTGACGATCGAGCCGCTGGCCATCATGCTCAGCAAGGACGACCCGGAGTTCAAGGCCCTGGTGGACGCCGAGATGAAGCGCCTGATCACCAGCCGCGAGGCCTATGCCATCTACGACCGCTGGTTCACCAGGCCGATTCCGCCGCGCAACGTGTCGCTGAACATGCCGATGAACTATCTGCTGCGCGATTTCTGGAAGTACCCTTCGGACATGGTGCCCAACTGAGCCCCGGCTGAGGCGCCGCACACACACCAGCGGCCCCGGCCGCCCCCCCGGAGGAGACCATGCCCGCCTGGCTGATCGCGCTCGACCGCCACCTGCCCATCCGCTACCTGGCCCTGCTGGGCTGCGCGACCGCCGCCCTGCTGGGCGCCTTCGCCTGGATCGGCTTCGGCGTGGGGGGCTGGTGGGCCCTGCTGGGCTGGACCGGCGTCGTCGTCGGCATCCGGGATCTGCGCCAGCGCCGGCACGCGGTGCTGCGCAACTACCCTGTCATCGGCCACCTGCGCTTCCTGCTGGAGTTCATCCGGCCGGAGATCCGCCAGTACTTCATCGAGAGCGACAACGAGGCCGCGCCCTTCTCGCGCCAGCAGCGTTCGCTGGTCTACCAGCGGGCCAAGGGCGAGCCCGACAAGCGGCCGCTGGGCACCCAGCTGGACGTGCACCGCCAGGGCTACGAGTGGCTCAACCACTCGCTGCAGCCCACGGTGCTGGCCTCGCACGATTTCCGCATCACCATCGGCGAGGGCTGCGCCCAGCCCTACAGCGCCAGCGTGTTCAACATCTCGGCGATGAGCTTCGGCGCGCTGTCGGCCAACGCCATCCTGGCGCTCAACGCCGGCGCCAAGCGCGGCGGCTTCATGCACGACACCGGCGAGGGCTCGGTCAGCCGCTACCACCGTGAGCATGGTGGCGATCTGGTCTGGGAGGTGGCCTCGGGCTACTTCGGCTGCCGCGACGAGGCCGGCCGCTTCGATGCCGAGAAGTTCGCCGCCCTGGCCACCGACCCGCAGATCAAGCTGATTGAGGTGAAGCTCTCGCAAGGGGCCAAGCCCGGCCACGGGGGCGTGCTGCCAGGGCCCAAGGTGACGGCCGAGATCGCCGCGGCGCGCGGGGTGCCCGAAGGCGTGGACTGCGTCTCGCCGGCGGCCCACAGCGCCTTCGCCACGCCCGAGGAACTGCTGCGCTTCGTGGCCCGGCTGCGTGAACTCTCCGGCGGCAAGCCCGCCGGCTTCAAGCTCTGCATCGGCCACCCCTGGGAGTGGTTCGCCATCTGCAAGGCCATGCTGACCACCGGCCTCACGCCGGACTTCATCGTGGTGGACGGGGGCGAGGGCGGCACGGGCGCTGCGCCGCTGGAGTTCACCGACCATGTGGGCGCGCCGCTGCAGGAAGGCCTGCTGCTGGTGCACAACACCCTGGTGGGGCTGAACCTGCGCGAGAAGGTTCGCATCGGCGCGGCCGGGCGCATCGTCAGCGCTTTCGACATCGCCCGCGCCATGGCCCTGGGTGCCGACTGGTGCAATTCCGCCCGTGGCTTCATGTTCGCCCTGGGCTGCATCCAGGCCCAGGCCTGCCACACCGGCCATTGCCCCACCGGCGTCACCACCCAGGACCCGGTGCGCCAGCAAGCCCTGGTGGTGCCCGACAAGGCCGAGCGGGTCTTCAATTTCCACCAGAACACGCTGCACGCCCTGCAGGAGCTGGTGCAAGCCGCCGGCCTGCGGCACCCGCGCGAGATCACCACCCGCCACATCGTGCGCCGCACCCCGGGCGACCGGGTGACCCTGCTGGCCAACTGCCTGCCCGTGGTGCAGCCGGGCGAGCTCCTGGCCGCCGAACGCGGCGAGCGCCCCTGGCCGCAGCCGGTTTACGAGCTCTACTGGCCCATGGCGCGCGCGGACAGCTTCTCGCCGCGGGAGCCCCTGCCCGCCTGAGACCGACGGAGCCGGCCATGGAGACTGTCCCGGAGCACACCGGCCCGCCGGCCGGTTTCGACTGGCGCCTGTGGCGGCGCTTTGCCGCCATTGCCGCGCCCTACTGGCGTTCCGACGAACGCTGGCGGGCGCGCGGCCTGCTGAGCCTGCTGGCCCTGCTGCTGCTGAGCCAAACCCTGTTCAACGTGATGTTCAACCAGGAGACGGGGGAGTTCACCTCGGCCCTGGCCGCGCACGACGCCCCCCGCTTCTGGAGCGCCATCGGGCGTTTCGCGCTGCTGCTGTGTCTGGCGGTGCCGGTCTGGGGCCTGTACTACTTCGTGCGCGACACCCTGGGCCTGCGCTGGCGCCGCTGGCTCACGCAGCGCTTCCTGGCACGCTACCTGGGCCAGCAGGCCTTCTACCGACTCAACGCGGTGACCGCGCTGGACAACCCCGATCAGCGGATCTCCGAGGACATCAACAGCTTCACCCAGCAGTCGCTCTACTTCCTGATGGTGGGCCTGGGCTCGCTGATCGACCTGGTGGCCTTCGCCGGCGTGCTGTGGTCGATCTCGCGCCCGCTGGTGCTGTTCCTGATCGGCTATGCCGCCCTGGTCACCTTCATCACCACCTCGGTCTTCGGGCGGCGCCTGATCGGCCTGAACTTCCGTCAGCTGCGCCGCGAGGCGGACTTCCGTTTCGGCCTGGTGCGCCTGCGCGAGCAGGCCGAACCGATCGCCTTCCACCATGGCGAGGCGCAGGAGCTGTCCCGACTGGGCCAGGTCTTCGACGCGGTGGTGGACAACTGGCGCCGGGTGCTGCGCTGGCAGCTGGGCCTGAACCTGTTCCAGTACGGGCACAGCTTCCTGACCCTGGCCCTGCCCAGCGTCATCATCGCCGACCAGGTGCTCTCCGGCGAGATGGAAGTGGGCCGCGCGGTGCAGGCCGCCGGCGCCTTCACCGCAGTGCTGAGCGCGATGGCGGTGATCGTCGAGCACTTCGAGAGCCTGAGCCGCTTCTCCGCCGGCGTGAACCGCCTGCACGAGTTCTCGCAGACGCTGGACACCCAGCACGCGCGCCACGAGGGGGAGGCCATCGACTGCGAGCCGGCCAGCGTGCTGGCCCTGCGGAACCTGACCGTGCGCACCCCGGGCGGCGAGCACCTGATCGTGCAGGACCTGAGCCTGGAGGTCCCCGAGGGCGAGGGGTTGATGGTCGTGGGCCCCAGCGGGGTGGGCAAGAGCTCCCTGCTGCGGGCGGTTGCCGGGCTGTGGCGCCAGGGCAGCGGCCAGGTGCTGCGCCCCGGCGGGGACGAGCTGCGCTTCCTGCCGCAGCATCCCTATTTGCCGCTGGGCGACCTGCGCAGCCAACTGCTCTACCCGGACCTGGACCGCGACATCTCCGACACCGAACTGCTGGACATGCTGCAGCGGGTGCAGCTGCCGGAACTGGCCGAGCGGGTGGGCGGGCTGGCGGCCCAGGCCGACTGGGCCAAGCTGCTGTCCACCGGCGAGCAGCAGCGCCTGGCCTTTGCCCGGGTGCTGATCGCCCGCCCACGCTACGCAGTGCTGGACGAGGCCACCAGCGCACTCGATGCCGTGCACGAGGCGGCGCTGTACCGGCAGCTGGAAGGCTTGGCCATCACCCCGGTGAGCATCAGCCATCACCCGGGGCTGCGCCCCTACCACCGCTGGGTGTTGGAACTGCAGGGCGACAGCCAGGGCGGCTGGCGCCTGTGGCCTGCGCAAGGCTACGAATTCCCGTCCTGAGGACGGGTGCCGACCTCAGCCCTGGGGCGGCGCGGTGTCGATGAAGCTCTGCCGCGCCACCAGCTTGTCGTGCAGGCGCTGCAGATTGGGATGGGCGCCGCGCCAGTCGATGGCCGGGAAGCGGAAGTCCAGGTAGCCCAGGGCCACGCCCACGGCGATGTCGGCCAACGTGAAGTGGGTGCCGGCACCGGCGCAGAAGGCCTTCTCGCCCAGCCCGCGGCTCATGGCCTGCAGGGCCGACTCCACCCGCACCATCTGGCGGTCGATCCAGGCCTGGCTGCGCTCGCCCTCGGCCCGACCGGCCCAGGTCTGCTCCAGCCGCGCCGCGATGCTGGCGTCCAGCAGGCCATCGGCCAGGGCTTCCCAGGTGCGCACCTCGGCGCGCTCGCGCCCGGTGGCCGGGATCAGCTTGCCCACCGGCGAGAGCATGTCCACGTACTCGACGATGACCCGCGAGTCGAACACCGCCTCGCCGCCCTCCATCACCAGGCAGGGCACCTTGCCCAGCGGGTTGGAGGCCAGGATGTCGTCGCGGGCCCAGACGTCCTCCAGCACGAACTGGTAGTCGAGCTTCTTTTCCGCCAGCACGACACGCACCTTGCGGACGTAGGGACTGGTGAGGGAGCCGATCAGTTTCATGCGTGCGGTCAAGGGGGTGGTTGGCTCGCGATTCTAGCGAAGCCCCCCTGCGCCCGCCGGACCGCCCCGAAAAGGGGTGTCCCCCTTAAAATGAGAGGTTTCGCGCGCATCCCGGCGCCGCGTTCAGCCTGAGCTCTTTGCCATGACGATCTCCACCCTGATGGCCCTCTCCCCCCTGGACGGCCGCTACGCCGCCAAGGTCACCGCCCTGCGCCCGCTGCTGTCCGAATACGGGCTGATGCACCGCCGCGTGCAGGTCGAGATCGAATGGCTGATCGCCCTGTCGGACGCCGGCCTGGACGGCTTCGCCCCGCTGACGGAGGCCTCCCGGGGCCTGCTGCGGGGCCTGATCGCCCGCTTCTCCGAGGCCGATGCCCAGGCCATCAAGGACATCGAGAAGACCACCAACCACGACGTCAAGGCGGTGGAGTACTGGCTGAAGTCCCGCGTCGAGCACGACGCCGAGTTGAAGGCGGTGTGCGAGTTCATCCACTTCGCCTGCACCAGCGAGGACATCAACAACACCAGCCATGCGCTGATGCTCAAGGCCGCCCGCGGCGAGGTCATCCTGCCGGCGCTGGACGGCCTGCTGGCCACGCTGACCGGCATGGCCCAGCGCTTCGCGGCCATCCCCATGCTCAGCCGCACCCACGGCCAGACCGCCAGCCCGACCACCGTCGGCAAGGAGATCGCCAACGTGGTGGCCCGCCTGGCCCATGCCCGCACCCGCATCGCCGATGTGAAACTGCTGGCCAAGATGAACGGCGCGGTGGGCAACTACAACGCCCACTCGGTGGCCTACCCGGACAAGGACTGGGAGGCCTTCTCGCGCAGCGTGGTGGAAGGCAGCCTGGGCCTCACCTTCAACCCGTACACGATCCAGATCGAGCCGCACGACTACATGGCCGAGCTGTTCGACGCCGTCACGCGCGCCAACACCATCCTGATCGACTTCTCGCGCGACGTCTGGGGCTACATCTCCCTGGGCTACTTCAAGCAGAAGCTCAAGGAGGGCGAGGTCGGTTCCTCGGCCATGCCGCACAAGGTCAACCCGATCGACTTCGAGAACGCCGAGGGCAACTTCGGCCTGGCCAACGCGGTGCTGACCCACCTCAGCCAGAAGCTGCCGATCAGCCGCTGGCAGCGCGACCTGACCGACTCCACGGTGCTGCGCAACATGGGTGTGGCCCTGGGCTACGCCCTGCTGGGCTACGACAGCCTGGCCCGGGGCCTGGGCAAGCTCGAGCTCAACGAAGCCGCCCTGGCGGCCGACCTGGACCAGGCCTGGGAAGTGCTGGCCGAGGCCATCCAGACCGTGATGCGCCGCCACGGCCTGCCCAAGCCCTACGAGCAGCTCAAGGCCTTCACCCGCGGCAAGCCGATGACCCGCGAGCTGATCCAGGGCTTCATCGCCGACCTCGCCCTGCCCCAGACCGAGAAGGACCGCCTGCTGGCCATGACGCCGGCCGACTACACCGGCCGCGCCGCCGCGCTGGCCGCCCGCATCGGCAGCTGAGCCGACCCGCAGAGACTCCCCCGGGGGTGTCCCGTCACCTTGTGACAGGGTGTTTGAAACGTGAAGAATCCCCCCGTCCCGGCAGGGGGGCTCAGTAGAATCACGGACATGCATTTCAACGCCCAGCTTTCCCAGGCCAGCCATGGCCACCAGTCCCTGCTGTGCGTGGGTCTGGACCCGGATCCGGCCCGGTTTCCGGCGGGAATGAAGGGCGACAGCCGGCGCATCTTCGACTTCTGCGCCCGCATCGTCGATGCCACCAAGGATCTGGTGAACGCCTTCAAGCCCCAGATCGCCTATTTCGCCGCCCACCGCGCCGAGGACCAGCTCGAGCAGCTGATGGCCTACATGAAGCGGGTGGCGCCCGGCGTGCCCGTCATCCTGGACGCCAAGCGCGGCGACATCGGCTCCACCGCCGAGCAGTACGCCCGCGAGGCCTTCGAGCGCTACCAGGCCGACGCCGTCACGCTTTCGCCCTACATGGGCTTCGACTCGATCGAGCCCTACCTGAAGTACGAGGGCAAGGGCCTGATCCTGCTGTGCCGCACCTCCAACCCGGGGGGCAGCGACCTGCAGTTCGAGACCCTGGCCAACGGCGACCGTCTGTTCGAGCAGGTGGCCAGGCTGGCCGCCGGCCGCTGGAACCGCGACGGCCGCCTGGGCCTGGTGGTCGGCGCCACCTTCCCGGCCGAACTGGCCCGGGTGCGCGAGTTGGCCCCCACCCTGCCGCTGCTGATCCCCGGTGTCGGTGCCCAGGGCGGCGACGCCGCGGCCACTGTGAAGGCCGCCTGGCGGCCCGACGGGCCCATCATCGTCAACTCCTCGCGCGCCGTGCTGTATGCCGGGGACGGGGAGGACTTCGCGCAGAAGGCGCGTCAGGTGGCCCAGGCCACGCGTGACGCGCTCAACGCGGCCCGCCCGGCCTGAGCCATGGCCCGCGGCCCGGCACGGTCCCCGCACCAGCCCGGCGCCATGGACAAGCCTGCCCCCCCGCTTTCCGCCCGGCTCCGGGGGGCGGGACCCGGCCTGGGTCTGGCCACCGGCGCGGTGACGGCCGCCGTCTGGCAGCTCTGGCCGTCCGGCGGCTGGGCCGGCTGGCAGCTGCTGGGCACCCTGGGGGCCGCCTGTCTCACCGGTGGCCTGCTGGGCACCTGGTGGACCCGGCAGGTGCTGCAACAGCTCGCAGCCCCGCCCGCCGCGCCGACGGAATCCGAATGGCCGCCCACCCTGCTGGCGACGCCGGAGGACACGGCGCCTGAACCCGGCCCGCAGGCCGCCGCCCGCGGTCTGGCCGCCCTCTCCAGCGACGCCATGTTCGCGTCGCTGTCCCTGCCCCTGATCGCCCATGCGGGCCCGCGCATCCTGGCCATCAATCCGGCCGCGCGGGCCCTGTGGGGCGTGCCGGACGAAGCCGCCCTGCTGCAGCATCCCCTGCCCGAACTGTTCCAGGTCGGCGACGCACGGACGCGCGTGCAGGCCGTGCTGGAGCAACTTTCCGCCCCCAGCGGCAGCCCCGGGGCGATCGACGGGCCGGCCCTGTGCTCGGTGCAGCTGGCCGGCGACACCGCCCAGCGGGTGGTGCAGATGCGCTCCATGCGGGTACCGCTGCTGGGCCCGCAGGGCATGCTGTCCTGGCTGATCCCGGCCGAGAGCCTGCTGGGGCAGTCGCTCACCTCCTCCCAGGCCCTGCTGGCCCACCTGGTGGCCACCAGCCCGGACGTGATCACCCTGACCGACCTGCAGACCGGCCGCTACGTGATGGTCAACCCGACCTTCGAGCGCATCACCGGGCTGCAGGCGGCCGAGGTGCTGGGACGGACCTCGGGGGACCTGGGCATCTGGCACGACAGCGCCGAGCGCCAGCGCCTGGTGGACGCCTTGCGCGACCGGGACACGGCCCAGAACCTGCCCGCCACCTTCCGCGTGCGAGACGGCCAGCTGCTGCACATGCAGCTCTCGGCCTCCCGCTTCACGCACGAGGGCAGCGAGTACCTGGTCATCAACGCCCGGGACATCACCCGTGCGGAACAGCTGCGCCGCGAATACGCAGCGGTGCTGGACACGGCCCTGTTCGGCATCGCCGTCACCCGCGACGCCCACTTCCAGATGGTCAACCCCCGCTTCGAGGCCATGCTGGGCTGGCCCGCGGGCCGGCTGCAGGGCATGCACGCCAGCCAGGTCTGGCCCACCCCGACCGAGCATGCCGAGGCCCGGGCCCGCCTGCTGCCCCGGCTGGAAGCCGGCGAGCATGTGGACGAGGAGGTGCGCCTGAAGCGCCGCGACGGCAGCCTCATCAGCTGCCGGCTGCTGGCCCAGGCGGTGCACCCCCAGTACGGCGAGCGCGACGGCATCATCTGGATGGCCGAGGACATCACCGAGCGGCGCCAGATGGACCAGGACCTGGCGCGCGCACGCGACCAGGCCGAGGCTGCCAACCGGGCCAAGAGCACCTTCCTGGCCAACACCAGCCACGAACTGCGCACCCCGCTCAATGCCCTGCTGGGCCTGGCCCGGCTGGCCCGTGATCCGGGCGTGGACGAACTGCGCCGGCGCCAGTACATCGAAAAGATCAGCGACAGCGCCGAAACCCTGTCGGCCATCATCTCGGACATCCTGGACCTGTCCAAGATCGAGGCCGGCAAGATGCACCTGGACCGTCTGCCCTTCCGGCTCGACGGCCTGCTGCAGAACCTGCACGAAGCCTACGGCGCCCTGGCCGACACCAAGGGGCTGACCATGCGCCTGCAGCGCGACCCCGCGGTGCCCGACGTCGTCGTCGGCGACCCGGTGCGGGTGCGCCAGATCCTCAGCAACTACCTGAACAACGCGCTGAAGTACACACGGACCGGCGGCGTGGTGATGGCGGTGCACGTGCTGCACGGCCCGGTGCTGCGCTTCGAGGTGATCGACACCGGCACCGGCATCGACGCCCAGGCCCAGGCCCGGCTGTTCTCCCCCTTCACCCAGGTGGACAGCCCCGTCAACCGCCGCAACGGCGGCACCGGCCTGGGCCTGTCGATCTGCCGCGAACTGGCCCGGTTGATGGGCGGCGAGGTCGGCGTGATGAGCGAACCCGGCCACGGCAGCTGCTTCTGGGCCGAGCTGCCGCTGCCCGAGGCCTCGGATGTCGAGATCGACAGCTCCACCGGCAGCGACGGGCTGGACCCGGTCCAGGGGGCACGCATCCTGATGGTCGAGGACAACCCGGTCAACATGATGATCTCCGTGGCCCTGCTGGAGCAGTGGGGCGCGGTGGTCGAGCAGGCCCAGGACGGCCTGGAAGCCATCACGGCCGTGGACCGGGCCAGCGCGCGGGGCCAACCCTTCGACCTGGTGCTGATGGACGTGCAGATGCCCGGCATGACGGGGCATGAAGCCACCCGCGAGCTGCGCAAGCGCTACCCGCCCAACGTGCTGCCCATCGTGGCCCTCACCGCCGCGGCCCTGACCTCCGAGCGAGAGGAGGCCCTGGGCGAGGGCATGAACGACTTCCTCACCAAGCCGATCGACCCCCATCGGCTGAGGACGGCCCTGGTGCGCCTGCTGCGCGCCAACCAGGCCGCGAACGGCCCCTGAAGCCCCGGGGGCTCAGCACACCGGCTGGCTGCGCCCCTGCGCGAAGACCCGCAGTTCGCCGCTGGCGAAAGGCGTCCAGGCTTCGTCCTGGGTCAATGGCTCGGTGGCGATCACCGCCACCCGGTCCTGCGGCGTCGTCAGGTGGGCGAAGTCCACGCTCAGGTCCTCGTCGCGCAGGCGGGCGGCGCCGAAGGGATGACGCCGCTCGACCCAGTGCAGGTGGGTGGAGCAGTGCGCCCACAGCGCCTGACCGTTGGACAGCAGCATGTTGAAGGTACCGTGGCGGTGCAGCTGCGGCATCAGCTCGGCCAGGGTGCAGGACAGCTCGTCGATGGCCGGCACGCCCGCATGGGCCTTGGCCAGCTCCTGCATCAGCCAGCAGAAGGCACGCTCGCTGTCGGTGTCGCCCACCGGGCGGAAGGCGCCGTGCAGCCGCGGGTGGAAATCCACCAGATTGCCGTTGTGGGCGAACACCCAGTAGCGGCCCCAGAGCTCGCGCTGGAAGGGGTGGGTATTCTCCAGCGCCACCCGGCCCTGGGTGGCCTTGCGGATGTGCGCGATGACGTTCTCGCTGTGGATCGGGTAGCCCTTGACCAGCTCGGCCACCGGCGACTGGCGGGCGCTGTGGTGATCCACGAACAGGCGCACGCCCTTGTCCTCGAAGAAGCCGATGCCGAAGCCGTCCTTGTGTTCCTCGGCGCGGCAGGCCAGGCCGGTGAAGCTGAACATCACATCGGTGGGGGTGTTGGCATTCATGCCCAGCAGTTGGCAGATTTGAGAACTCCCGTCTCGTCAAGGATGTGGACTTTATGCCCGCCGCCCGCGCTTTGAACAGGCGTTGCGGCCTGAATTCGCACAACATCGGCCACACTGCCCCACGCGTTCATCCCGGAGCCGATGTTCTTTCCCGACGCTGCCATGAAGCTCTCCGATCTGTCCAAGGGGCGAGACAACAACTTCAACCTGATCCGCATCGCGGCCGCGTATGCCGTCCTGGTCACGCACAGCTTCGCGCTGGCCCTGGGAACCGGTGACGCGGAGCCGCTGCGTCACACCCTGGGCATGACCCTGGGCTCGATCGCGGTCGATGTCTTCTTCCTGACCAGCGGGTTTCTCGTCACGGCCAGCCTCCTGACCAAGCAGGACAGCCTCGATTTCGTGGTGGCACGGGTCCTCAGGATCTTTCCGGGCCTCTTGGTGATGCTGCTGCTTTCGGTGTTCGTCGTCGGTCTGGGTTTCACCACCCTGCCCTGGCAGAACTACCTCACCGATCCGCACACCTACAAGTACTTCGCCAAATGCCTGACGCTCGTTCGCGGCGTGGACTTCGAGTTGCCAGGCGTCTTCACCGGCAACCCCTACCGCAACGCGGTCAACGGCTCACTGTGGACCCTTCCCCATGAGGTCGCGATGTACCTCATCCTGGTGGTCGCCTGGCTTGCCCTGTTCCCGGTGCAGCGCCATCGCACACGCACATTCCGGCTGCTGCTGATCCTCTCCGCGCTGGTCTCGGGAGCCCGGGTTCTGGCCGGCCACTACGGTCTGATGGATGAGGCAACGCCATTTCCGCGGCTGTTCTTCATGTTCTTCACGGGCGCCGCCATCTTCGTGCTCCGGGAGCACATCCAGCTCGCCCGCCCGGTCTTTCTGGCCGCGCTTGCAGCGGTGGTCGCCACCGGCCTGCAGGGGGGGCTCTTCTTTCCGGCCTATCTGCTCTGCCTGCCCTACATCCTGTTTTATATGGCCTACGTGCCGTCGGGCCGGATCCGGAACTACAACCGCATGGGCGACTATTCCTACGGCATGTACATCTACGCCTTTCCCGTCCAGCAGTCCGTGGCCGCACTGATCCCCCAGATCTCGGTCCCGGGCATGCTGGCGGCTTCCACGATCGTCACCACGTTGCTCGCGGCGCTCTCCTGGCATGTAGTCGAGCAGCCAGCCATGGGCCTGAAGAGCGCGGTCCTCTCCGCTGTGCGCGACCTGATCTCCCTCCGCCGGCGTTTGCCCCGCTGACCGGGCGCCCGGATCAGCGCATCGGCATCAGCAGCCGCAGCAGGCCGCCGGCACTGACCAGCTTGGCCGGATTGGTCGTTTCCTCCAGCACCCCGGCCATGCGTCGGCGCAGGCCGGCGCTGTGGCGGGCCCGCCAGATCACCAGATCGGCCAGCCAGGGGTGGGCATTGATGCGGTTGGCCTTCTCGTAGAGGTCGAACCGCGGCTTGAGGGCCGACAGCCCGGCCTCGTAGCGCTGGCGCACCGCCGCTTCCTCACCGCCGGCCACCAGGGCCTCGGCGGCCAGGATGCCGGTCTCCAGGGCCTTGCCGATGCCTTCGCCGGTGAAGGAGTAGGTGCTGCCGGCCGCTTCGCCGGCCACCAGCACGCCCGGTGCGCTCCAGTGGGCGCCTTCCAGCGTGCAGCGCAGCGGCGCCCCCTTGAGCTCGCCCACCCACTGGCCGCCCTGCACCAGTTCGCGCGCGCTCGGGTGGTGGCGGCAGAAGGCGTCGAACACCGCGCGCAGGTTCACGTCCTGCTTGGCGCTGCGCCCATCGACCAGGGTGCGGTGGCTGTGGGCGATGCCCACACCGATGTTGAACACCCCGTCCGGGCCGGGGAAGATCCAGCCGTAGCCGGGCCGCAGACTGCGGTGCCAGACCACTTCCATGGCCTTCAGGCGCTCGGCCATGGCGGGGTGGCGGACGTAGCCTCGCAGCGCCACGCCGCTGGGCACGCGCCGCCGGCACAGGCCAGCCGCCAGCAAGGCCTGGGGCACCGCGCCGGTGGCCAGCACCACCCAGCGGGCCGAGACCTCGTGCACCGCGTCCCCCTGGCGCAGGGTGGCACCCTGGGCGCGACCCTGCGCGTCGGTCAGCAGGCCCTCGAAGCGCCAGGGCGCCCGGAACTCCGCCCCGGCGGCCACCGCGGCGTCCAGCAGGATCTGGTCCAGTTCGCGGCGCGGCAGCACCGCCAGCCGGCCCGGCACCTCCACCCGGCCGCCACGCGGACCGATGCAAGCCACCCGCTCCACCGGATGGGCCCGGGCAGCCACGGTCTCGGCCACGCCCAGGCGGGCCAGCGCGGCATGGGCGTCCGGGATCAGGCCATCGCCGCACACCTTCTCGCGCGGAAAGGGCTGCTGGTCCACCAGGCACACCGTCAGGCCGGCACGCGCCAGCATCTGGGCACAGGCCGAGCCGGCGGGTCCGGCGCCGACCACCAGCACATCGCAGCTCTCAGGCAAGGTCATGACGGCATTGTAGGGAGGCCTTCCGCCTGCGGCCCCACCCGCCGCCACCTTGACGACCATCAAGACAAATACCCACGGGAGCACGCACCATGGGGACTCAAGGAGACCGACATGAGCACCGCACTGACCCCCGCCCAACGGGCTGAACTGGGCGCCTTGCTGATTGCCCGCATGGCCACGCTGGAGGAGGAAATCGCCGCCCAGGAGGGCGCGGGCGGCCGGGTGGCCGCCGCCGCCGAACTGCTGGACGACAGCCGCGAAGGCGGTGTGCAGCGCGAGGCCGACCGCGAGGTCGCCCTGCAACGCACGAGCCAGGCCCATGGCGAGTTGCAACGCGTGCGCGACGCCCTGGACCGGCTGGAGAGCCCGGGCTTCGGCCTGTGCAGCGCGTGTGGCGAAGCCATCGGCATGCCGCGCCTGCAGGCCAAGCCCTGGACCCGCCACTGCGTCGCCTGCGAGCGCCAGATGGAGCTGGGCCAGCCGACCCCGCCGCGCCTGTGACCCGGGCCGGCCACCCCGCCGCCTGAACCGATCGATTCAATCACCGAGGAGAGAACACCATGAGTACCTATCACGCCGTCGTCTGGATGGACCAGAAGGAAGCCCACGTGATGCACTTCGACGCCGAGTCGATGCAGGCCGAGCGCGTCAAGTCGCGCAGCCACCACCAGCGCGCGGCCGGCCAGCTGCAGAAGGACACCCACCATGCCGGCATGACCGAGAAGGAAGCCGCCGAGTACTTCGGCGCCATCGCCCAGGCCCTGGAAGGCTCGCAAGAGGTGCTGGTGCTGGGCCCGGCCCGCATGCACGAGGAGTTCAAGGAGTGGACGGCCAAGCACCTGCCGGCCGCGGCCAAGACCATCGTCGGCAGCGAGAAGGCCGACCACCCGACCGACGGTCAGGTGGTGGCCCTGGCCCGCCGCTACTTCCACAAGTTCGACAACATGGCGGGCAAGGCCGGCGGACGCTGAGGCTCGCCGGCGCCGGCGGGCCGCCCCCGGGAGGGGCCGGCCCGCCGACTTGCACCATCAGCCCTTCTTGCCGCCCAGCAGGGCGTGCAGCAGGATGGCGCCAAAGGTGGCGGTGCCGATGCCGCCCAGCGCGAAGCCACCGAAATGCAGCGTGTAGTCGCCGGTGCCCAGCACCAGCGTCACCGCCGCCACCATCAGGTTGCGGTTGTCGGTGAAGTCGACCTTGTTGTCGACCCAGATCTTGGCGCCCGAGACCGCGATCAGGCCGAACACCACGATGGACACGCCGCCCATCACCGCCAGCGGGATGGTCTGGATCAGCGCGCCGAACTTGGGCGAGAAACCCAGCACGATGGCCAGCAGGGCCGCGAACACGAAGTTGGCGGTCGAGTAGATCTTGGTCGCCGCCATCACGCCGATGTTCTCGGCATAGGTCGTCACGCCCGTGCCGCCCACGGCGCCGGAGACCATGGTGGCCACGCCGTCACCGATGAAGGCACGGCCCATCGAGCCATCGAGGTTGCGGCCGGTCATCGCGCTGACCGCCTTGATGTGGCCCAGGTTCTCGGCCACCAGGATCAGCGCCACCGGCGCGATCAGCAGCGCCGCCGAGCCCGTGAACACCGGGCTGGCGAAATGCGGCAGGCCGATCCAGGCGGCATGGGCCACGCCGCTGAAGTCCAGCGGCTTGCCCAGGCCCAGGCCGTTGGTCAGCACCGCATAGACCACGCTGGCCAGGATCAGGCCCGCCAGGATCAGCAGACGCTGCAGCAGGCCCGAGGTGCGCACGGCCACCAGGCCCACGCAGACCACGGTGATGCCCTGCATCCACTTGTCGAACTCGGTGGGCGCCATGTTCTTGATCGGCACGCCGGCCAGGTTCAGGCCGATGACGGCCACCACCGCGCCGGTGACCACCGGCGGCATCAGGCGCTCGACCCAGGCCGTGCCCACGCCCATCACCACCGCGCCGATCAGCGCATAGACCGCCCCGCAGACGATGATGCCGCCCAGCGCCACGCCGATGTTGGCATTGGCTCCGCCGCCGGCAAAGCCAGTGGCCGCGATCACCACGCCGATGAAGGCGAAGGACGATCCCAGGTAGCTGGGCACCTTGCCGCCCACCATCAGGAAGAAGATCAGGGTGCCGATGCCCGACATCAGGATCGCGACATTGGGGTCGAAGCCCATCAGGATCGGGGCCAGCACCGTGGCACCGAACATGGCGATCACGTGCTGCATGCCCATCACCGCGGTCTGCGGCCAGGACAGGCGTTCATCGGGGGCGACGACGCGGCCGGGCTCGGCCGGCACTTCGCGCCATTGGGGAATCAGGGACATGCGATCTCCTCGCTGTTGTTCGGGGGGCGGGTGAGAAAAGAGTGCGCGGCCACGCCGCGGACCACCGGCCAGTGTAGGAGAGGCCGCGCCCCGAAGGCCAGCCGGATCAGTCAGGCACGGGCTCATCGACCCCGCGGCGTGGCGCGCCGGGCTGACGCAGCCAGTAGCCGAGCTCGCCATCGCCCAGGCCCAGGTCCCGCAGTTCTCGCTCCTGCGAGGGCAGCACAGGTCCGGAGGTCGGCAGCAGCCGACGCGACACGCGGCAGCAGAGGGAAGCGAAGGCCGCTGCGGTGCGGGCAAGAGAGGACATGTTGGGCTCCTGAAGGGGATGCGCCATGCTCCGCCCGGGCTTAACATCTGGAAAGTTGAATGTTCTGACGCATTCCTTCAGAAAACCTGATGAGAAACCTGAGCCTGGACCAGTTGCAAACCCTGGTGGCCATTGCCGACCTGGGCACCCTGGCCGCAGCCGCCCAGGCCCTGCACCTGGCCCCGCCCACGGTGAGCCTGCATGTCAGTGAACTGGAAGAGCGCCTGGGCATGGCCCTGCTGCTGCGCGACCGCAAGGGCGCGCGGCCCACGCCCGCCGGGCTGGCCCTGGTGGAAGACGCCCGGCGCCTGCTGCGCGAGCTCGACGAGGCGGTGGCCCGGGCCCGGCGGGTGGCCGAAGGCCGGGCCGGCAAGGTGCGCCTGGGCACCTCCAGCGGCGTGGTGGTGCACCAGCTGCCGGACGTGCTGGCGCGGCTGGCCCGGCACAGCCCGGACGTGGAGGTGGAACTGAGCATCCTGGGCTCGCAGCAGACGCTGGAGCGCCTCTTGGCCGGGCAGCTGGAGTTGGGCATCGTCGCCCTGCCGCTGCCGCCCCAGGGCGAGCTGGTGATCCGCCCCTGGCGGGAGGACGCGATGATGGCCTGGCTGCCTGCCGGCTGGACGGTGCCGGACGTGGTGACGCCGGCCTGGCTGGCCGAGCGGCCGCTGGTGGCCAACGACGGCAGCACCCAGATGCACCGGCTGACCGCCGCCTGGTTCGCCCAGGCCGGCCACCACCCGCGTGCGCGCATCGAGCTGAACTACACCGAGGCCATGAAAAGCCTGGTGGCCGCGGGCTACGGCGCGGCGGTGCTGCCGCTGGAGCGCGGCGAGGACACGCCGCTGCCGGCCGGCGTGGTGGTGCGGCCGCTGGCGCCGCCGCTGGTGCGGCGCCTGGGCCTGGCCCACCGCCCGCCGGCCCTGCTGGACGCCCCGACCCAGGCGGTGCTGCAGCTGCTCACCCCCGGCTGAGCGGGGGCAAGGGCTGCGCTCAGGCCGCGGGCGCCGTCTCGGCCGCCTGCCAGCCCTTGGGCACCGCGCCGATCAGGCGGCGGGTGTAGTCCTGCTTGGGGTGGTGCAAGATGTCCTCGGCGCTGGCCTGCTCGACCACCTCACCGTCCTTCATCACCAGCACCTCGTCGGAGATGAAGCGCACCACGGCCAGATCGTGGCTGATGAAGATGTAGGACAGGCCCAGCTCGTCCTGCAGGTCCTTGAGCAGGTTGAGCACCTGGGCCTGCACCGACACGTCCAGCGCGCTGACCGACTCGTCGAGCACCAGCACCTCCGGGTTGAGTGTCAGGCAGCGGGCGATGGCCACCCGCTGGCGTTGGCCGCCGGAGAACTCGTGCGGGTACTTGCCGAAGGCGCTGGCATCCAGCCCCACCTTGACCAGCAGCTCGCGGGCACGCTGCTCGCGCTCGGCCGCGCTCGCCCCAATGCCGTGGATGGTCATCGGCTCGATCAGGGCCTGGCCCACGGTGAAGCGCGGGTTCAGCGAGGCATAGGGGTTCTGGAAGACGATCTGGATGCGACGGCGCATCTGCTGCCATTCGGCCGGCTTGAGCTTGAGCAGGTCCTGGCCGTCGAAGATCACCTCGCCGCTCGTCGGCTCGTGCAGGCGCAGCAGGGTCAGGCCCATGGTCGTCTTGCCCGAGCCGGATTCGCCCACCACGCCCAGGGTGTGGCCGCGCTTGAGCTTGAAGTTGACGTCGCGCACCGCGCGGAACTCGCGCTGGCCGAACAGCCCGGTCTTGAAGTGGAAGCTCTTGGCCAGGGATTTGACCTCCAGCACCACCGGGGCGTTCGGGTCCTTGGCCCGCACCCGGGAGGTGTCGGCGTCACGGCCGGCGATGTGGTCGTCGATCACCATCAGCCGGGTCGGGTTGTGTTCCAGGCTGGGCCGGCAGGCCAGCAGGGCCTGGGTGTAGGCGTCCTTCGGGGCGCTGAAGATCTGCGCCGAGGGGCCGGTCTCGCGGATGGTGCCGTGGCGCATCACCACCACCTGGTCGGCGATCTCGCCCACCAGGCCCAGGTCGTGGCTGATGAAGAGCACCGACAGGCCGTGCTTGGCCTGCAGCTTGGCCAGCAGCTCGATCACCTGGCGCTGGATGGTCACGTCCAGCGCGGTGGTGGGTTCGTCGGCGATCAGCAGCTTGGGTTCGCAGGCCAGGGCCATGGCGATCATCACCCGCTGCTGCTGCCCGCCGGAGAGCTCGTGCGGATAGGCCTTCAGGCGGCGCTTGGGCTCGGGAATGCCCACCTCGGCCAGCAGGGCCTCGGCTTTTTCCAGCGCAGCCTTGGCGCCCATGCCCAGGTGCAGCTGCAGCGGCTCCATCAGCTGTTGGCCGATGGTGAACACCGGGTTGAGCGAGCTCATCGGGTCCTGGAAGACGCAGGCGATCTCGCGCCCGCGCAGGGCCCGCAGCCGCGCCGGGCTGGCCTGCAGCAGGTCCTGGCCCTGCCAGAGGATGCGGCCGCTGCGACGGGCGTTGTCCGGCAGCAGGTTCAGGATGGACATGGCGGTCACGCTCTTGCCCGAGCCCGACTCGCCCACCAGGGCCACCGTGCTGTTGGCCGGCACGTCGAAGCTCACCGCCTGAGCCCCGCGGCCCACCGCCTCGGCCAGCTGCTCCTGGCCGTTGACCTTGCCCATGCGGAAGGCCACCTTCAGGTCCTGGATGGACAGCAGCATGTTCGTCTCGTTGTTCGCGCTCATCACATCACTCCAGGCCGCGCAGCTTCGGGTCCAGCGCATCGCGCCAGGCGTCGGCCATCAGCGAGAAGGCCGTCACGAACACCGCCATGAAGACGGTGGCGGTGGCCAGCTGCCACCAGTAGCCCAGGATCAGCTCGGCTTGGGCCTCGGCCAGCATGGTGCCCCAGCTGACCTGGTCCACCGGCACGCCCAGACCCAGGTAGGACAGGATCACCTCGCTCTTGATGAAGCCCACCACCAGCAGCGACATGCGCACCAGGATGACGTGGCTCACGTTGGGCAGGATGTGGCGGAAGATGCGCGACATCGACGAGGCGCCGATGGCCTCGGCCGCACGCACGTACTCACGCGCCCGGTGCTTCATGAACTCGGCGCGCACCTGGCGGTACAGGTCGGTCCAGCCGGTGAGGCCCAGGATGAGCACCACGGTGCCGATGCCCCGGCCCAGCACCGCCGCGAAGGCGAAGATCAGCAGGATGTAGGGAATGGCGGTGAAGACGTTGTAGAGCCACTCCAGGAAGTCGCCCACCTTGCCGCCGAAGAAGCCGGCGAAGGCGCCCAGCGCGGTACCCACCAGCGTGGCCACCACCGCGGCCAACACACCGACGAAGACCGACACCTGCGTGCCCTTGATCGCCTTGTCCAGCACGTTGCGACCCAAACGGTCTGCGCCCAGCGGCAGGGTGTCGGCCTTGGGTGTCTCCACCGCGTGGTACTGCTTGGCGCGCTCGGCCCACTCGGCATAGCGCGGCGCCAGCGGGTCGATGTCCGTCAGGTCCACATTGGGGGCGAGATCCTCGGCCTTGGGCTGGGCCGGGTCCAACGCCCGCGGCCCCACCGCCGTGGGCGGCGCATTGGGCACCGCCACCTCGGTCTGCCAACCCCGGGCCACCAGACCGGTGGCCGACAACAGGATCAGCAGCAGGAAGGCCGCCACCACCACCAGGGACACCATGCCCACGCGGTCCTTGCGGAAACGCCGCCAGGCCGCCTGCCAAACGCCCTCGGAACGCAGGGGGGCACCTGCCGGCGCCATGCCGGCCGCTTGTTGAATCACTGCACTCATTTCAGCACCACCCGCGGATCGACCAGCTTGTAGAGCAGGTCCGTGGCCAGGTTGATCAGCATCGTCAGCACCGCCAGGTAGACGGTGGCCGCCTGGATGACGGGGTAGTCGCTGCGGTTGACCGCCAGCAGCACCTCGCGGCCCAGGCCGGGGATGGAGAAGAAGACCTCGATCAGGAAGGAACCGACGAAGATGCCCGGCAAGGCCAGGCCCACATTGGTCAGGATGGGGATCATGGCGTTGCGCAGCACGTGCTTGAACAGCACTGCACCTTCGCCCAGGCCCTTGGCCCGCGCGGTGCGCACATAGTCCTGACCCAGTTCATCGAGGAAGAAGGTGCGGTACAGGCGCGTCTGCGGCGCCAGGCCCACGGCCACCACCAGCAGCAGCGGCAGCGGCACGTACTGCACCAGATTGGTCCAGGTCGAGTCGCTCCAGCCCTGCACCGGGAACCAGCCCAGCTGGAAGCCGAACACGTACTGCCCGACGATCACGTAGACCAGGAAGGAGATCGACAGGGCCACGGTGGTCACCACCATGATCACCCGGTCGGTCAGCGAGCCGCGCACATAGGCCACGCCCAGCGCCACGGGAATGGCCAGCAGCGAGTCCAGGATCAGGATGGGCACCATCACCGTCAGCGTGGCCGGCAGGCGGCTGGCGAACAGGTGGGCCACCGGCTCGTTGGTTGCCCAGCTCTTGCCCCAGTCGAAGGTGGCGATCTGCTTGACGAAGATCCACAGCTGGATCCACCACGGCTGGTCCAGCCCGAGTTCCTGCCGGATCGCGGCGATCTGTGCCTGGGTGGCGTTCTGGCCCCCAAGAATGACGGCGGGGTCACTGCCGAAGAACTTGAACAGGGCGAACACCAGCAGGACCACCCCCAGCAGGGTGGGCACCATCTGCCACAGGCGCCGTATCAGATAGGCAAGCATAGAGAGGACAACAGGGTTGAGACCTGGCGGCTTGTGGCCACCGAGCCAGACTGAAGAATGCGCGAGTGTAGGCGGGGCGCGATCCGGGCCCTCCCTAACGCAAACCCTGTGCCAGCGTCATCCTCTCGGTGGGGGCGGATAGACTCGAGCGTTTTGCAACTCGGAACAGCAGTACATGGGCTGGATTCGAACCCTGGTGCAGGCCACAAGCCTGGCCCTCTCGCTGATGACCGCGGCCCAGGCCGCCGATGCCCCGGCTTCCGCGCCCACCGGCACGAAGGTGGTGCGCTATGCCTTCAACGCCGCAGAAACCGGCTTCGACCCGGCCCGCATCAGCGACATCTACTCGAACCAAGTGCTCTCGCACATCTTCGAGGCCCCGCTGACCTACGACTACCTGGCCCGCCCGGCCGAGGTGCGTCCGCTCACGGCGGCCGCGCTGCCCGAGCACTCGGCCGACTTCACGGTCTGGACGGTGCACATCCGCCCGGGCATCTACTTCGCCGACGACCCGGCCTTCAAGGGCGTCCGGCGCGAGCTGACCGCGGCCGACTACGCCTACGCGATCAAGCGCTACTACGACCCACGCTGGAAGAGCCCGGTCTACAGCGAGTACCGCGAGTACCACGTGCTGGGCCTGGAGGAACTGCGCCAGAAGGCCCTGGACACGCGCCGCCCCTTCGACTACGACGCCCCGGTGGCCGGCCTGCAGACGCCCGACCGCTACACCCTGCGCGTCACGCTGGGCCGACCCAATCCGATGTTCATGCTGACGATGGCCAACACCAACAGCTTCGGCGCGGTGGCGCGCGAGGTGGTGGAGGCCTACGGCGAGGACGTCGACGCCCACCCCGTGGGCACCGGCCCCTTCCGGCTGGCGCAGTGGCGCCGCTCCTCGCTGATCGTGCTGGAGCGCAACCCCGGCTACCGCGACGACTCCTACGACGCCCACCCGGCCGCCGACGACGCCGAGGGCCAGGCCCTGCTGGCACGCTTCAAGGGCCGCAAGCTGCCGATGATCGACCGGCTCGAATTCGCCATCATCGAGCAGCCCCAGCCCACCTGGCTGTCCTTCCTGTCCAGGGACTTCGACCTGGTGATCACCCCGCTGGAGTACGCACCCATCGCCGCGCCGGGTGGCCACCTGGCGCCCAACCTGGCCAAGCAGGGCATCCAGCTGGAGCGGGTGCTGCGCTCGGACCACGCCTACACCTACTTCAACATGAACGATCCGGTGGTGGGGGGCTACACCGCCGAGAAGATCGCGCTGCGCCGGGCCATCTCGCTGGCCTACGACAACATGGCCGAGATCAACCGGGTGCGCCGCGGCCTGGGCATTCCGGCCAAGACCCTGCTGGTGCCCAACACCTACGGCTACGACCCGCAGCAGAACTTCGGCTTCAGCGAGTACGACCCGGCCAAGGCCCTGCTGGATCTGTATGGCTATGTCGACAAGGACGGTGACGGCTGGCGCGACCTGCCCGACGGCAAGCCCCTGCTGCTGCGCTACTTCACCCAGAGCGACGAGACCAGCCGCCAGTTCAACGAGCTGTGGGGCAAGTACATGAAGGCCGTGGGCCTGCACATGGAGTTCGTGCCCGGCCAGTGGCCCGACCAGTTCAAGCTGGCCCAGGCCGGCTCGGTGCAGATCTGGGCCCTGGGCAACACCGCCACCTCGCCCGATGGCTCGGGCTTTCTGCACGAGGCCTACGGCCCCGAGGCCGGCGCCAACAACCTGCCCTTCTTCAAGCTGCCGGCCTACGACGACCTGGTGCGCCGCATCGACCAGATGCCACTGAGCCCCGAGCGCGACGCGCTGATCACCCAGGCCCAGAGATTGCTGGCGGTGTACATGCCGATCAAGCCGCATGTCCACCGCATCCGCCTGTACCTGTCCCAACCCTGGCTGCTGGGCTACCGCACCCACCCCTTCGCCCTCGATTTCGGCCGCTTTGTGGACGTGGACCTCCAGAAGAAGTCCGCGGCCCTGCACTGATGGCCTGGCGCCACCCCGTCGCCACCTCCTGAACTGACCGAGTCCATGTCCGAGTCCTCTGCAATCCCGCCGCATCCAGACGCACCCCGCTCCACCGCCCGACGCCAACTGCTGCAGGCCGCCGGCCTGGCCGGCGTCGCCAGCCTGATGACCAGCGCCCCGGCCGAAGCCGCCGAGACGGGGACAGGCGCCGGCCCCAAGGTGCTGCGCTATGCCTTCCGCGTGGCCGAAACGGGCTTTGATCCGGCCAAGCTCAGCGACCTGTACTCGCGCATCATCACGCCGCACATCTTCGAAGGCCTCTACACCTACGACCACCTGGCCCGTCCGGCCAAGATCAAGCCGCTGACCGCCGTGGCCATGCCCGAGGTGTCGGCCGATTTCCGCGTCTTCACCATCCGCGTGAAGCCGGGCATCTTCTTCGCGTCGGATCCGGCCTTCAAGGGGCAGAAGCGCGAGCTGGTGGCCGAGGACTATGTCTACGCCCTCAAGCGCTTTGCCGACCCGGCCAACAAGAGCCCGGCCTGGGGCGACCTGGAAGAGGCCAACTTCATCGGCCTGACGGCCTTGCGCGAGGAAACGCTCAAGAGCCGCAAGCCCTTCGACTACGACCGGGTGGTGCCCGGCCTGCGCGCGCTGGACCGCTACACCCTGCGCCTGGAAGTGGCCGAGACCCGGCCCCGCCTGGTCGAGCTGCTGGCCGGCGGCGACCTCTACGGTGCCGTCGCCCGCGAGGTGGTGGAGGCCTATGGTTCGGAGATCGCTGCCCACCCGGTGGGCACCGGCCCGTTCAAGCTGGTGCAGTGGCGGCGCAGCTCGCTGATCGCGCTGGAGCGCAACCCCGAGTACCGCGAACGCTATTACGACGCCGAGCCGGCCGCCGACGATGCCGAGGGCCAGGCCCTGCTGGCGCGCTTCAAGGGCCGCCGCCTGCCCATGCTGGACCGGGTCGAGGTCTCCATCATCGAAGAGAACCAGCCGCGCTGGTTGTCCTTCCTGAACGGGCAGCAGAACTTCATCGAACGGGTGCCCGAGGAGTTCGTCAACATCGCCATGCCGGGCGGCAAGGTGGCCCCCAACCTGGCCCACCAGGGCATCCAGGGCTACCGGGCGCTGGCCCCGGACGTGGTGCTGACGCTCTACAACATGGAGGACCCGGTGATCGGGGGCTACACGCCCGAGAGGATCGCCCTGCGCCGGGCCATGAACCTGGCCCTGGACATCCCGCGCGAGATCAGCCTGGTGCGACGCGGCCAGGGCATCCCGGCCCAGTCCATCGTGGTGCCCAACACCAGCGGCTACGACCCGAACTTCCGCTCCGAAATGGGGCAGTACGACCCGGCCCGCGCCAAGGCCCTGCTGGACATCTACGGCTATGTGGACAAGAACGGCGACGGTTGGCGCGAGCAGCCCAACGGCGAGCCCCTGGTGATCCGCCGCGCCTCCCAGCCTGACCAGACCTCGCGGGCGCTGGACGAGCTGTGGCAGCGCAACATGAAGGCCATCGGCATCCGGGTGGAGATCGAGGCCGCCAAGTGGCCCGAGAACCTCAAGGCCGCCCAGGCCGGCGCGCTGATGTGCTGGGGCGTGGCCTCGTCGGCCTCGCAGTTCGACGGCCAGGGCGCGCTGGGCCGCTACTACGGCCCGCTGGCCGGCAGCGCCAACCTGGCCCGCTTCAAGAATGCCGAGTTCGACGCCATCTACCTGAAGATGCAGGCCCTGCCCGACGGCCCCGAGCGCGACGCCCTGTTCCGCCAGGCCAAGCGCATCGGCGTCGCCTACGCGCCCTACAAGTGCCACCTGCACCGCTTCATCACCGACATGTCCAGCGGCGAGGTCCACGGCTACCGCCGCCCCTTGTTCTGGAACGACTGGTGGCAGTACGTGGACATCGGGCCCTCCTCCTCCGCCAAGGCCTGACCCCGTGAGCGACTTGCCCCCGCACCCCGGCCGCCGCCAGTGGCTGCAGACCACCGGCCTGGCGGGCGCCGCAGCCCTGCTGGGCAGCCAGTCGGCCGCCGCCGGCACGGCCACGGCGTCAGCCGCCTCGCCCAAGGTCTTGCGCTACGCCTTCAAGGCGGCCGAGACCGGCTTCGACCCGGCCAAGATCCAGGACCTGTACTCGCGCATCCTCACTGCGCACATCTTCGAGGGCCTCTACGTCTACGACCATCTGGCCCGCCCGGCGAAGGTCAGGCTGCTCACCGCGGCGGCACTGCCCGAAATCTCGCCGGACTTCCGGGTCTACGTGATCAAGGTGCAGCCGGGCATCTATTTCATGTCCGACCCGGCCTTCAAGGGCCGCAAGCGCGAACTGGTGGCCGAGGACTACGTCTACGCCATCAAGCGCTTCGCCGATCCGGCCAACAAGAGCCCGGCCTGGGGCGATCTGGAGGAGGCCAACTTCGTCGGTCTGGCCGCGCTGCGCGAGGAATGCCTGCAGAAGCGCCAGCCCTTCGACTACGACCGGGTGGTGCCCGGCCTGCGTGCGCTGGACCGCTACACCCTGCGCCTGGAGGTGGCCGCCGGCCGGCCCCGCCTGATCGAGCTGCTGACCGGCAGCGACCTGTTCGGCGCCGTGGCCCGCGAGGTGGTGGAGTTCTACGGCCCCGAAGAGATCATGGGCCACCCGGTGGGCACCGGCCCCTTCAAGCTGGTGCAGTGGCGCCGCAGCTCGCTGATCGCGCTGGAGCGCAACCCCGAGTACCGCGAGCGCCTGTACGACGCCGAACCGGCCGCCGACGATGCCGAGGGCCAGGCCCTGCTGGCGCGCTTCAAGGGCCGCCGCCTGCCCATGATCGACCGGGTCGAGGTGTCCATCATCGAGGAGAGCCAGCCGCGCTGGCTGTCCTTCCTGAACGGGCAGCAGAACTTCATCGAACGGGTGCCCGAGGAGTTCGCCACCCTGGCCATGCCCAACGGCCGCCTGGCGCCCAACCTGGCCCACCAGCACATGCAGGGTTACCGCAGCCTGGCGCCGGACATCGGCTACACCCTGTACAACATGGAAGACCCGGTGGTGGGCGGCTACACGCCGGAGAAGATCGCCCTGCGCCGGGCCATGAACCTGGGCATGGACATCCCGCGCGAGATCGCGCTGGTGCGCCAGGGCCAGGGCATTCCCGCCCAGTCGCTCATCGTGCCCAACACCAGCGGCTACGACCCGAACTTCCGCTCCGAGATGGGGCAGTACGACCCGGCGCGCGCCAAGGCCCTCTTGGACATCTACGGCTACGTGGACCGCGACGGCGACGGCTGGCGCGAGCAGCCCGACGGCTCGCCGCTGCTGATCCGCCGCGCCTCCCAGCCCGACCAGTTCTACCGCTCGCTCGACGAGCTGTGGCAGCGCAACATGCAGGCCATCGGCATCCGCGGGGTGATCGAGCCCGCCAAATGGCCCGAGAACCTCAAGGCGGCCCAGGCCGGCTCGCTGATGAGCTGGTTCGTGAACTCCTCGGCCAGCCAGTACGACGGCCAGAGCGGCCTGGGCATGATGTTCAGCCCCAAGATCGGCGGCGACAACATGGCCCGCTTCAAGAGCGCCGAGTTCGATGCCCTCTACCTGAAGATGCAGGCCCTGCCCGACGGCCCGGAACGCTGGGCCCTTTTCCGCCAGGCCCAGCGCATCGGCATCGTCTACGCGCCGTACAAATGCCATGTGCACCGCTACGTCACCGACGTGGCAGCCGCCGAGGTGCAGGGCTACCGCCGCCCCCCGTTCTGGAACGAGTGGTGGCAGTACGTGGACATCGGGCCCGCGCCGGCCCGGGCCTGAGCCCGTCGCAGGCTCAGCGCTGCGCCCAGGCCGCCACCTGGGCCGCCGGCATGGCACCGGCCACCCGGTCCACCTCGCGGCCGCCGCGCAGCTTCAGCAGCGTCGGGATGCTGCGGATGCCGTAACGGGCCGAAAGCTGCGGGTTCTCGTCACTGTTGACCTTGACGAACAAGGCCCGGCCCTTGAGCTGGGCGGCCGCCGCCTCGAACTGCGGCGCCATCATGCGGCAGGGGCCGCACCAGGGGGCCCAGAAGTCCACCACCACCGGCAGGCCGCTGCCCGCCACCACCTTGTCGAAGCTGGCGTCGGTCAAGGCCAGCGGGTGGCCATCCAGCAAGGCCTGCTGGCAGCGGCCGCAGACCGGGTCATCGGCCAGGCGCTCGGTGGGGATGCGGTTGGTCGCCCCGCAGTGCGGGCAGACCATCTGGGTGCGGGCGGAGGTGTCGGTGCTCATGCCGGGCACATGGGTACACGCCCGGGTATTTCAAGGTCCGGCGTGCGGCTCCGGCGGCGCGCCTCGGGGGCTTCAGCCCCGTGGCCGGGCCGGGGCGGCGGGCGGCGCGGCCGGCCGCATGTCCCCGCCCATGTGCAGGGTCACCGGGTCCACGATGGTCTGGGAGATGCGCTTGAGCTGCTCGATCTCGTCCTGCAGCGCCGTCAGCTTGGCCACATGCTCGCGCTGCATCGCGTCCACCTGCTCGACCATGTCGGTCATCAGGTGGGACAGCTCGTTGGCATGGGTCTGGCGCAATTCCTCGATCTGGCGTTCGTGGCGCTGCTGCTCGGCCTGCTGCTGCTGGCTGCGCTCGAGCAGGTCGCGCGCATGCTGGTCGGTGGCCGCGCGCAGGCGGGCCGTCAGGTCCAGGTTGGCCTCGCGCAGGCGTTCCAGCAGGCGCTGGGAGGTGGCGTCCAGCCGGGGCTCGCCGCCACTGGCGCCATTCGCGCCCGCCGCAGCCGGGGCGGCCGCGGCCTGGGCGGGCCGGGCCGGCCGGGGTTGCATCTGGGTGGGCGGTGGGTCGCTGGGTTTGCGGCGGCTGACCGCGCCGATGAACAGGCCCAGGCCCAGGCCGCCCACGGCGCCCAACACCTGCCAGTACCACGCGGGAACATCTGCCATCAAGCCCACGACATCACCTTTTGCCGAACCTGCCAAGAAACGAACCGACCAGCGCCGATTCCATCACATTTTGGCCCCGGCTCCGAGCGGCAAGCCCCCCACTTCTAGAATCCTGCCATGCCCCCGCCCTCCCTGCCGGCCGCCGCCTCCCGGGCCGGTCATCGCCTGCGCGCCCTGCACCGCTTGTTCGTCGTCACCCTGCTGGGCTTTGCCTCGGGGCTGCCGCTGGCCCTCACCGGCCAGGCCCTGCAGGCCTGGCTGAGCCTGGAGGGCCTGGACGTCGCCACCATCGGCTTTCTGAGTCTGGTGGGCCTGCCCTACACCTTCAAGTTCCTGTGGGCCCCGCTGATGGACCGCTTCGACCCGCCCGGCCTGGGCCGGCGCCGCGGTTGGCTGGTGCTCACCCAGCTGGCCCTGGCCGGGGCCCTGATGGCCCTGGCGGCCACCTCGCCCAGCCGGTCCTTACAGACTTTTGCACTTCTGGCGGTGGCCGTGGCGTTCTTGTCGGCCTCGCAGGACGTGGCCATCGACGCCTACCGCACCGATCTGCTGCCGGCGTCCGAGCGTGGCCTGGGCTCTTCGCTCAACGTGATGGGCTACCGGCTGGCCATGATCCTCTCCGGCGGCGTGGCCCTGATCTGGACCGACCCGCAGCAGGGCGGCGGCTGGAGCTGGCCCCAGGTCTACCGGCTGATGGCCGGCCTGATGGTGGTCACCGCCGTGGCCAGCGCCACCCTGCTGCCCCGCCTGCCCCGTCCCGAGGTGCCGCGCAGCCTGGCGCGCGAGGACCTGACCGGCTTCCTGGCCGTGAGCGGCGCCGCCGTGGCCGGCTACCTGCTGACCCAGCACCTCTGGTCGCCTCTGGCCTCAGCCCTGCTGCTGCCCTGGCTGCAGGGCACCGCGCTGGCCACCGCCCTGCAGCAACGCTGGACCGACCTGGCCGCCTTGCTGCTGGGCCTGGCCACCACCCTGCCGCTGGCGGCCTGGGCGGCCCGGCGGGCGCGCTTCCACACCCTGTTGTCGGGCCTGGCCAGCTACTTCAGCCAGCCCGGCGCCTGGGCCTTCCTGGGCCTGATCGTGCTCTACAAGCTGGGCGACGCCTTTGCCGGCGCCCTGATGACCCCGTTCCTGCTCAAGACCATGGCCTTCACCTCGGCCGAGGTGGGCCTGGTCAACAAGGTGCTGGGCCTGTGGCTGACCCTGCTGGGCGCCCTGCTGGGCGGCGCGCTGATGCTGCGCCTGGGCCTGTGGCGCGCGCTGATGCTCTTCGGCCTGGCCCAGGGCCTGAGCAACCTGGGCTTCTGGTGGCTGGCCGTGCACGGCCAGGGCGCCCTGCCGGGGCTGACCATCCCGGCCTTCGACTGGGGCTTCGTGCACCTGGCCCAGGCCACGCCGGTGGATGGCGGCCTTCTGATGGTCATCGCGCTGGAGAACCTGACCGGCGGCATGGGCACCGCGGCCTTCGTCGCCTTCCTGATGAGCCTGACCAGCCAGCGCTTCACCGCCACCCAGTACGCCCTGCTCAGCGCCTTCGCCTCGGTCGGCCGGGTCTGGGTGGGGCCGCTGGCCGGCGTGCTGGCCGAATCCATCGGCTGGCCTCCCTTTTTCCTGCTGTCCACCGCACTTTCCGCCCCGGCGTTGTTGATGCTCTGGCGCCTGCGTGCGAGCATCCAGGCCCTGGCGCCCGATCCTGGCGCCGCCACCGCGGACGACTGACCACCTGTCCTGTCATGCACGATTTCGAGACCAACGCCGACCTGCCCCTGCCGCCCCTGGCCCATGCCCGGGGCTGCACCTGCCCCTTGCACCAGCGCCGCCGGGTGGCCGCCTGGGCCGGCCTGGGCGCCGGCGTCAGCCTGCTGCCGGCCAGCGTGCTGGCCCAGGACGACGGCGTGCGCCAGCAGGTCGGCCGGGAATCGAAGTTCACCCAGCTGGTGCCGGCCGAACAGGTCGAGCAGGCCGCGCAGCAGCAGTATGTGCAACTGAAGAAGGAAGCGCAGGGCAAGCGCGCGCTGGCGCCCGACAGCCACCCGCAGGTGATCCGCCTGCGCGCCATCGCCCAGCGCATCATCCCCTACACCTACGCCTGGAACCCCCGCGCCCGCGACTGGAAGTGGGAGGTCAACCTGATCGGCTCCAGGGAGCTCAACGCCTTCTGCATGCCCGGCGGAAAGATCGCCTTCTACTGGGGCATCCTGCGCCAGCTGCAGCTCAGCGACGACGAGGTGGCCATGATCATGGGCCACGAGATGGCCCACGCCCTGCGCGAGCACGCCCGCGAGCGCATGGGCAAGAGCTCGGCCACCCGCATCGGCGCCAACCTCATCAGCTCGCTGCTGGGCCTGGGCCAGCTGGGCGACGCCGCGCTGGGCATGGGCGCCCAGCTGCTGACCCTCAAGTTCAGCCGCGAGGACGAGAGCGAGGCCGACCTGGTGGGCCTGGACCTGGCCGCCCGTGCCGGCTACGACCCCCGCGCCGGCGTCAGCCTGTGGCAGAAGATGCTCAAGGCCAATGAGGGCGCACCGCCGGAGTTCATGTCCACCCACCCGGCCGGGCCCACCCGCATCGCCGACATCGAGAGGACCCTGCCCAAGGTGCTGCCGCTGTACGACAAGGCGCCCAAGCCGCCCGAGCGCTTCTCGCCCCCGGCGGCCTGAAGCCCGGGCCGATGGTGACAACCCCACACAGCATCCTCAGAGGAAGGGATGGCGGGCCGACGGGAACATCTGGACACAGACGTCGACCGGTAGATTGCGCCGCGGCCTGCCGGAAAGCGGGCCCCTGCAGTCGAGTCCATTCCCCCATCTGAGACGAGGTACCAAGTGTCCACTGGCATGTTCCACACCTGCGTGCTGCGCTTCAGCGGCAACCCCCTGACGCCTTCCAGCCCCCTGGGCGGCGGCACCCTGCTGCCCACCGCGCCCACCGACACCTTCTGCTGGTACACCGCCGCGGCGGAACTGGCCAACGCCAACCTGCTGGTCAAGCCGGTGTCGGTGCAGTGGGTGATGTTCGATGCCCAGGACGCCGCGCAACGCTGGGTGGCCTCGGCCGACGGCCAGAGCGTGCTGGCCACCAGCTTTGTGTCCGGCTATTTCGACGACAACGCCACGCTGCCCCTGGCCCTGCTGGTGCACCGCTGGAAGGCCTGGACGGGGACTCAGCCGTCGATGCGCTGCGGCAACTGCCCGCCTGGGGTGGTGGCGGGGGGCACGCAGCTGCCGGCCTTCGTGGGCACGCCGATGAACGGCCTGACGGCCAGCCCGCCAGTGGAGACCTCGCTGCTGCACTTTGCCGATGCCACCGCACTGGCCACCTACGTGGGCAGTGCGCAAGGGCAGGCCTACCTGGCCAACACCCTGTGCGCCCAGCACCTGACCAGCTGATCGCCCCGGCAGTTCCCGGCAGGGGCCGCCTCCGACAAAAGTCGGTCGAGAGGTTGGCACGGCTGCTGGTCGCGGGCCTGTTGCTGATGTCGCTCGGCACGGGCCATGCGCGCACCCTGTCGGTGCTGGTGCTCAGCCAGCTGAGCGAACAGCTGGATCGGCCCATGATGGCGGCGCTGAGCCGCGAACTGGCCCCGCTGGAGCGGCAGGGCCACCATCTGGTGCTGGAGCGGGGCGAACTGGATCCCCAGGCCAGCGACGCCCACACCCTGCTGCAGGTGGAGCAGTGGCTGGCCCGGCGGCATTGGGACCTGGTCGTCAGCACCACCATGTCGCCCGCGGTGAAGGTGCGCCAGTTGGATCGCGCCATCCCTGTGCTGTTCCGCTCGGCGGACGACCCACGCAGTTACTGCCTGGTGCACAGCCTGCGCCGGCCGGGCACACCCACCACGGGCTTCACGTCGGCGCTGCCGGGCTGGGGCAAGATGGCCGAAGCCCTGCACCTTGCCTACCCGAACATCCGCGGGCTGGCCCTGCTGGTGGATGGCACCGAGGAGGCCGCCGACCCGGATTGCCCCGGCGTGGCCATGCCCCCCTGCCGCCCCGGGCCGATCCCCTCCGACGAGTTGCCGCAGGCCCTGGGCAGCCAGCAGGACGACGCCGGCCTGCGCCTGGCGGCGCACCGGGCCGGGCTGCCGCTGCGCTATGTGCGGGTCTGCAAGGCGCAAGACTTCGCCCGGCTGAGCGACTGGCTGCACCCTGGCGACGGGGTGCTGGCGCCCATGAGCTATCTGAGCTACACCCACCGCCAGCAACTGGTGCCGGCCTTGCAGAGCCTGGGCCTGCCGGTGGTCTATGACTCGCGCTACCTGCTCCTGGCTGGCGGGCTGATGGCAGTGAAAGGCAGCACCGAATCCCCGGAGCAGCCGCGCGGCATTGAACTGGCCCGGCGCATCCTGGAGGGTGCGGACCCATCGCGCATCCCCGTCCAGCGGCCCGAGGGCTTCGAGTTCATCATCAACCTGCGCGCGGCCCAGGCCATGGGGCTGGTGCCCTCCAAGGTCGCCCTGCGCACGGCCGACCAGCTCTGGCGCTGAGCGCCCCGCCCCTCCATGGCCCGGCAGTACCCCCTTCCCCCCCAACCGGCGGACCCACCCGCCGCCCCAGCGCCGCCCGGGCCACCGTCGCGCTCGCTCTGGCGCCTGCGCCTGTGGCGCAAGCAGGTGCGCGCCTTCGCGCTGCTGGCGGTGCTCAGCATCCTGCTGTTCGGCGGCATGGAGGTGCTCTTCAGCTACCGCGAGGCCATCCGCAACCTGAGCCTGAACCAGGGCCTGCTGGCGCGCGAGGTCAGCGGCGCCCTGCAGGCCGAGCTGGGCTCCATCGAGCGCCATGTGCGCGCCACGGCCAGCCTGCCCTGGGAGCTGCCCGGCTGGCTGGACGACGGCGATCGCCGCAGCGAGTTCCAGCGCATCCTGAAGCTGGAGCCGGCGGTGCAGGAGCTGACGCACTACGACCCCCAGGGCCGGGTGATGGTGCATGTGTCGCGCAATGCGCTGTCCGAGGTGCCGGGCACCGAGCCGGCCGAATTCACGCCCGCCAGCCGCCTGCGCTGGCCCAACGGCCTGCCACCCGAGCAGGGCAGCATCGAGTACGCCGACGGCTACGAACCCCAGCTGCTGCTGGTGACGCCCGACCCGCGCATGGGCGCGGGGGTGACGGTGGCGCGCGTGAACCTGCGCACGGTGGCCCGCCACCTGGCCCCGGTGCTGCACAACCCGACGCTGGAGGCCTACGCGGTGGACAGCCGCGGGGTGGTGGTGCTGCATGCCGACACCACGCTGATGCTGGCCCAGCGAACGGCGCCCCAGCCCACCGGCCCCGCCCCCACGCCAAGCGCCGAGGCCACCCCATCGAGCGACGGCCCGTCGGGCCGCGATGCCAGCGCCCGGCCCGGGCTGGACGGTCAGCCCGTGCTGGCCAGCCGCTTTGCCTTGCCCGCCCTGGGCTGGCAGCTGGTGATTGAGCAGCCGCGCAACCTGGCCCTGGCGCCGGTGTACAGCACGCTGCTGCGCACCGGCGTGGTGATCCTGCTGGCGGTGGCCGGCGCCATCGTGGCGGCCATGGTGGTGGTCGGACGGGTCAGCCAGCCCATCCGCGAACTGCACCAGGGGGCCCAGGCCCTGTCCGAGGGCCAGCTGGGCACCCGCATCACCCTTCACAGCAACGACGAGCTGGAGGACCTGGCCGCCCAGTTCAACGTGATGGCCGCGAATCTGCAGGAGCTCTACCGCGACATGTCCGGCAAGATCGCCGAACGCACCCGCGACCTGGAACTGGCCAACCGGCACAAGTCCGAGTTCCTGACCAACATGTCGCACGAACTGCGCACGCCGCTGAACTCCATCATCGGTTTCTCCGACGTGCTGCGCGAGGAGATGTTCGGCCCCCTCAACGAGCGCCAGCGCGAGTACGCGCACGACATCCACGCCTCCGGCGAACACCTGCTGTCGCTCATCAACGACGTGCTGGACCTGTCCAAGATCGAGGCCGGCCACATGGAGCTGAACCTGTCCCAGGTGGAGGTGGCCGAGCTGGTGCACCACACCGCCGCGATGATGCGAGAGCGCTGCACCCGTGGCGGGCTGACGCTCAAGCTCATGCTGGAGGAGGCCCCGGACACCTGGGCGGCCGATGCGCGGCGGGTCAAGCAGATCCTGCTGAACCTGCTGGGCAACGCGGTGAAGTTCACCCCGCAAGGTGGCACCATCACGATTGAGGTCGGCAGCAACGAAGACGAGGGCCTGTGGATGACGGTGAGCGACACCGGCGTGGGCATCGCGCCGGAGCATCAGGCCATGGTGTTCGAGGAATTCCGACAGGTGGGCGACGACATCCTGCGCAAGAGCGAGGGCACCGGCCTGGGCCTGCCCCTGGTGCGCCGCCTGGTGCGGCTGCACGGCGGCGACGTGCGCCTGCACAGCGTGGTGGGCGAAGGCACCACCTTCCGCTTCAACCTGCCACGCCTGCCCGACGACGAGGAGGGCCGCTGAGCCATGAACATCACGCTCCATGTCATCGACGACGACGACCGCAGCCGCAAGCTGGCCGCCGATGTGCTGGCCTCGCAGGGCTTCACGGTGCACGCTTCGGGCACCGCCGCCCAGGCCCAGGAACAGCTGCTGGCGCGGGGCGCCGACCTGGTGCTGCTGGACATCCAGCTGCCCGACAGCGACGGCTTTGCGCTGATCGCCTGGATCCATGCCCAGCCCAGCCTGGCCGACGTGCCGGTGGTGGCCCTGACCGCCTCGGTGATGCCGGCCTACCGCGGGCGCATCGAGGAGTGCGGCTTTGCCGGCTACATCGCCAAACCGCTGACCTCGGTGCGGCAGTTCGTGCAGACGGTGTGCGGCCACCTGCCCGAGGCACTGCAGGCCCAGGTGCCCGCCCACCTCCGCCCCCCGGCCGCCACGCGATGAACACGGTGCCGCGCATCCTGGTGGTGGACGACCAGGAGAAGAACCGCCGCCTGATGGAGGCCTTGCTGGCCTCGCGTGGCTACGAGGTGCTGCTGGCCGAGGGCGGCGAGCAGGGCCTGGCGATGGCGCTGGACCGCGGACCGGACCTGATCCTGCTGGACGTGCTGATGCCCGACCTGGACGGCTACAGCGTGTGCACCCGCCTGCGGCGCGAGGCCGGCATGCAGGCCGTGCCCATCGTGATGGTGACCTCGCTGGACGCCAAGGAAGACCGCGTGCGCGGGCTGGATGCCGGCGCCGACGACTTCATCACGAAGCCCGTGGTCAAGGAGGAGCTCTGGGCCCGGGTGCGCTCGCTGCTGCGGGTCAAGGAGCTGTACGACAAGGCCCAGGCGCAGAAGGCCGAACTGGCCGCCTGGTCCCAAACGCTGGAGTACCGGGTGGCCGAGAAGGTCATGGAGGTGGAGCACCTGTCGCTGCTCAAGCGCTTCTTCTCGCCCGCGCTGGCCGAGCGCCTGGTGGCCACCGGCAACGGCGAGATCCTGCGCAGCCACCGGCGGGAGATCACGGTGCTGTTCGCCGACCTGCGGGGCTTTTCCGCCTATGCCGAGCGGGTGGACGCCATGGCGCTGATGTCGATGCTGCGGGAGTTCCACCGCGCCATGGGCAAGCTGGTCTTCCAGTACGAGGGCACGCTGGAACGCTTCACCGGCGATGGCTTCATGGTCTTCTTCAACGACCCCGACCCGCAGGACGACCACAGCCTGCGCGCGGTGAAGCTGGCGCTGGCCATGCGCGAGGCCGCGGGGCCGCTGCAGGCCCGCTGGCAGGCCCTGGGCGGGCCGGCGGGCCTGGGCATCGGCCTGAGCCGGGGCGAAGCCACCGTGGGGCCCATCGGCTTCGAAGGTCGGCTGGACTATGCGGCCATCGGCACCGTGACCAACCGGGCGTCACGACTGTGCGCCGCGGCGCTGCCCGGCGAGATCCTGGCCTGCGACACCACGGCGCGGGCCGTGGCGCAGGACGTGATGTTCGGCGCCACCCGCTGGCTGGACCTGCGGGGCCTGGGCACCGGTCAGGCAGCCCACCCGGTGCTGGACCTGGTCAGTGCCTGAGGCGCGTGCGCCTCACCAGCGGTGGGGCAGCTGACGCATCAGCCGCACGCGCCCGCGCTGCTGGGCGATGTAGCCGCCCTTTTCCAGGTCCTTCATCAGGCGGCTGACCATCTCGCGCGAGCAGCCGATGCGGTGGGCGATGTCCTGGTGGGTGAGCAGAATGTCTCCCCCCATCGGATCCCCCTCGGCGCCGAGCAGCAGACGCAGGCGCCCGTAGACATCATTGAGGGCCAGACGCTTGGCGCTCTGGGTGACCGAGCGGGCCCGCTGGATCACCATGGCCAGCAGCTCGAAGGCGAACTCCGGCTCTTCGCCAATGAAGCGCAGCAGGGTTTCACGGGCCAGCACCACGCAGGTGCTGGGCTCCAGCGTGGCGACACTGGCCGAACGGGCGCCCCCATCCAGGCTCATCTCGCCCACGCACTCGCCCGGTCCATAGCTGCCGTAGGTGATCTCGCGCCCCTGGTCATCGGCACCGAAGGCACGCAGCAGCCCCTGGAGGATCACATAGAGGGTGTCGCCGTGGTCTCCCTCCTGGATCAGGAGGGTGCCCTTGGCATAGCGACGCAGATCACCTCGCTCGAGCAGCTGCTGGAACAGCGGAGAGAGACGACGCACGGCCGGATACTCGGCCAACCACCCCGAACCGGGGATGTGTGGATTCAACATGGGCACAGTTGCAACCATGCCTCATGTTAGCTGGCCAAACGGCCAGAACGCCAGAGGATGACCCCGCAGAGGACGCTGCGGGGCCACGGACTGTCTCAGTTGTGCACGCCGGCCAGCACGCCGAAGAGAGCCCCCATGTCGCCGAACGCCGCGCGGTGATCGACCGAGGACTGGCGCAGCGTGCCCACCAGCGGCGGCAGCACGGCCACCTGGTGGATCAGGCTGCGGATGCTGTCCGAGCCGGTCTTGGCGCGGATGTTGGCGATCTGGGTGCGCACCGTGGAGATGGCCACGCCGTTGGCCTGGGCGATGTCCGAGGGACTGGCGCCATCGCACAGGGCGATCAGCACCTGCTCTTCACCCGGCGACAGCTTGTGGGCGCGGGCAAAGCCCTGCACCGACAGCGCGCCGCAGACCTGGCTCTTGCCCAGCACCAGCAGGGTGGCGGCAGACGAGGCCTCGCCCGGCAACAGGGGCAGCGGCACCACCGAGACGCCGGCCCGGTGCTCGCCATCGCCCAGCGACAACAGGCGGCGCAGGCCGCGGCGGCTGGCGCCCTGCAGGGCATCGACCAGGGCGGTCTGGTCCCGCAGGTCGCGGGCCCGCAGCACACGACCGTCCAGCATCAGCGGGTGCTGGCCTTCCAGTTCCATGCGCGCGGCGTGGTTGACATGCATGACATGACCGTCCTCCCCGATCATCAGCATGCCGTAATCGATCTCGTCCAGGGCCAGGGCCATCAGCCGGGCCATCAGCGCGGCACCGGAGCGACGCTCGGGTCCGCGGTAGGACATCGCGCGGGTCAGCGCCGGCCACGGGGCCCGGGGGGTGATCGAAGCATTCGACGGGGCGGTGATGGGTTCAAACACGGCAGTTCTCCTGGTGTTGGAGCCGCTGTGTCCATCCACCAGAGGATGTGCTTGACTCCATGGCCTTCAGCTTAGAGGTCCACGCTGCTAGGCCTGAGTTAAGTTTTCGCACTCGCCAATGTGACGGAATCACCTTTCTTCACAGTCCGGCGATCAAGTCCCCCCCAAATAGGGATTGAAACGGCGTTCTCGGCCAAAAGTGCTCTCCGGCCCATGCCCGGGGATGAACACCGTCTCGTCCCCCATGGGCCACAAACGCTGGGTGATGCTGGCGATCAGGGTGTCGTGGTCGCCGCCCGGAAAGTCCGTCCGGCCGATCGAGCCGGCAAACAGCACATCGCCCACGAAGCAGCGCTGCGCCCCCGCGTGGTGGAACACCACATGGCCGGGCGTGTGGCCCGGGCAGTGGCGCACGGCCACCTCGGTGTGGCCCAGGGTCACGGTGTCGCCATCCTCCAGCCAGCGGGTGGGCAGGAAGGGCTCGGCCGCCGGGAAACGGAACATGCGGCTCTGCTCGGGCAACTGCTCGATCCAGAACAGATCGCCCTGGTGCGGGCCGATGATGGGCAGGTCCAGCCGGCGGGCCATCTCGCCCGTGCCGCCGGCGTGGTCGATGTGGGCATGGGTGAGCCACAGCGCGGTGGGGGTGACGCCCAGGCGCTGCATCTCGGCGATCAGCCGGTCCACCTCGCCACCCGGGTCGATCACGGCCGCCTGCATCGTCTCGTCGCACCAGACGATGGAGCAGTTCTGCTGGAAGGGGGTCACGGGGACGGTGAGGTAGCGCAACATGGGCAGGCGTGGAAGTGTCAGCCCGAAGTATCGGGCCAGCCATGCTTCCCGTGGAAACCCGACGCGGGGCCCGCACGGCGCCCCTTAGCATCCCAGCCATCCCATCACCTCTGCGCACCATGATCGACCGCACGCCCGAAGCCTATGCCTACCCGCTGCTGATCAAGCAGCTGCTGCACACCCCGCGCGCCACCGCGCTGGAGCAGGAGATCGTCTACGCCGACAAGCGGCGGCTGAGCTACGGCGAGCTGTTTGAGCGCATCGGCCGCCTGGGCAACGCGCTGCGGGCCCAGGGCGCCGGCCTGGGCCGCACCGTGGGTGTGATGGACTGGGATTCGCACCGCTACCTGGAGTGCTTCTTCGCCGTGCCCATGCTGGGCAGCGTGCTGATGACGGTGAACGTGCGGCTGGCGCCCGAGCAGATCGTCTACACCCTCAACCACGCCCAGGTGGACGTGCTGCTGGTCAACAGCGACTTCCTGCCGGTGCTGGCCCAGATCCGCCACGAGCTCACCACGGTCAAGACCTTCATCCTGTTGAGCGACGAGCCCGCCGCCCTGCCCGAAGGCTTTGCCGGCGAATACGAAGCCCTGCTGGCCGGCGCCGCGGCGGACTGCGACTTCCCCGACTTCGACGAGAACACCCGCGCCACCACCTTCTACACCACCGGCACCACCGGCCTGCCCAAGGGCGTGTACTTCAGCCACCGCCAGCTGGTGCTGCACACCCTGGGGGTGACCAGCGCCCTGGCGCTGGCGCGCGACCAGGGCGGCGTGCACCGCGGCGATGTGTACATGCCCATCACGCCGATGTTCCATGTGCACGCCTGGGGCATGCCCTATGCCGCCACGATGATCGGGCTCAAGCAGGTCTACCCGGGCCGCTACCAGCCCGAGTTGCTGCTCCAGCTGATCGAGCGCGAGCAGGTCACCTTCTCGCACTGCGTGCCCACCATCCTGCACATGCTGCTGCAGTCGCCGGCCGCCAAGGACGTGGACCTCTCGCGCTGGAAGGTCATCATCGGCGGCGCGGCGCTGAACTCCGGCCTGGCCCTGGCCGCCCGTGAACGCGGCATCGACATCTTCACCGGCTACGGCATGTCCGAGACCTGTCCCATCCTGACCCTGGCCCAGGTGGACGCGGCCGACGTGGGCACCGCGCGCGAGCTGCCCACCCGCATCAAGACCGGCCGGCCGGTGCCGCTGGTGGAGCTGCGCACCGTGGACCCGGACCTGCGGGACCTGCCACGCGACGGCCAGTCCGCCGGCGAGGTGGTGGTGCGCGCGCCCTGGCTGACCCAGGGCTATCTGCACAACCCGGAGGCCTCGGCCGAGCTCTGGCACGGCGGCTACCTGCACACCCAGGACATCGGCCACATCGACGTGCGCGGCTACCTGCAGGTGACCGACCGCATCAAGGACGTCATCAAGACCGGCGGCGAATGGGTGTCCTCGCTGGAGATCGAGGAGATCATCGCCCGCCACCCCGGCGTCAGCGAGGTGGCGGTGGTGGGCGTGAAGGACCCGAAGTGGAGCGAGCGCCCGCTGGCCCTGGTGGTGCCCAAGCCCGGCGCGACCTGCACGCCGCAGGACATCAGCGCCCATGTGAGGGCCGCCGTCCAGGAGGGTCTGATCAGCAAGTTCGGCGTGCCCGACCAGGTGCTGTTCGTCGAACAGCTGGCCCGCACCAGCGTGGGCAAGCTCAACAAGCGGGCGCTGCGCCAGCAGTACGGCGGCTGAGCGCCTTCTCGATCGCCTGGTCCATCAGCGCCAGGCCCTGGTCGATCTCGCCGTCGCTCACCGTCAGCGGCGGGGCGATGCGGAACACCCCGCCCATCTGCGGCAGCTTGACGATGTTCATGCTCAGGCCCAGGGCCATGGCCTCGCGGCCGATGGCCTCGCCCAGCGCGAAGGCCGGCTCCTTGGTGCGCCGGTCGATCACCACTTCCAGCCCCAGCAACAGGCCGCGGCCACGCACATCGCCGATGCAGTCGTGCTTCTGCTGCAGGCGCAGCAGGCCGGCCTTCAGGCGCTCGCCCGCCACCTGGGCACGCTGCACCAGGCCGTCGCGCTGCACCACCTCCAGCACCTTCAGGCCCACCGCCGCGGGCAGCGGGTCGGAGACGTGGGTCGTGTAGAACAGGAAGCCCTTGGCGTGCGCGGCCTCCTCGATCGCCGCCGAGGTGACCATGGCCGCCAGCGGCAGGCCCGCGCCCAGGGTCTTGGACAGGGTCAGGATGTCGGGCGTCACGCCATCGCGCTCGCAGGCGAACATCATCCCGGTGCGGCCCACCCCGGTCTGGGCCTCGTCCAGGATCAGCAGCATGCCGCGCTCCTCGCACTTGCGCTTGAGCGCGGCCATGTAGCCCGCGGGCAGCTCGATGATGCCGCCGCTGCTCAGGATGGGCTCGGCGATGAAGGCCGCCAGCGCGCCGGTGGACTGGGCGTCGACCAGGGCGAAGGCATCGTCCAGCTCGGTCTGCCAGTCCAGCACGCCATCCTTCGTGAAGCGCGGCCGGTAGCTGTTGGGCGCCGGAATGGCCAGCGAGCCCACCGCCGCCGGGCCATAGCCCTTGCGCCCGGCGCTGTAGGTGGCCGCCGCCGCGCCGCCGGTCATGCCGTGCCAGGACTGGGCGAAGCCCACCACCTCCCAGCCGCCGGTCACCAGCTTGGCCATGCGCAGCGCGGCCTCGTTGGACTCGGCGCCGGTGCTCAGCAGCAGGCAGCGGTCCAGCCCGGGCGGCGTGGCCTCGGCCAGGCGGGTGGCCAGCTCCACCACCGGGCGCGAGAGCATGCCGCTGAACAGGTGGTCCAGCGTGTGGATCGATTCGGTCACCACCGCGGCGATCTCCGGATGGGCGTGGCCCAGCAGCGCGCTCATCTGGCCGGAGGTGAAGTCCAGGATGCCGCGGCCGTCGGCGTCGTAGACCCAGCAGCCCTGGGCCCGCTCGATGATCATCGGCTCGAAGCTGCCGCCGTAGCGCACCAGGTGCTGGCGGGCGCGTTGCCAGAAGAGGGGATCGTCGTTGTGGGACATGGGAGGCCTCAGGACAGTGGTCGGGAATGGGGCCATCTTGCGGCGTCGGAGCCATCTGGTAAAACGAAAGCTTCTTGCACCACCCATCAGAAACGCTCATACCGTGCCCGCCAACCTGGACATCGACCTGCTGCGCAGCTGGTTGGCCGTGGCCGACAGCGGCACGCTCAGCCGCGCCGCCCAGCGGGTGCACCGCACCCAGTCGGCGCTGAGCCTGCAGATGCAGCGGCTCGAGGCGGTGGTGGGCCAGCCCCTCTTGCTGCGCACCGGCCGCGGCGTTCGCCTGACCGCGGCGGGTGAACGCCTGCGCGAGCACGCCCAGCGCCTGCTGGCCCTGCACGACCAGGCCCTGGCCGACCTGGCCGAAGACCCGCTCAGTGGCGTGCTGCGCTTTGGCTGCCCGGACGACTACGCGGTGCGCTTCCTGCCGCCGCTGCTGCGCGGCTTTGCCCATCGGCATCCCCGCGTGCTGGTGGAGGTGGTGTGTGCCCCCACGCCGCAGCTGCGCCAGGCCCTGGCCCGGCGCGAGCTGGACCTGGCCCTGGTCTCGGTGGCCGAACCGGCCACGGCCCGGGGCCTGCTGCGCACCGAGCCGCTGGTGTGGGTGGGCGCCCCGGGCGGCGAGGCCCTGCGGGCCGACCCGCTGCCCCTGGCCCTGTCCGGCCCCGAAACCCAGGACCACCAGGCGGCCCTGGCCGCGCTGGCCGGGGCCGGCCGGCGCCACCGCCTGGCCTATGCCAGCGGCAGCCTGGCCGGCCTGCTGGCCGTGGTGCGCTCGGGCCAGGCCATCAGCGTGCTGACCCAGACGGCCGTGCCCGAGGACCTGCTGGTGCTGGGCGACGGTGCGGGCCTGCCGCCGCTGCCCACGCTGGGCATTGTGCTGGCGCACGACCGGCCACGGCCCTCGCCGGTGGCCCAGGCCTTCGAGGCCCTGGTGCAGGAACTGCTGCCCGGCGCCTGAGGCCCCAGACAGACCGGACGGCGGCTCAATCTGCCAGCCACAGCTCCAGGTGGTTGGGCCGCACATTGCCGCATTGGCTGGGCTTGAGCGGGGTCATGTCCAGCGGGTTCAGCAGCGGCGCCAGCGCCTGCTGAACCTGCTGCAGGGTGTCCTGCGACACCTTGTCCGGACAGTAGCGCAGCTGGTGGCGCGCCGGCACCGACCGGGTGGGCACCCGCTCGATGCCAGGGGTCAGCACGCCCGCCTGCTGCAGGGCCGCCAGGGCCTGCTGGGCCAGGGGGCGCCGCTCCTCGCTGCCGATCTGCACATAGACCCGGGCCGGCAGGGTCACGGCCTGGAGTGCCGGCGCCGCCACCCGTGCGGGCGCGGCGGCGGCCGTCACGGCCCCACTGGCCCCACTCGCCCCGTTGCCTGCCGCCACCGCCGCGGTGCCGCTGCCCGCATCCAGCAGGCGGGCCACCTGGTCGGCCTGGGCCCGGGCCTGGGGGCTGGCGTCGGGGGCCGCGCCAAGGGCGACCACCGACTGCAAGGCGGCGGTGATCTGATCCACCGTGCCCTTCTGCACCCCGCTGGCCGCGGCCACGCTGTTGAGCAGCACCACCCCCAGCCGGCCCTGGGCCGGCTGGTCGGACACCAGCAGGGGCATGATCTTCATGACCGTGTCCAGCTCCTGCCGCGACTGCTCGGCGGCCGCCCGGATCTGCTCGGCCTTGGCCCGCTGCTCGAGTTCGCTGTGGTTGATCCAGTTGCCGAACTCCGCGGACAGCCTGACCGCCAGCCCGGCCACCACGGTGGTCAGCAGCCAGAAGCCCACCTTGCTCTCGAAGAAGGCCGACAGGCGCTCCAACGCGCCGGGGGGCGCCCGGGGCGGCTCCATCTCGCGGCGCAGCTGGGCGCGGTAGAGCTCCTCGTCGCGCAGGCGCTGGCGTTCGTCCTCGGTCAGGGGCATGGGGCGGTCCTCCCTGCCCGGAATCTTAGGCAGGCCCAGGCCCTGGCACTGCCCCCTGGCCAGGGGATGCCGCGCCCGGCAGGGGAAGTGCTCAGCCCCGGCGCCGCGCGGCCTGTGGCGGCAGGCCGAACCAGGCCTTGAAGGCGTGGGTGAAGGAGCTCTGCTCGGCATAGCCCAGCAGAAAGGCGATCTCGGTCAGCGACAGCGCTGGATCGGCCACATAGCGCTGCGCCAGCTCGCGCCGCACGCCGTCCAGCAAGGCCTGGAAGGGCGTGCCCAGCGCGGCCAGGCGGCGCTGCAGCGTGCGCGGCGACAGGCCCAGGGCCTGCGCCACCTCGGCCATGCGGGCGCCGTCCTGGGCCAGGCGCTCGGCGATCTGGCGGCGCACCTGCTCGCCCAGGGGCTCGGCCGGGGGCGACACCCCGGATGGCGGCAGGCTGTGCAGGCCGTGCAGGCCCGTCTGGCGCGCGCTGAGCAGGGCCTCGGCATGCTGCTGCAGCAGCGGCAGCAAACTCGCATCCGCGCTCGGGATGGGCTCGGCCAGCAGGCGGGCGTCGAAGCAGGCCCGGGTGACCGGCGCGCCGAACTGCACCGCCACGCCGAAGAAGTCGTCCAGCCGGGCCCGCGCCGCGGGCGAGGGCGCCGGGTGCGGGAAGGCCAGGGCCTGCAGCGGCAGCGGCCGCTGGGCCAGCCAGCGCACGAAGACGAAGATGCCGGCCATCACCGATTCGCAGACCTGCCGCCCCGGCTGGCGCAGCAGCCAGGGACAGTGCCACAGGTAGTGCGCCTGCCCGTCCTCCACCTGCAGCTCGCTGCGGCCCAGGTCATGGGCCAGGCCCTCGTAGCGCTGGGTCTGGGCCATCGCGGCGCTGAAGTCGGGGCTGCTCAGCACCACATGGCCGTAGGCCACGAAGCTGGCGGTGCGCATGCGCGCGCCCACCCGCAGGCCGAGGTCCTCGCCCGCCCCCTGGGCGGCGGCGGCCTCCAGCAGGGCCATGTAGTGCAAGGCGGGCAGCGGGTCGGGCAGCGGTGTCGACAGCGGTGGTTCCAACCGCAGGGCGGCGGGCGCCAACCCGGCTTCGGCCAGTGCGTCCAGCGCCGGCTGGGCATAGGCCAGCGCCACGCGCGCCAGCCGGGCGGACGGCAGGCCGTGCAGGCGGGCCGCGGCATCGGCGGCCTGGCTGCGGTCGTCGGTGGCGAGTGCGAGGGACACGGCGGAACGGGCAGAAGTGGCGCGGCGTTTCTAGCACAGCCCCCGGCGCCGGCCATCGGGGCTTGCGGCAATGCCCGGCCGCGCCCGGCCGTGGCGTGATTTCACAAATGCCGGTGCGGGGCCTGACGGCCCAGGCCAAGCCAGCCGCCCGCCCGCTGCCTAGCATGCCCGCCAGCCCGAACGACACAGAACGAGGACACGATGCGGCGTTGGAACGGATGGGGAGACGACACGGTGCAGGCCACGCTGCCGGCCGGGGCACGGGACTTTCTGCACGAGCGGGTGGGCCCGGCCCGGCCGCCGGCCGACCTGCGCCTGGCCGAGGCGCTGGCCCAGGTGCCTCCTGGCCGGTTGCCGCCCCATCCCCTCGTCCAGACCGACGCCGAGGCCCGGCTGCGCGCCAGCCACGGCCAGAGCCTGGGCGACTGGATCGCGCTGCGCCAGGGCCCCATCGGCCGGGTCTGCGACGGCGTGGCCTTCCCCGAAACCCGCGAGGACGTGCGCGCGCTGCTGGACTGGGCCCAGGCCCAGGGGGTGCTGGTCATCCCGGTGGGCGGGGCCACCAGCGTGGTGGGCCACCTGCGGCCCGAGGCCGACGAGCCCCGGCCGGTGCTGGCCCTGGCCATGGCCCGGCTGCGCGCGCTGAGCGAGTTGGACGAGACGGCCCAGCTCGCCACCTTCGAGGCCGGCGTGACCGGCCCCGACCTGGAAGCCCAGCTGCGTGCGCGCGGCTTCATGCTGGGCCACTTTCCGCAGAGCTTCGAGTACGCCAGCCTCGGCGGCTGGGTGGTGACGCGCTCCAGCGGCCAGCAGAGCCTGCGCTACGGCCGCAGCGAGCAGTGGTTCGCCGGCGGCCGGCTGCAGACCCCCGGTGGCGAGTGGGTGATCCCGCCGCTGCCGGCCAGCGCCGCCGGGCCGGACCTGCGCGAGTGGGTGCTGGGCAGCGAGGGCCGGCTGGGCGTGCTGAGCGACGTGACGGTGCGGGTGAGCCGCCTGCCCGAGCGCGAGCAGTTCCTGGGCGTGTTCTTCCCCAGCTGGGACGCCGGCCTGGCCGCGGTGCGCGAGCTGGCGCAGCGCCGCCTGCCGCTGTCCATGCTGCGCCTGTCCAACGCGGTGGAGACCGAGACCACCCTGCGCCTGGCCGGCCACGCCGGCACCATCGCCTGGCTGGAACGCTACCTGGCCTGGCGCGGCTGCGGCACCGGCAAGTGCCTGCTGATGCTGGGGCTGACCGGCAGCGTCCCCCAGGTGCGCGCGCTGCGGGCCGAGGCCAGCGCGCTGTGGCGCGCCCACGGCGGTGTGGGCACCGGCGAGCGCCTGGGCCGGGCCTGGGCCGCCAAGCGCTTTGCCGGCGTCTACCTGCGCAATGCGCTGTGGGAGGCCGGCTACATGGTCGACACCATGGAGACCGCCCTGCCCTGGACCGGCACCACGGCGATGGTGCAGGCCATCGAGCAGGCCGGCGCCCAGGCCCTGGCCGCACTGGACGAGCGCTGCCACGCCTACACCCACCTCTCGCACGTCTACCCCACGGGCAGCAGCGTCTACAGCACCTTCGTGCTGCGGGTGGGCGCCGACGGGGCCGAGAGCGCGGCCCGCTGGCGCGCGCTGAAGACGGCGGTCAATGCAGCCATCGTCGCCCAGGGCGGCACCATCTCGCACCAGCACGGCGTGGGCCGCGACCACCGCGACGCCCTGGCCGCCGAGAAGGGCGCGGCCGGCCTGGCCCAGCTGGACGCGGCCATCGCCCAGGCCGACCCGCAGGGCCTGCTGGCCTCGGGCAACCTGCGGCCCCTGCGGTGAGGGTGCGGCCATGAAGCCCGACTGCGATCTGCTGGTGCTGGGCGGCGGCATCAGCGGCGCCGGCGTGGCGCTAGAGGCCGCCCGCCGCGGCCTGCGTGTGACCCTGGTAGAGGCCCGCGACTACGCCTGGGGCGCCTCCAGCCGCAGCAGCAAGCTGGTGCATGGCGGCCTGCGCTATCTGCAGAGCGGCGCGCTGCACCTGACGCGCGAATCGGTGCAGGAGCGCGAGGCCCTGCTGCGCGAGCTGCCCGGCCTGGTCGAGCGCATCGGCTTCGTGATGGCGCACCGCCGCCCCTTCGGGCCGGGCCGCCGCACGATGCAGATCGGCCTGCGCCTGTACGACCACCTGGCCGGCCGGCGCGCCCGCGGCTGGGCCAGCAACGCCGACATCCCCTGGCTGGTGCCCGGCCTGGCCACCGACGACGGCGCCAGCCTCTACGAGGACGCCACCACCGACGACGCCCGCCTGACCCTGCGGGTGCTGCAGGAGGCCCGCAGCCTGGGGGCCGAGCTGCACAACCACACCACGCTGACCGCGCTGCAGCGCGATGGGCGGGGCCAGATCCGCGGCGCCACGCTGCGCGGGCCGGACGGCTTCGAGCGCAGCGTGGCCTGCCGCTGCATCGTCAGCGCCAGCGGGCCCTGGCTGGGCACCGTGGCCGCGCTGGCCGGCGCCGCGCCGCCGCGGCTGCGCCCGCTGCGCGGCAGCCACCTGCTGCTGCCGCTGTGGCGCCTGCCGCTGGCCCGCGCGGTGGCCTGGCGCCACCCGGAAGACGGCCGCCCCGTCTTCGCCTACCCCTGGCAGGGCCGGCTGATCGTGGGCACCACCGACCTGGACCACCCCGAGCTGGGCACCGAGCCGCGCATCCAGCCCGAGGAGCTGCGCTACCTGCTGGCGGCCCTGGCCCACAGCTTTCCCCGCGCCGGAGTGAGCGCCGCCGACGTGCAGTGCACCTGGGCCGGCGTGCGGCCGGTGATCGCCAGCGACAAGCCAGTGGCGCCCTCGCAGGAAAGCCGTGAACACCTGGTGTGGACGCAGGACGGCCTGGTGGCCCTGGCCGGCGGCAAGCTCACCACCTTCCGCCGCATGGCCCAGGCCGCGCTGGCCGCCGCCCGGCCCTGGCTGCCCACGCTGCCGCCGCCGGTGCACCGCGACATCCTGCCCGCGCACGCGCCGGTGGCCGGCGTGCCGCTGCGCTGGCAGGGCCGCTGGGGCGCGCTGGCCGGCCAGGCCGCCCGCGGCGCGCTCATCCCCGGCACCACCACCCGCTGGGGCGAGCTGCGCCACAGCCTGCTGCACGAGCAGGTGCGGCACCTGGACGACCTGCTGCTGCGCCGCAGCCGCCTGGGCCTGCTGATGCCGGGCTTTGCCGCCGATCTGCTGCCCGCGCTGCAGCCGCTGTGCCAGGAGACGCTGGGCTGGTCGGCCGAGCATTTCCGGCAGGAACGGGACCGCTACCTGGCGCTGATGACCACCACCCACGGGGTGCCCGCATGAAAGACCTGATCCTGGCCATCGACCTGGGCACGCAGTCGGTGCGGGCCCTGCTGTTCGCGCTGGACGGCACGCTGGTGGCCCGCGCCCAGCAGGTCTTTGCCGACTACCAGCGGCCCCAGCCCGGCTGGATGACGCACGACGGCGAGGGCTTCTGGCGGGCCGCCGCGGCCTGCTGCCAGCGCCTGTGGGCCACGCAGGAGCCGGCCCGGGTGGCCGGCGTGGCCGTCACCACCCAGCGCGCCTCCATGGTGCCGGTGGACGCGCAGGGCCGCTGCCTGGCGCCGGCCATCATCTGGCCCGACCAGCGCCGCGCCACCCGGCTGCCGCGGGTGGCCGCGCACTGGCGCGCGGCCTTCGCGCTGACCGGCCTGTCGGGCACGGTGCGCCGCTTCCAGCAGGACGCCGAGCTCAACTGGTGGGCCCAGCACGAACCGGCCCTGCACGGTCGGGCCCACGCCTTCCTGCTGATGTCGGGCCTGCTCAACCAGCGCCTGACCGGCCGCCTGGTGGACAGCATCGGCAGCCAGGTGGCCTACCTGCCCTTCGACAGCCGGCGCCAGCAGTGGGCGGCGCACGGGTCCTGGCACTGGCAGGCCCTGGCCCTGCGGCCCGAGCAGCTGCCCGCGCTGCAGCCGGTGGGCAGCGTGCTGGGCGAGGTCACGCGCGAGGCCGCTGCCGCCACCGGCCTGCCTGCGGGCACGCCGGTGCTGGCCGCCGCGGCCGACAAGGCCTGCGAGGTGCTGGGCGCCGGTGCCTTCGACCCCCACGGCAGCGGCATCGGCGCGCTGAGCTACGGCACCACCGCCACCCTCAACCTCACCAGCGCCCGCTACCTGGAGCCCGAGCGCTTCGTGCCGCCCTACCCGGCTGCTGTGCCCGGCCACTACAGCGCCGAGGTGCAGGTCACCCGCGGCTTCTGGCTGGTGAGCTGGTTCCGCGACCAGTTCGGCCAGCCCGAGCAGGCCGCCGCCGAGGTGCTGGGCGTGGCGCCCGAAACCCTGTTCGACGAGCTGGTGGCCCAGGTGCCGCCGGGCTCGCTGGGCCTGACCCTGCAGCCCACCTGGAGCCCCGGCGTGCGCCACCCCGGCCCCGAGGCCAAGGGCGCCATCATCGGCTTCGGCGAGGCCCACACCCGCGCCCACCTCTACCGCGCCATCCTGGAGGGCCTGGCCTATGCGCTGCGCGAGGGCCGCGAGCGGCTGGAGCGGCGCTCGGGCCAGCCCATCACCCAGCTGCGCGCCAGCGGCGGCGGAGCCCAGAGCGACGCGGTGCTGCAGCTCACCGCCGATGTCTTCCGCCTGAAGGTGGGCCGGCCCCACACCCACGAGACCTCGGGCCTGGGCGCGGCCATCGACGCCGCGGTGGGCCTGGGCCTGCAGCCGGACTTCCCCGCCGCGGTGGCGCGCATGACCCGGGTCGCGACATGGTTCGAGCCCCGCGCCGAGGCGGCCGACCTCTACGATGCCCTGTACGCCGAGGTCTACCGCCCGCTCTACGCCCGCCTGCGGCCGCTGTACCGCCGCATCCAGGCCATCACCGGCTACCCCGCCTGAACCTCTCTTTCCGGAGGCCTGCCATGGACTGGAGCACCCACACCGTCAGCAACCAGGTCGACGAACTGCGCGACGTGGACCTGCTGGCCATCGACCCGGCGCTGCAGCAGCACCTGCAGCGCCTGGGCGCGGCCTGGGCCCTGCCCGGCCTGCACGCCTACGGCACGGCCCTGGGCCGCAGCGAGACCTTCGCGCAGGCCGCCCAGGCCAATGCGGCCGGCCCGGTGCTGCAGCGCTTCGACGCCCGCGGGCGGCGCATCGACGATGTGCGCTTCCATCCCGACTGGCATGCCCTCTTGACCCTGCTGCGCGGCCAGGGCTGGATGGCCCGGCCCTTTGCCGACCGCCGCCCGGGCCGCTGGGCCGCCGCCGCGGCCGGCATGCTGCTGCACGGCCAGGTGGAGGCCGGCACCCTGTGCCCGGCCACCATGACCCAGGCCGCCATCCCCGTGCTACGGCGCGCCCCGGCCCTGTGGGCCTGGCTGGGCGAGCGCCTGCTGGAGGCGCGGCACGACCCGAGCGACCGGCCGATCGACGCCAAGCCGTCGATCTGGCTGGGCATGGGCATGACCGAGAAACAGGGCGGCTCCGACGTGCGGGCGAACACCACCACCGCCACGCCCATCGCCACCCAGGTCGGCGGAGCGGACAGCGCCGAAGCCCTGCTGCGCGGCCACAAGTGGTTCTACTCGGCCCCCAGCAGCGACGCCCACCTGGTGGTGGCGCGCACGCCCGAGGGGGGCCTGTCCTGCTACCTGGTGCCTCGCTGGCGGCCCGACGGCCAGCGCAACGCGGTGCGCATCCAGCGCCTGAAGGACAAGCTGGGCAACCGCAGCAATGCCAGCGGCGAGGTGGAGTTCGAGGACGCCTGGGGCCTGCGGGTGGGCGCGCCCGGCCGCGGCATCCCCACCATCCTGGAGATGGCCACCCACACCCGGCTGAACTGCGTGCTGGGCAGCACCGCGCTGATGCGTGCCGGCCTGGTGCAGGCCCTGGCCTATGCGCGCCAGCGCCAGGCCTTCGGCCGGCCGCTGGCCCAGCAGCCGCTGATGCGCAGCGTGCTGGCCGACCTGGCGCTGGAGAGCGAGGCCGCGCTGGTGCTGGCCCTGCGCCTGGCTCAGGCCTTCGAGGACGCCGAGGGCCCCGTGCCCGACCCGCTGGCCCGCGCCTGGCAGCGGCTGATGACGCCGGCCGCCAAGCTGTGGGTGTGCAAGCGCGCGGTGGCCCAGGCCGGCGAGGCGCTGGAGGTGCTGGGCGGCAACGGCTATGTGGAGGAGAGCAGCCTGGCCCGGCTCTACCGCGAGGCGCCGGTCAACTCGGTGTGGGAGGGCTCGGGCAATGTGATGGCCCTGGACCTGCTGCGCGCCCTGGGCCGCGAGCGCGAGGCGGCCCAGCGGCTGTGGGACGACCTGGCCGAAGGCTGCGGGGACGAGCCGCGGCTGCGCGCCGCGCTGCACACGCTGGCGCCGGCCTGGCAGGGCCCCACGGACCTGCTGGAAGGCCAGGCCCGGAGAATCACCCAGCGCCTGGTGCTGCTGGCCCAGGCGGTGCTGCTGCGCCGCCACGCGCCGGCGACGGTGGCCGAGGGCTTCATCGCCACCCGCTTCGGGCCGGACACGGCCGGCATCTTCGGGGCACTGGACCCGGCGGCGCTGGATGTGGACGCCCTGCTGGACCGGGCGCTGCCCGAGACCCCGCCGGCCAGCGCCTGAGCCCTGCGCCGGCCGGGCCGCTCAGGCCACCGGCCGGGGCCGGTCCGGCTGCAGGGCCGCGGCCACCGCATGGCGCAGCACCGACAGGTCCACCGGCTTGGCCAGAAAGGCGGCCCAGCCCGGGCCGGCGGCGCGGCGGTCGTCGTCGGTGGCCTGGGCCGTCAGCGCAATGCAGGGCAGACCAACCAGCCGCGGGTCTTCGCGCAAGCGGCGGTGCAGCTCGGGCCCGCCGAAATCCGGCAGGCGAAAGTCGATCAGCATCAGGTCCGGCGGTGCGGCCTGGGCCAGCCGCAGGGCCTCGCCCGCGGTGCCCGCCACCTGCACCTGATGGCCGTCCAGCGCCAGCGCCTGGGTCACCAGCAGGGCGCTGACCGGGTCGTCTTCCACGCACAGCACGCGGGCCGGACGCACCGGCGGGGCCTCGGCCCGCTGCAGGCCGGTGTCGGCCCGTGCGGGCGCCTCGGCCGCCGCCAGCGACACCCAGAAGGTCGAGCCCGCGCCCGGATCGCTGAGAAAGCCCATGCGCCCGCCCATGGCCTCCACCAGGCGGCGGGTGATGCTCAGGCCGATGCCGGTGCCCGGCACGCTGGAGCGGGCCTGGTCCAGGCGGTTGAAGGGCTCGAACACATGGGGCTGCTGGGCCAGGCTGATGCCCAGGCCGGTGTCGGCCACCGACAGCGTCCAGTGCCCGGCCTCGGCCGCCACCTCGATGCGGACCCGCCCGCCCTCGCGGTTGTACTTGACGGCATTGCTCAGCAGGTTGATCAGCACCTGGCGCAGGCGCAGCGGATCGGCGTGGACGTAGTGGCGGGTCAGGGCGGGCGGCGTCTCGATCACGATGTGGCGCCGCGCGGCATCGGCCTGCACCATGGCCACCGCCTCACCCAGCAGCGGCGCCAGCGCCACGGTGTGGCAGTCCAGCGCCAGCTGGCCCGCCTCGATGCGGGAGAGGTCCAGCAGCTCGTCGATCATGCCCAGCAAGTGCCAGCCCGACTGCAGCAGCAGTTGCAGCCGCTCGTGCTGGCGCGGCAGCGGCGCCCGGCCCAGCTCGGTTTGCAGCAGCTGGGCAAAGCCCAGCACCGCATTGAGCGGCGTGCGCAGCTCGTGACTCATGTGCGAGAGCAGGGCACTCTTGGCCTGGCTGCGGGCCTCGGCCCGGGCGGTCTGCTCGCGCAGCTGCTGGGCCTCCAGCTGGTCGGTGACATCCATCAGGGAATAGACGGCACCGCCCTGCGGCCCGCCCGCCACCCGGGCACGGTGCAGCATCAGCTGCCGCACGCTGCCGGTGGGCGCGCGCAGCGTGGTCAGCACGCCCTGGCCATCGCGGGCATCCTGCAGCGGCACGCGCTCGGCCAGGGACTGCCCGATCAGCTCCTCGGGCCGGCTGGCGCCCAGCAGCCGTGCACCAGCCGGGTTGAGCTGGACGATGCGCTCCTGCCGGTCCACCAGGCACAGCAGCACCGGCGTGGCGTCGGCCATCGAACGCAGCAGGGCCTCGCCGGCCTGCACCTGCCGCAGCTGCTGCTGGAGCCGCTCGCGCACCGCGCCGATCAGCACGGTCGGGATGACGGTCACCAGCATGGCGGTCACAGCCATGGGCGCGTCGATGGTGCGGGTCTGCTGCAACAGCATGCGCCCCAGCGCGTACTCGGCATTGAGCAGCACGGAAGCCAGCACCGCGGCCACCGCGGCGAGCAGGAAGCCGCCGTTCAGGGCCACCGCGCCCAGCAGCACCATCATGAGCAGAAAGGGTGTGCTCACCCACTGCGGCAGGAACCAGCAGGCCAGCGCCACCAGCAGCAACGCCCCCAGGGCCCGCAGCCTCAGCAACCGGGACAGTGGAGAGCCGCGGGCCAGCACCCACAGCCCCAGCGGCAGCAGGGTCACGGAGCCGAAGAAGCTGCTCACCACCCAGGACCACCACAGGTTCCCCAGCGAGGGCCCCAGCGGCGTGCCGACCAGGGCGGGCACGATCAGGCAGGCCACGCCGCCGCCGAAGGCCGCCGGCAGCGCACCGCCCAGCCCCATGGCCCGCAACAGGTGGGCCGGCTCGGTCAGCGCCCGATGGGGCTGCACATGCCGCTCCAGCAGCCAGGCGGCCAGGGCGATCTGGGACAGGTTGGCCGGAATGAAGGAAACGGCCAGACGCCAGGGGTCGCCGTAGCTGAGATTGGCCGCCGGGATGACCAGCACCAGACCCAGCAGGGGCCAGCGGCGCTGCGCCGGCGGCAGCATCAACAGCCAGAGCACCGCCAGCGCGTCGGGCAGCCACAGGGTGGAGATCTCCTGGGGCAGGCGCGAAAGCACGATGCAGCCCAGCGCCAGCAGGTAATAGCCCACCCAGCCGGCCAGCACCAGGCCGGCAGACGCCTGGCGTCGGCCCCACAGGACCCTGGCGGAATCCTCCGAGGCCATGGAAGGAGAAGTTGGACCGGACACCATGTCGGACTTCCCAGGGGCCAAAGCGGGCCCTGCGCATGAACGGATCAAAGCCGCCTGGAGTATCGCCGTTCAAGACCGCGCGGTGTCCATGCGCGGCCCGGCGACCTGCCCCCGGGGATGGGGACAGGCCGTCCAGGGAGCTCAGGCCACGTCGAAACGGTCCAGGTTCATGACCTTGGTCCAGGCGGCGACGAAGTCCTGCACGAACTTGGCCTTCGCGTCGCTGCTGGCGTAGACCTCGGCCAGGGCGCGCAGCACCGAATTCGAGCCGAAGACCAGATCGGCCCGGCTGGCGCGGTGCTTGACCGCGCCGCTTCGGCGGTCACGACCTTCGAAGACCTCGGCGCTGGCGTCGCTGGCCTGCCAGGCGGTGGCCATGTCCAGCAGGTTCACGAAGAAGTCGTTGCTGAGCACGCCCACCCGGTCGGTGAAGACGCCCAGGTCGCTGCCGTCGGCATTGGCGCCCAGCACCCGCAGGCCGCCCACCAGCACGGTCAGCTCGGGCGCGGTCAGGGTGAGCTGCTGGGCTTTGTCGATCAGCAGGGCCTCGGTCGAGGTCTGGCCCTGGCCGCGGCCGAAGTTGCGGAAGCCCTCGGCCACCGGCTCCATCACCGCGAAGGAGGCGACCTCGGTCTGGTCCTGCCGCGCATCGACCCGGCCCGGCGTGAACGGCAGCTCGACGGCCACGCCGGCCGCCTTCGCCGCCTGCTCCACACCGACGACGCCGGCCAGCACGATCACGTCGGCCAGCGACGCCTTGCCGCTGGCCTGCTGCACCGCCTGCAGCACCGGCAGCACCTTGATCGCCCGCTGGTTGACCGCCCAGTCCTTCTGCGGGGCCAGGGCCAGGCGCGCGCCGTTGGCGCCGCCGCGCTTGTCACCACCGCGGAAGGTCGAGGCCGAGGCCCAGGCCACCGAGACCAGGTCGCCCACCGACAGGCCGGTGGCGGCGATCTTCGCCTTCAGGTCCGCGATGTCGGCGGCCGACGGCGCATGCACCGGCGCGGGCAGCGGGTCCTGCCAGACCAGGTCTTCCTTGGGCACTTCCGGGCCCAGGTAGCGGGCCTTGGGGCCCATGTCGCGGTGGGTGAGCTTGAACCAGGCCCGGGCGAAGGCCTCGTTGAAGGCCTGCGGGTCGTTCAGGAACTTGCGCGAGATCTTCTCGAAGCCCGGGTCGAAGCGCAGCGTCAGGTCGGTCACCAGCATGGTGGGCTTGCGCTTCCTGGCCGGGTCGAAGGGATCGGGGATGTTCTCAGGCGCGTCCTGGGCCTCGAACTGGATGGCGCCGGCCGGGCTCCTGACCTGCGTCCATTCGTACTTGAACAGGTTCTCGAAGTACTGGTGGCTCCACTGGGTGGGGGTCTGGGTCCAGATCACCTCCAGGCCGGAGGTGATGGCATCGGCGCCGACGCCCGAGCCGTGGCTGCTGACCCAGCCCAGGCCCTGCTGCTCGATGGGCGCCGCCTCGGGGTCGGCCCCCACATGGCTGGCCGCCGCGGCGCCATGGGTCTTGCCCAGGGTGTGACCGCCGGCGATCAGGGCGACGATCTCCTCGTCGTCCATGGCCATGTTGCCGAAGGTGGCGCGGATGGCGGGCGCGGCCGAGGCTGGATCGCCGCTGGCGTTGGGGCCTTCGGGGTTCACGTAGATCAGGCCCATCTCGGTGGCGGCCAGCGGGTGCTGGGCCAGGGCCTCGGGGTCGCGGTGGGCCAGCCATGTCTTCTCGTCGCCCCAGTTCACGTCCTGGTCCGGCTCCCAGACGTCTTCGCGGCCGGCACCGAAGCCGAAGGTGCGGAAACCGCTGTTCTCCAGCGCCACATTGCCGGCCAGGATCATCAGGTCGGCCCAGGAGATCGCCTGACCGTACTTCTGCTTGATCGGCCAGAGCAGGCGGCGGGCCTTGTCCAGGCTGACGTTGTCGGGCCAGCTGTTGAGCGGCGCGAAGCGTTGCTGGCCCCGACCGGCGCCACCCCGGCCATCGACCATGCGGTAGGTGCCGGCGCTGTGCCAGGCCATGCGGATGAACAGGCCGGCGTAGCTGCCCCAGTCGGCCGGCCACCAGTCCTGCGAATCGGTCAGCAGAGCCTTCAGATCGGCCTTCAGGGCGGCGTAGTCCAGGCTTCGGAAAGCCGCGCGGTAGTCAAAGGATTCGCCCAGCGGGTTGGAGCGCTCGGAATGCTGGTTCAGCAGGTCCACGCGCAACTGCTGGGGCCACCAGTCGCGGTTGCTGGTGCCGGTGCCGGCGGCTTGGGCGTGGAAAGGGCACTTGGCTTCTTGGGACATCGGCTTCTCCTCGAATCGAGCGGTTGGAGCGGTGAACGCCGGACCCGGCAGGTCACGGTCGTTGGGGTGTAGACCCGATTCTGGGAAGTTCGTGCCCCCAAGGCGAGACAAGGATTTCAATGGCGGCGATAGGCCGCGCCCTGGTCCCGCTTCGCCGGCCTAGCCGGCCTGCCGGGCCCCCTGGCGCACCAGGCGCGGGGCCATGCCGTAGCCGCGCAGAAAGGCTTCACGCAGGTGGCGCCGGTCGCGGAACCCGGTCTCGCGGGCGATCACCTCCAGCGGGTGCCGGCCCTGCTCGACCATCAGCCGCGCCGCCTCCAGGCGCAGGCCCTCGATGGCCTTGGCCGGGGACTGGCCGGTCTCCTCGGTGAAGACGCGGCTGAACTGGCGCGGGCTCAGGTGCACCACCTCGGCCAGCTTCTCCACACCCAGCGGGGTGGCCAGATGCTGGCGGGCGTAGTCCAGGGCCTGCTGGATGCGGTCGGACTTGGGCGCCAGCTTCAGCAGCTCGGAATGCTGCGACTGTCCCCCGGCGCGGCGCTGGTGCATCACCAGCCGGTGGGCCACGGAACGGGCCACCTCCGGGCCCAGGTCCTTCTCGACCAGGCCCAGGGCCAGGTCCAGGCCGGCGGTCATGCCCGCCGACGTCCAGACGTTGCCGTCGGCGATGAAGATGCGGTCGGGCTCGACCTGGATCTCCGGATGCCGCTGTTGCAAGGTCTGCGCGTGCGCCCAATGGGTGGTGGCTCGCCGCCCCGCCAGGGCACCGGCCTCGGCCAGCACGAAGCCGCCGGTGCACAGCCCGGCGACGCGACGCGCCTGGCGGCTGGCCCGCTGCACGAAGCGCGTCATCTCGGCCGAGGGCGGCACCGCCACGGGATCGATGACGCCGGCCACCATCCAGGTGTCGGCCTGGCTGCGCGGGGTGGCGGGCCGGGTGCCGATGGACAGACCCAGCGAGGACCGCACCTCACCACCGGCCATCGAGTAGTTGTCCACCCGGTAGAAGGGCTCTCCCACCACCAGGTTGGCGAACTCGAACACCGCCTGGGTGCTGATGGCCATGACCTGGAAGCCCTCGGAGAGCAGATAGCCGACGCGGTGCATGAGAAGTCCTCCTGCCGATGTCTCAAAACATGACTATATACGTCATTTGAGACATTGCCCATCGGACGGAAGATGCCTCCATCGCAACACGGCGGCCCTGCCAGGTCGCCACCCACCGGAGCATCGACATGACCTCTTCCACTCTGGGCACCGCCCTCGTCACCGGCGCCTCCTCGGGCATCGGCGCCCTCTACGCCGACCGCCTGGCCCGCCGCGGCCACGACCTGGTGCTGGTGGCCCGCAACCGCGAGCGCCTGAACCACCTGGCGCGCGACATCAGCACCCGCACCGGCCGCTCGGTCGAGGTGCTGGTGGCCGACCTGCACGAGCCGGCCGCGCTGGCCACCGTGGAAGACGTGTTGCGCCGGGACGCCAGCATCACCCTGCTGGTGAACAACGCCGGGGTGGGCACCCACCGGGCGCTGCTGGACAGCGACGTGGACGAGATGACGCGCATGGTGGCCCTGAACGTGACGGCGCCAATGCGCCTGGCCTATGCCGCGGTGCCGGGCTTCGTGGCCCGGGGGCGTGGCGCCATCATCAACATCGCCAGCATCGTCGGCATCGCGCCGGAACTGCTCAACGGCGTGTACGGCGGCAGCAAGGCCTTCGTCACCGCCTTCAGCCAGTCGCTGCACCACGAGCTGGCCGACAAGGGCGTGCGCGTGCAGGCCGTGCTGCCGGGCGCCACCGCCACCGACTTCTGGGCCAACGGCGGCCTGCCGGTGGAGCACCTGGACAGCGCCATCGTGATGCGCGCCGAGGACCTGGTGGACGCAGCCCTGGTCGGCTTCGACCGCGCCGAGCTGATCACGATGCCGTCCCTGCAGGACGCGGCGCTGTGGGAGACCTACGAGGCCGCCCGCCAGGCCATGCTGCCCCATCTGTCTAACCACCAGGCCGCGGCGCGCTACCGCATCAGCGCCTGAGCCCCCCGCCCCCCTCACACCCCCTCACTTCATTTTCTGGAGAACACCATGCAACTGACTGGCAACACCCTGCTCATCACCGGCGGCGCTTCCGGCATCGGCCGCGGCCTGGCCGAGGCCTTCCACCGCCTGGGCAACCAGGTCATCATCGCCGGCCGACGCAAGGCCCTGCTGGACGAGGTCGTCCGCGCCAACCCCGGCATGGACGCCGTCGAACTCGACATCACCGACCCGGCGCAGATCCAGCAGGTGGCGCAGGCGCTGATCGCCAAGTACCCCGCCCTCAACGTGGTGATCAACAACGCCGGGGTGATGCCCTTCGACGATGCCGCCGGTGCGCTGGACGACGCCCAGGCCGTCCGACTGGTCGACACCAATCTGCTGGGGCCGGTGCGGTTGAGCGCGGCTTTCATCGCCCACCTGCGCCAGCAGCCCCGGGCCACGCTGATCCACAACAGCTCGGTGCTGGCCTTCGTGCCGCTGGCCAGCACCGCGCTCTACTCGGCCACCAAGGCAGCCCTGCACTCCTACGCCCTGTCGCAGCGCTTCACGCTGCGCGACACCTCGGTGGAGGTGCTGGAAATCGCGCCGCCCTGGGTCGACACCGACCTGATCCACAAGAGCGGCGACCCGCGGGCCATGCCGCTGGACCAGTTCATCGCCGAGATCATGGCCAAGCTGCCCGAGGCCCGCACCGAGGTGCTGGTGGATGCCGTGCTGCCGATGCGCGCCAACCCCGGCCCGCAGGAGCATGCCCTGGTCAACGGCTTCAACGAAGCCCTGGTCACCCACCCCATCCCGGTGGCCTGAGCCACCCATCACCGGAGAAGCATCATGCTGTTCGACTGGAACAACTACGTCCCCGCGGTCAAGCGGGCCCTGGGCCGCCTGGGCAAGACCCACCCGCGCATGCTGGCCGCCTACCAGGGGCTGGCCGGCGCGGCCAGCGAAGGGGACGCGCTGGACGCCAAGACCCGCGAGCTGATCGCGGTGGCGGTGGGCGTGAGCCTGCGCTGCGATGGCTGCATCGGCACCCACACCGAGGCCGCCCGCCGGGCCGGCGCCACCGAGGCCGAGCTGGCCCAGGCCCTGGCCACGGCCATCCAGGTCAATGCCGGGGCGGCCTACGTCTATTCGCTGCGGGCTTTCGAGGCTTTCGAGGCCACCGCCCCCGGGGCCTGAGCCCCGCCCTGACACCACCCGACCATGCACCCAGACGCCCCCCTGCCACGCTGGCCGCTGCTGATGCTGGCCACCGGCACCTTCGCCATCGGCACCGAAGGCTTCATGATCGCGCCCCTGCTGCCGGCCATGGCCGGCAGCCTGCACCGCACGCCGGTGGAAATGGGGCTGCTGGTGACCGGCTTCACGCTGGCCTACGGCCTGGGCTCGCCTGTGCTGACGGCGGCTTCGGCCCGGCTGGAGCGGCGCCGGCTGCTGCTGGCCAGCATGGCGGTCTTTCTGCTGGGTAACCTGATCTGCACCCTGGCCGACAGCTTCGCCGTGCTGCTGCTGGCCCGGCTGCTGATGGGCGCCGCGGCGGGTCTGTACATGCCCAATGCCATGGCCGTGGCCAGCAGCCTGGCGAGCCCGGCGCGCCGGGGCCGGGCCCTGGCCCTGGTGGCGGGCGGGCAGAGCCTGGCCATTGCCCTGGGGGTGCCGCTGATGGTGCTGCTGGGCGCCCGGGCGGGCTGGCGTGCCAGCTTCGCCGGGGTGGCGGCCCTGTCCGTACTCGCCCTGCTCAGCATGGGCCACCGGCTGGCGCCGCAGCCGCCAGCGCGCACCGCCCCCGGCTGGGCCGAGCGCCTGGCCCCCCTGCGGCAGGGCCCGGTGGTCTTGGCCCTGGTCGTCACGGTGCTGTGGGCCGCCGGGGCCTACACGATGCTGACCTATCTGGCGGTCTACCTGGAGGCGACCCTGGGCGTGCACGGCGCGGCGGTCGGCGCCTTCATGGCCACCTGGGGCGTGGCGGCGGCCGCAGGGGTCTTCCTGGGCGGCGCGGCCAACGACCGGCTGGGCGCACCCCGGGTGCTGCGCACGGCGCTGGCCGGCCTGGGCCTGGCCTTCCTGGGCCTGGCGCTGCTGGGCGCGGGGATGGGCATCGCCCCGCCCCTGCGCCTGCCGGCGGTGCTCCTGAGTCTGGCTGCCTGGGGTCTGACGGTGTGGGGCTTCTTCCCGGCCCAGCAGGCCCGGCTGATTGCGCTGGTGGCCGGCGAGGCGGCACCGCTGGTGCTGTCGCTCAATGCCTCGGCGATGTACCTGGGCTTCGCAGCGGGTTCGGCTCTGGGCGGCGCCGTGCTGTCACGGGGTTCGACAGCCGGGGTGGCCCTGGCGGCCGCCCTGTGCGAGGGCCTGGCCCTGGCCGTGGCGCTGTGAGCCGGCGCCGGCCCGAGGACTCAGAGCTGGAAGTCGTAATCGACGATCAGCGGCGCGTGGTCGCTGAACTTCTGGTCCTTGTAGATGGCGGCCGTGCGGGCCTGCGCGGCCAGGGCGGGGGTGGCCAGGTGGTAGTCGCTCACACATAAAACCTACGATAATGGGAGATGGCAAGCAAGCCCCCGAAAGACACCCTCGTCTACTCATACCGCCGCTTTTCGTCTGGACGCCAGGCTTCGGGCCATAGCCTGGAGCGCCAGACCGCGAAGGCGAGGGAGTGGTGCGCCGAGAGAGGCTACACGCTCGACGAAAGCCTCGCGCTGGCGGACCTCGGAGTCTCAGCGTATTCGGGCGACAACGTGGCAAGAGGCGCCTTGGCAGGCTTCCTAGCGGCGGCGCGCGCTGGTCGCATCCCCCGAGGCTCCATCTTTCTGGTGGAGAGCCTTGATCGAATCAGCCGGGCCTCGCTCCCCGAGGCGATAACGGTGCTGACCTCGATCGTCGAGACGGGCGTTCGCGTGGTGTCGCTCATCGATAACCACGAGTGGAACGAGACAACCATCAAGGACACGACGTCCTTCATGCTGTCGGTGCTGCTGTTCTCTCGGGCGCACAACGAAAGCTCCACGAAGGCAGGCCGGGTGAGCGCCAAGTTCCAGGCGAAGCGCGAAGCGCGCCTGCCGGTCGTTTCCATCGGCCACGGGCCTGGATGGGCGGTTCCAAAGCCGGACCGCTCCGGCTGGGACATCGACGCTGCGCGTGCCGAGTCCGTGGTCAAGGTTTTCGAGATGGCGGCAGCCGGCCACGGGGGGATCGCCATCGCAAGACAGGCGAATCAATCTGGCTGGCCGTTGCCATGGCGCGTCCGAGCGAACACCTCAACGCGCTGGGAACACACGGGGGTCAGCCGCTTGCTTCGAGACCGTCGAACCATCGGCGAGTGGCAGCCGAAGAAGATGATCGCCGGCAAGCTGACGCCAGATGGCGATGTGGAGCCCGACTACTTCCCCCGCGTGGTCTCCGACAAGCTGTGGCTTCGCGTCCAGGCCGCGTTGAGCGGCCGCGGCGGCCCGGTTCGCGTCCGCGGGGTCAACGCGGACATCTTCGCCGGCCTCCTCTACTGCCGGTGTGGCGAACGCATGGAGCGAAAGGCGCCAGCCGGAAGGGGCTATGCCCGCTACTACTGCCTCGGGCGCAAGCACGGGGCCAGCGAATGCGAGGGGGTGGCCGAGTCGGTGCTCCTCGGGCCGCTGCTGTCCGCCATCGGCCAGATCGAACAGCGAGCGTTCAACCCCGGCACTGCGGCCGCGAACGCTCGTAAGGAGCTGGCCACCAACGAAGCCAAGCTCGCGGAACTCCGAGAGCGGGCGGAGCGAGTCTTGGATCTGCTTGAGGAGTCAGGAGGCAGTGCGCTGCTTCGTGAGCGCCTGGCGGGAATCGAAAAGGACATGGCAACCGCGGAGGCCAACATAGCTCGCGCAAAGGCATCGCTCGGCGCCGTCCCCCTGCTGGACGCGGACTTCGGGAAGCGGCTGGCAGCCGAGGCCGCGTCGGTCGTCGCAGACAAGGCGAACGTGGAGGGACGCCTTCGCGTTTCCCAGGCGCTGTGGCAGGTGGCAAAGCGCATTGTCTGGAGCGGCCGGAACTTCATAGTTCACGCCCGCAGCGGCGCCGCGTTCGGCGTCGTTCCGCCCGTGGAATCGCTGGGCAGGGCCAAGAATCGCAATGCGGGCAAGCCGCGACGGGTGAAGGAAGCCGAGCCCCACGGACCGACATCCGGGGGCTCGGCTGCTGGATCCACCAGCCTTGGAGAGTGAGGAACTCGGCGGGGCCGTCCCATTGGCCGCCGAGTGCCGCCACATGTATTTGCGTGGCGGCGAATCAGGTGTGCTGGGCGGCCTGGCCAGGCGCCGCCCCGTGGCCTCATGGCGCGAAACGGATGGTCTCGAAGGAATATAGCGACCGCTCGAACACCAGCAAGCCGGTGTCCAACAGGCTGGACAAGCCCTTCTCCGCCAGGTCACGGCGAAGCTTCGCCTCCATCGCGCTGTTGCAGATGAAGACCACTTGCCGAAGGGTGCCGGATCCGAACTGAAAGGCGCCGCCGGTGGCGGCCGCGTTGAGCGCCCGCAGCCACGCGAACAGCTGGGCGTAATCGCGCACGTTGTACCGGCTGCGCTGCACCTCGACCCACGTCCAAGAGTCTGCGGACCGCCAGAGGACATCCGGACGCTTGCCCGCGACGCCGGCATCACCGCCGACCCACAGCCCGCGAGAGATCTCGCGCTCGGTCGAAACCCGCAGGCCCTGCACGATGCCCGCGATGGCGACCTCGTTCGAGATGCAGCGGTGGCGGAAGTGGCCAGGGCTGACGCCGCGCACGGCGTCCTTGCCGCTGGCGGCCACGATGCCCATCGACTGCAGGACACGGGTTCCGCCCTCCGCCAGCGCGTAGACGGTGCTCCCATCAGGCCCCAAGGCCGCCAGGACAAGCCTGGAATCCCTCATGCGGCGCAGCGTCCGCTGGGCCATCCGCAGGGCGCTCGTGGAGCCCACGACGGGCGCGAGGCTCGGATGCGCCGCCGGCCGACTCGCCCAGCGCGTGAAGACCAGCGCGGCCACGTCACGCGTGCGCAGCCAACCGAACCGATGCAGCGCGCGCAGCACCCGAGTCTCGTGCTCGCGCGCAACCGCCCGGCCATCGGGTCGGGTGGAGGCTCCGTTGCCTTGTCGAATTGTCATGCTTCGGTGTAGCGATGACGATCCGGCCTGTTCGCTGCCCCGTGCGACGGGGGGCGAACAGGGCGGGTGAACGCGGCCGTCAGCTTGCGGCCGAGGTCACCGGTCACTCTGCCGGGCTGGACGCCCGATCGTTCCCTCTCGCGGCTGGACGCCTCTCGTGCCCTTGAAGACCGGGCGCCCCACACCTTCCGCCACCCGCGAGCGGGCGGCTCCAGGCGCGGGAAACGGGGTCCACCCCCACCGCTGGACGCGGCGCGGGCTGCGACCTCGCCATGGCTCGGCTGGACCCCGTTTCCCGCGCCTGCCGGCTTGGGGCGCGAGGCTCCGCCTCCCACACGGCACCGGCAAGCTGGGGCTTGCCTGACCCTGGCGCGACGCCCTTCGGCCTGCTGGGTTCTGCCGTGCGGCCCCCTCCGAGCCCGAACGAGAGCGGCATGGGGCCGCTGCACGTTCGGGGGTTGGCGGCTGGACGCCTGACCCCACGCCTTGCGCGGCTCCCCCGCCGACGCTGCCACCCACCGCGCGCGGTACGTGACAGCGTCTGCGCGCCTTCGGCTTGCCGAAGCGTCGGGCTGCGGAGAACGCCGCCCGACACGCGCGGTGCCCTGCACTCCACGGCGGGTGCCGCGTGTCCGCGTCGTCGCCAACTGCGACCGTGGCTTGCCGGAGTCGGGCAACAAGCAGCGAGCCCGTTGGGTGGCCCGGTGCCCGGTCACGCCGCTACGCGACGCGCTGCGGCCTTGGTGCCACCGCTTGCTCCCCGGCTCCCGGCGCCCCTTGGAAGCGCAGGCGACGAACTCAGGAAACACGGCCACCAGCGGCCCGGGGCATCGCGTGCCCCGAACCGCTCCCACCCGGCGAACAGCCAATTCAGGCTCGGAATCTAGGAAGCCGGCCACCTCAGCAGACAGGAACCACAGCATGACCCACCCGTTCGGCGAATCCATCTCGATGTACACCAGGCGAGCCGCCATCTCCGATGGCGTGCTCATCGACGTGTCCACCATGGCCAGGGAGGCCGGGTTCAGGGTTCCCGTAGCACTGACCGCGGCTGCATGGGAAGACTGCGTGCGATGGGACCAGGCCGACTCCAATCGCCAGCTCCACCAGGATCAGGCTGGCCGCCTGTGGGACGTTGTCTGGATGGCCTCCGTCGCCGCCAGGAGGAACCGCGGGAGCGAGGTCAACTTGGAGCTCTACCGCGTCCCGCGGGGCGGTAAGGCCACGGCGCCCCGCAAGGTGCGCCTGGTGATGTCCATTGGCCCGGGCGACGAGGGCGAGCCAGTAATCACAGTTCTGATGCCCGGCGAGGACTGAAACCAGCTCGGCGGAGTGCGCCGCCGAGCCCCCAACACACAAGGAGAACGCATGAGTCTTTGGAACTGGCTGTTCGGCGACAGGCAACCGGAGGCGCAGCGCGCCGGCCCCGCGCCGGCCAGCGGCACCATCAATCCAGCCACGGGCCTGCCGATGCTGAGCGGAGAAACCTACGGGGTGGACGTGGGCGGCAGTCCTTTCGGATCGAACTTGACCGAGTCGGCGCATGACTTCGGGTCCGGTGGGCTCGGCAGCTGGGACCCTTGGTCGTGACCGCGGGACGAACGAAAACGGGGCCCGAGGGCCCCGATGGGTTGATCATGGCTCGGCGCCGGTCAGGCGCTGGCGGTCAGCAGCGTGACGAGCGGTGCTTGTCCAGGCTGCTGCTGAACGGAGACCAGGCCCTGCTGCTCCAGCCGTGCAAGTGCCTCGTACTTGGCGTCCCGCGACACGCCCATCTCGTTCAGCGGCTTGGACGGGAGGCGGACCGTCGTCGTCTTCTTCAGTCCGGCGAGATACCAGAGCGCCAGGGCGACCTGCAGCGTCTTGCCCGGCATGCGGGCCGCGGCTTGCATCCACACCAGCGGCAGCGGGCCCTTGATGAAGCCGGCAACCCTGCGGTCACGCTCCACGGCCACCGCGGGCACGAACGCCCCGGACTCTCGGTCCCACGTCAGCTTGCGCTCGGCGACCATCGACTCGGGGCTGGCCGTCATGCTGCGGCTCCCTCGGCCTGAGCCTCGGTGAGCAGCTCTTGGACGACCCGCCACATCGTCGTGCCCCGCTCGTCCAAGTACCGCTCGGGCGCGCGGATGAACTTCACGTCCGACCTCAGCTGGAAGCCCCCCAGCACGATGGCGCTGGCCCGGCGCATCAGGGCCTGCATCTCGGCGGCACGGGCGTCCAGCTCATCGAGCGGCGCCTCGATGAGCACCGCATCGTGAACAGGGGCGACCACCCGGATGCCTGCCTCCGTCGCCATGCAGCAAGCCAGGCGCAGCATCTCGGCGCCGTTGGCCTGCATCGGGAAGTTCGCCAGCGAGCGTGCGTTGGCGCCAGCACCTACATGCAGGCACCACCCGAAGACGGTCCAAAGCTTGCCCTGGGTCTGGGCGTAGTGCACGACGCCTTCCGACCAGGACCAGAACTGCGCATACGTCCGTCGATGCATCTTCAGCAGCTCGCGGGCATGGGCGGTCGGCTGCAGGATGCGACGCGCCAACGACTCCTCGCGCATCCCGTACTGCACCGCGAGGACGCAGGCCTTGAATTGCTCGCGCTCGCTCGCGTGACTGGCTTTCGTGGCGTGCGCCGGCACCGCACCGGCCTGCTTGGCGAACGCAAGGTACGGGTCGCCTGACGAATATGCCTCTTGCATGCGCGCGTCACCCGAGAGCGCCGCCGCAATGCCGAACTCCTGCTGGCTCCAGTCGACATAGGCCAGGCCGTAGCCTGGCCGGGGCTGGATGAGCCCGCGCAGCCACGCTGACAGCCCGAACACGAACTTCGAGTTGCTGGGCTGGTTGCGGCCGGTCTTGGACCGGAACATGGACATCAGCGCCCGGTTACGGCCATCCGAGCCGACCTGCAGCTCGCTCAGCTTCAGCTGCCCCAGGGCCTGGCGCAGGTCCTTCAGCGGTCGCAGCTGGGGGTGGGTCTTGCACTGCTCGCTGAACGTGTCGTCGTCCAGCGCGACCCTGCCGGTCGGCAGCGTGGGCCAGGCTATGCCGTGGCGGCGTAGGTAGTCCTCGAACTTCGCAAGCTTGAACGTGCGGCCCTCGTAGACGCCGAATGCCCCATCCACGCGCTGGATGAGGCTGTCCTTCAGCGATTGCCAGTGCTGGCGCAGCATCGACAGCATGTCGCTGTCGATCGGAACGCCGGCATCTTCGATGCGCGCGACCGCCTTGGTGTACCGGCCTCGCAGGAGCGCGTGAGCAACACGCGACCCCTGGTCAAGGACCGGCGCCATCGCGCGCAGGAGCGTCGCGGTTGCCGTGACGTCGGAGGCGCAGTAGTCCAGGATGGCCGCCGCCTCGTGCGCGCTGTAGGAGCCTCCGCGCAGGATGAGGGCGCGCATGGTGTCCTTCTCCAGGGCATCGATGCCGCGGTGCCCGTAGTACTCCAGCGCACCGAGCAGACCATTCGACATGGGCAGGCTCAGGCCATTGGTCTCCACGCGGAACTCGGCATACAGGTCGATGACATTGGCCGGCAGCGGCCAGCCCAGGGCGAGATGGCAACCCATCTCGGCGGATGCGTAGTACGCGACAAACACGCTGTCGGAACCGAGGTCGTAGGGGCATTGGGCCGCCTTCAGCTCGTCGCCCCAGACCCGCAGCGTGCGACCGCTGCGGATCTCGTGCGCCACCAGGCACACGGGCTCGGGCCGCTCGCCAGGAGCGGCCCGGAACTCGAAGTCGGCGACCCAGACGTGTTTGAAGCCGCCGAGGGTCATCAGACTTCCCCGCGCAGGTTCTTCACGACGACGTGGTCGACAGAGGTGATGAGCTTGTCGCGGAAGGCCAAGTTCAGGATTTCGCGCATCGTCAGGTCGGGCCAGACTGGCTCGTCGTTCAGTGCGGCGGCAGCGCACACCTCGTAGGCGCCGACCGTGCGATTGGCTCGCAGTCGAATCCAGCTGGATTGAGCGATGCCGGCAGCGCTATGCGCCGACTGGGACCAGGTGTCCAGGCGCCCATCGTCGCCCGGCATGTTCACCGGCCACAGCCCAGGGCTTCCGTCGCGAGTGACGTAGAGGTACAGGAGCTTCACCCGCACCTCGTTGGCAAGTTCCGCGTACAGCTCGGGATGCACGAAGTAGGTCTCACCCTCGTCCTTCAGCGACAGGGTCAGCGCCTGCATGCTCCACTCCGCGCCGGCCCGCACGCGGAAGAACTGCTGGGGGCTGGGCTTGCGGACAGGGACGGTGGTGATGATGCGCTTGACGCCCGCGAGCTGCGTGAAGTTCTGGGTCAAGGCCAGCTTGGTCAGGTCGAGGTCGTTCCCGTAGCCGCTGGCGGGGGCGTTGAAGTGCGGCATGTCGCCTGCGTTGGCGAAGGTCGGGGTGGTGTTGGCGTTGGTGTCGGACATACAGGTCTCCATGAAGGGTGGGATCCAGCGAGGCTGGGGTTCAACAGGTCTGCGACGGGTGTTGCTCCTCGGCGCAGGTGGCTGTTGAGACCTGTAGCGACAGGATGTTCTCTGCGATTTTTCGAGGCCATGCCGACCACCTCCCGTTGACGCAAGGTGTGCGCACGGACCTGTTGCGCCGCGCCACAGCGACCTGTGGCGGTGCGCCGCACCTGATCCATCTAGTCAATAGCTCTATGAACGAAAATGGAGGGAGGCCATGTGGCCCACGTTCCAACCACTTCGGCTACAGCACTCGGATCCGGCCGCGTGTGCGGCCAGATCGCTCATCCGATGCTCAGAGTCATTTCCGCCAACCTGAACGGCGTTCGTTCCGCTTCAACGAAGGGGTTCTTCGACTGGATGGCCCAGCAGGATGCCGACTTCGTTTGCGTGCAGGAGCTCAAGGCGCAGGAGTCCGACATGGCGCCGGGCATGCTGGCGCCGACCGGCTACCAGGGCTACTTCCACTACGCCGAGAAGAAGGGTTACAGCGGCGTCGGCATCTACGCGCGGCATCCGCCTCTGAAGGTGGTGGTCGGCTTGGGCGTTCCGGAGATCGACGCCGAGGGGCGCTACATCGAGTTGGTGTACGACCGCCTCTCGGTGGTGTCGGTCTACCTGCCGTCCGGATCCAGCGGCGAACACCGTCAGGCCGCCAAGTTCGACTTCATGGAGCACTTCTATCGGCACTTGGGCGGCCTGGTCGCATGCGGGCGCGAGGTGGTGATCTGCGGCGACTGGAACATCGCGCACAAGGAAGCTGACCTGAAGAACTGGAAGGGCAACCTGAAGAACTCGGGCTTCCTCCCGGAGGAGCGGGCTTGGCTGACGCGGGTGTTCGACGAACTTGGCTGGGTGGACACGTATCGTCGGCTAGAACCTGACGCAACTGAGTCCGGATACACATGGTGGAGCAATCGCGGGCAGGCTTGGGCGAAGAACGTTGGATGGCGAATCGACTATCAGATTTGTTCCAGACCGCTAGCCTATTGCGCGCGGAGTGCTTCAATCTACAAGACGGAGCGGTTTAGTGACCACGCTCCGCTCATTATTGAATACGACTTCAGTTTCTAATTTTTCGCCACCTTCCCGCGTCACATGTCAATGATCTTGCGAAGCCTATCTAGAACGATCGGCTTCCGGTGAGATTCACCACCAAGAAGCCAGTCGAGACGGTCATCAAATGTCTGATCCAGTGATATGGCCTCAAACTCGTCTGCAACGTATTCGCGTAATTCAAGTGGGGCGAGCCTGACCTCTTCGCAGATTCCCGGCCTGCCATCCAGAACAGTAACAATATCTTCCATGTCATGGTGGAGATAATCGCCCGCACCGCGTGATTTGAATGACTCCAGTTTAGTGGCGATGAATACTGGAGCGCTAATCACCCGAATGCTTCTGCCGCTTGGTAGTAGATGTCGTTCGGCTTGTCTTGCCGCCATCTCGTACCAACTGTTTGAAAAACCAAGCACTTGAGGGTCGGTTGTCATCACATCTAGCTTGATCTCACCCCTCTTCCAGCGACAGATGACTTCGTCGGACTCCACAAAGCCGCGCAATTTGAGCTCCTCACAGAACTCATAGTAGGAGGATCTGGGTGTTACTTCTGTTAGTAGATCGATGTCACCAGTCGCCCTAACAGGTGGGCGAGACATGTCGGTAATGAGAAGCCCTACGGCACAGCCTCCGACCAAAACCAGCTCGTCCATAAGGCTGTCGAGAACGCTTGCGACGAGTTCCACGCCCGCGACATTTGGATCCTTGATCATCGGATATATCCCTGCAATTCGCTTCTTGCAATCTCTCGCTCTCTGGCGCTCCCTGCACGTATTGCGTCGAGTATTGCGGCGACCTCATAGAAGCGAGGGTTTCTTTTCGCCGCTGTCGGGATGGATGGGTAAAGCGGGCACAGCGACATTCCGCGATCGGTACCTTCTGGGTCAGGCCAGACTATTGGGGGGGTGTCGCTTGTGGGGAAGTGCGTTTCCAGCGGTCCTGTGAAGGCACTCGTGCGCATACCTTGGGCTATTTGCCCAAATATGGGTGGATACACGTATCGTATTCCATGTGTCACAAACTCCATGATGGCTGATCTATTTGGCTGGAGTTCGCCAAAATCCTTATTAATCAGTCCGCAAAGCATGCATCGCTGCACTGCCGCGTGAGCTTCGGATGTAGATATGGCGAGTGCTTGAGAAAACCTAGCAAACGAGAACCCAATAGGATCATCTGTACACGCCAGCCAAACTGACGCGACCACATCTTGCGGCTTGAGTGATATTTGGCGCATGAGATGTACCTTCTGCTGCTGTTCTTCGTTCGGGAATGGAGAATACCCCATCTTTATGAAGACTGTGTGGAAGAGGGACGTACCTCCGTTGGTGTGCACTGGTCCACCCAGGTGGATCATGGAGGCATACAGATCCAGCATTCGGGAACCGCGAATTCTGCGCAAGACTTTAGGCACGATGGGCGTAGGCCGGGATGCAAGGTGACACATTGAGGCAACACGTAGACCTCTAGGTGAGTAGCAGTTGATCTTTCTGATGCGCCACTGTTGTTCGTCATTCGAGGATAGCGAACACGCAGATAGAAGCGATGGCAGATGCGTTTGCAGTCAATGACTTAGCCGGCTATCCGTTCATGACGTCGCATACGAAGCTATACGCATGTGGTAAGCTCCTGCTGAACGTAAGCTTGAGGTGTCGGGAGCACAGATGGATGTTGTCCGTAAGAAGAGCCCGCGAGCTCCGTCGATCGCGCTCGACGAGGCGCTCAATCGCGCGCTGCTGGCCTATGACAAGGATCGAACCCACGCTGCGCCTGCGGAGGTCGTTGCTCAGAACCTAGGCTACAAGTCTGCCAACAACGGCAGCGCCTTGGCTGCCATGGCGAGCCTTCGCTACTATGGGCTGCTAGAGCGCCCGAGGGAGGGCATGCTGGCGGTAGCGAAGGCTGTTGAGCAGTACAAGTTCGCTCCAGATGAGTCACAGCGCAAAGCGCTTCTGCGCAAATTTCTGCTAGCGCCAAACGTGTTTGCGGAGCTCCTCGAGCTCTACCGTGATGGCTTACCGTCAGACGCAACGATCCGGTACGAGCTCATCAACCGTGGCTTCTTGCCAGCGCCTGCCGAGACATGTGCGGCAGTGTTCCGAAAGTCAGTCGACTTCGTGGACTACTTTGGCCAGCCAGGCGCGCTTGAGCCTACTGATGCGGACGACGAAGGCGCGAACATAGAAGATGGTCCTCGCTCCAGGGCGTCAAACTTGGACGAATCCGACGAGGCAGTGCAACAGCCAACGGTCGCGAGCTTCCGCAGCGCGACACCAAGACAGAGTGCTTCGCCTTTACCACCACTCGGCGGCGAAGATGTGGACAGCATTCCCGTTCGCTTGACAGGAGGGCGACGAGCTTGGCTAGTCGTCCCGCATCGGCTGTACGACGCGGACAAGGTTCGCCTGAAAGCACAAATTGATCTACTGCTCACGGTAGAAGAGGAACACGGCAATAGCTAGCGTTTCGCGACGTCTTGTGTAGGTTTTTTGTGCAAGTGGCTAGTCCAGGCGCCAGCCCACGTTCTTCGCGTAGGCCTGGCCGCGGTTGCTCCACCAGGTGTAGGCCTCGCCGGTGGTCTCGGGGTGCAGGCGACGGTAGACGTCCACCACCCCGACCTCGTCCAGCAGCCGGGTCATCCAGGCCCGTTCCTCGGGCAGGAAACCGCTGTTCTTCTGGTTGCCCTTCCAGTTCTTCAGGTCGATTTCCTTGTGGGCGATGTTCACGTCGCCGACCAGGATGAACTCGCGCTGGCCCTTGAGCGCGTGCAGGTGCGGGTAGACCACGTCCAGGAAGCGGAACTTGGCCTGCTGGCGCTCCTCGCCCGAAGAGCCGCTGGGGAAGTAGCAGCTGATGATGCTGAGTTGGCGTCCGGGCTTGTCGAAGCGCAACTCGACATAGCGGCCTTCGGCATCGAACTCCGGCTCGCCCAGGCCGATGACCACGTCGCTGGGCTCGTGGCGGCTGTACACCCCGACACCGGAGTAGCCCTTCTTCTCGGCATAGTGGAAGTGCCCCGCCATGCCGGCGACCCTGTCGTATTTCCCCTGCACGTCGGGCGCCTGGGCCTTGACTTCCTGCACCCCCATACAATCGGGCGCGATACTCTCCGTCCAGGGCATGAAGCCCTTGCTGGCCGCCGATCGGATGCCGTTCAGGTTGAGTGTGACCAGTCTGAATCCCATTGAAGTCCCTTCCATGACGAACACCACCCACACCGACCCGCTGGCCCAGGACTTCGTGAAGTTCTCGGTGGACGCGGGGGTGCTGCGCTTCGGCGAGTTCACGACCAAGGCCGGCCGGAAGTCGCCGTACTTCTTCAACACGGGCCTGTTCGACGACGGCGCCAAGCTGATGCGGCTGGGTGAATTCTATGCACGCCGCCTGCTGGCCTCGGGGCTGGAATTCGACATGCTGTTCGGCCCGGCCTACAAGGGCATCACCCTGGCCGCCGCGGTGGCCATCGGCCTGGCCAAGGAGGGCCGCAGCGTGCCCTACGCCTACAACCGCAAGGAAGCCAAGGACCACGGCGAAGGCGGCACCCTGGTGGGCGCCCCGGTCCAGGGCCGGGTGCTGATCATCGACGACGTGATCACCGACGGTGCCTCCAAACGCGAGGCGGCCGACATGATCCGCGCGGCCGGCGCCACCCCCGTGGGCGTGGCCATCACGATGGACCGCCAGGAGCGCGCCAGCGACGACCCGGCCAACCCGCGCTCGGGCGTGCAGTACGTCGAGCAGGAGCTGGGGCTGAAGGTGCTGTCCATCGCCACGCTGGCCGACCTGATGCAGTTCCTGGACACCACCGGCGACCCGGCCCTGGCCGCCAACCGCGACAAGGTGTCGGCCTACCGCCAGCGCTACGGAGTGTGACGATGAAGCGACCGACCCTGTGGAACACCCGCCCCGGGTGGGCACGGTCGGTTCTTGTCGTGGCCGGCCTGGCCGCCGGCCTGCCGGTGCTGCCGGCCCGGGCCGCCCCGCCGGCCAAGGATGGCGCATCCGCCCCCATCTACTCCTGCGTGGACGCCAACGGCCGGCGCCTGAGTTCGGACCGCCCCATCCCGGAATGCCTGAGCCAGGAGCAGAACATGCTGGGCAAGGACGGCACGGTGCGCAAGAAGATGCCGCCGCTGCTCTCCCCGGAACAACAGGCCCGAAAGGACGCCGAGCGCGCCGCCCAGGCCCGGGCCGAGGCCGCCCGCATGGAGCAGGTGCGCAACGACCGGCTGCTGCTGTCCCGCTACCCCACCCTGGCCGCCCATGACCAGGCACGCCAGCGGGCGCTGGAATCCACCCAGAAGGCGATCGACACGATCCAGGTGCGCATCGCGCAGCTGGAAACCGAGCGGGTGGTGCTGGCCAACGAGCGGGCGGGCCTGGGCTTCAAGGCCGTGCCTGAAGACCTGAAGATACGCACCAACTCCAACGAAGGCAGCCTGGAGGCCCAGCGCACCCTGCTGCGCAGCATGGAAGCCGAGCGCGCGCGCATCAACCTGCAGTACGACAACGAACGCCAGCGCCTGGCCCTGCTGCTGGCGGGCCTGCCACCGGGGGCCCAGGTGGATGCGGGCCAGCCGTCGCCATCCGTGGTACCCGCGGCGCGCTGAAGATCGACCCACATTCCGGAATGCGCCTGAAGATCTTGCCGTCTCTGATCCCCGCCCTCGGTCTGGGCCTGTTGCTGGTCGGCGCAGCCGCCTGGGCCGGCCCCACCGACTACCGCTGCCCGGCCTCGCACACCCTGCGCGCCGCCTTCACACCGCGGGACGCCATCGTCACCTTCGATGGCCAGAACTACACGCTGCGCCGCGTGCGTGACAGCCGGGAGGCCCGTTTCGCCAACCCCCAGCAGGGCGTGAGCCTGGCCCTGTCGGGCAGCAACGCCACCTGGCAGCGCAAGGGCGAGGACGATCTGGTCTGCCGCAAGGTGATCGCCTCGCTGGAACCCGAGGCCCTCGAGGGCCGGCGGGCGGCTCCCTCGGCACCCGCCCGCTGAGCGGCGCGGCCCTTCCCAGGGCCGCCCGCCACGCTGCCCGGCCTCAGCCGAGCTTCTTCTTCAGCAGTTCGGTGGCCTGGGCCGGGTTGGCCTTGCCCTTGGACGCCTTCATCACCTGGCCGACCAGGGCGTTGAAGGCCTTGTCCTTGCCGGACTTGTACTCCTCGACCGACTTGGCGTTGGCCGCGATCACCTCGTCGACGATCTTCTCCAGCGCGCCGCTGTCGTTCATCTGCTTGAGGCCCTTGGCCTCGATGACCGCGTCCACCTCGCTGCCGGCGCCGGTCCACAGGGCGTCGAAGACCTGACGGGCGGCGTTGTTGGAGATGGTGCCGTCCTGGATGCGGCCGATCAGCTGCGCCAGCAGGGCCGGGCTGACCGGCGCATCCTGGAGCTCGCGCTCCTCGGCGTTCAGGCGCTTGCTCACCTCGCCCATCAGCCAGTTGGCCACCAGCTTGGGCTGGCCGCAGGCGTCGCGCGCGGCCTCATAGTAGCGGGCGAAGGCCAGCGACTGGGTCATCATCGTCGCGTCGTAGGCCGGCAGACCGTCGGCCTGCTGGAAGCGCTCGGCCATCGCGCGCGGCAGCTCGGGCATCTCGCCCTTCACGCGCTCGACCCACTCAGGGGCGATGACCAGCGGCGGCAGGTCCGGGTCGGGGAAGTAGCGGTAGTCGGCCGAGTCTTCCTTGCTGCGCATGGCCCGGGTCTCGCCCTTGTCGGGGTTGTAGAGCACCGTGGCCTGCTGGATGGTGAAGCCGTCCTCCAGCTGGTCGATCTGCCAGTTCACCTCGTAGTTCACCGCGTCCACCAGGTAGCGGAAGCTGTTGAGGTTCTTGATCTCGCGGCGGGTGCCGAAGGGCTCGCCGGGCTTGCGCACCGAGACGTTGACGTCGCAGCGGAAGGAGCCTTCCTGCATGTTGCCGTCGCAGATGCCCAGCCACATGACCAGCGCATGCAGGGTCTTGGCGTATTCGACGGCCTCCTGGGCCGAGCGCATGTCGGGCTCGGAGACGATCTCCAGCAGCGGCGTGCCGGCGCGGTTCAGGTCGATACCCGACTGGCCGTGGAAGTCCTCGTGCAGGCTCTTGCCGGCATCTTCCTCCAGGTGGGCGCGGGTGAGTTGCACCACCTTCTGGCGGTCACCGACGAAGAACGCCACGCTGCCGCCCTGCACCACCGGGATCTCGAACTGCGAGATCTGGTAGCCCTTGGGCAGATCCGGGTAGAAGTAGTTCTTGCGGGCGAAGATGGACAGCGGCGCCACCTTGGCGCCCACGGCCAGGCCGAAGCGGATGGCCCGCTCCACCGCGGCGCGGTTGAGCACCGGCAGCGTGCCCGGCAGGGCCAGGTCCACCGGGCAGGCCTGGGTGTTGGGCGCCGCGCCGAAGGCGGTCGAGGCGCCGCTGAAGATCTTGGACCGGGTGGAGAGCTGGACGTGGTTTTCCAGGCCGATCACGACCTCGTAACCACGCACGAGTTGGGGTTGGCTGCTCATCTCAGAAACCCTCCGGGCTGCGGAGGTGATGGTCGGTGACCTGCTGCAGCGCATGCGCGGCCTGCAGCAGGGTGCCTTCCTGGAAGTAGTTGCCGATCAGCTGCAGGCCCACCGGCATGCCGTGGGCGCCGAAGCCGGCCGGCACGCTCATGCCGGGCAGGCCGGCCAGGCTGGCGGGCAGGGTGAAGATGTCGGCCAGGTAGGCCTGCAGCGGGTCGTCGCCCTGGGCGCCGATCTGCCAGGCCACCGTGGGGGCCACCGGGCCGGCGATGACATCGCACTGCTGGAAGCAGCGCTGGAAGTCGTCGGCGATCATGCGGCGCAGCTTCTGGGCCTGCAGGTAGTAGGCGTCGTAGTAACCATGGCTGAGCACATAGGTGCCGATCATGATCCGGCGCTTGACCTCGGGGCCGAAGCCTTCAGCCCGGGTCTTCTTGTACATGTCCAGCAGATCGGTGTAGTTCGCCGCGCGATGACCGAACTTGACACCGTCGAAGCGGCTCAGGTTGGAGCTGGCCTCGGCCGGGGCAATGATGTAGTACACCGGGATGGACAGCTCGGTGCGCGGCAGGCTGACCTCGACCAGCGTGGCGCCCAGGGCCTCCAGCTGCGCCAGCGCGGCACGCACCGCACCGTCCACGTCCGCGGCCAGAGCCGCCGGGAAGAACTCTTTGGGCAGGCCGATGCGCAGGCCCTGCAGCGGCTTGGCGGCGCTGGCGCCCTCGCGCGGGGCCAGCATCTGGGCATGGAAATCCTGCGGCGGGCGCTGGGCGCTGGTGCTGTCGCGCTCGTCGAAGCCGCTCATGGCCGACAGCAGCAGCGCGCAGTCCTCGGCCGAGCGGGCCATCGGGCCGGCCTGGTCCAGGCTGGAAGCGAAGGCGATCATGCCGTAGCGGCTGCAGACGCCGTAGGTGGGCTTGATGCCGGTGAGGCCCGAGAAGCTGGCCGGCTGGCGGATGGAGCCGCCGGTGTCGGTGCCGGTGGCTGCCGGCACCAGGCGCGCGGCCACCGCGGCGGCCGAACCGCCGGAGGAGCCGCCGGGCACGCGCGTGCGGTCCCAGGGGTTCTGCACCGGGCTGTAGGCGGAGTTCTCGTTGGCCGAGCCCATCGCGAACTCGTCGCAGTTGAGCTTGCCCAGGCTGACCGTGCCGGCCGCCTTCAGCCGCGCCACCACGGTGGCGTCGAAGGGGCTCTGGTAGCCGGCCAGCATCTTGGAGCCGGCGGTGGTGGGCGCGTCGGCGGTGACGAAGATGTCCTTGTGGGCCAGCGGCACGCCGGTCAGCACACCGGCCTGGCCGGCGGCGCGGGCGGCATCGGCGGCCTGGGCGGCGGCCAGGGCGCCGTCACGGTCCAGGTGCAGGAAGGCGCCCAGCGCGGCATGGGCTTCGGCACGGGCCAGGAAAGCCTGGGTCAGCTCGACGCTGGAGACGGTCTTGTCGGCCAGGGCGCGGGCGGCCGCGGCCACGCCCAGGGTGTGCAGGTCCGCGCTCATTCGATCACCTTGGGCACGAGGAACAGGCCGCCATCGACGGCCGGGGCGCTGCGCTGGTTGCGCTCGCGGTCGTTGCCTTCGGTGACGGCGTCCTCGCGCAGGCGCAGCTGCACGTCCATCACCGCCGACAGCGGGGTGTACAGGGGTTCGACACCGCTGGTGTCGACGGCGCTCATCTGCTCGACGATGCCGAAGAAGTCGTTGAGCTGGGCCAGCATCGCGTCGGCCTCGGCACCGGAAAGCTCCAGGCGCGCCAGCTCGGCGATGCGGCTCACGTCCGCAGGGGTCAGGGCCATGGGTGTATCAAGTGGATTCGGAGGGCGGAACCAAAGCCGCCAGAGCCCCAACTAAGGGCTGCCGGCCCCCTTTGTCAGGGGGGCATAAGGTATTATCTCCGGTTATCTGCACACGCACGGAAGCCCTGCTGCACAGGGGTTTGCGTGCGAACGTTGCGAGCCTGTGCCGCCAGTCCGTGCTGCCGGCCAGTGCCTCTGCCTCTTGCGACAGATCTCCTGGCCACACCCGTTCATTGCCACGCCATCCATGCGCATCCCGGTCTGCCGCCTGCTCCGCGTCCCGTCAGGGTCGGCGCGCGCGACCGACCTCGCCGTGCCCCGCCTGCGGGCGCGCGCCCTCCGCCTGACCTGAGTCCTCCATGTTCGCCTCCCTGCGTCGCTACGTTTCCACCGATCTCGCGATCGACCTCGGCACTGCCAACACCCTGATCTACGTCCGGGGCAAGGGCATCGTGCTCGATGAACCCTCGGTCGTCTCCATCCGCCACGAAGGCGGCCCGAACGGCAAGAAGGTCATCCAGGCCGTCGGCCACGAGGCCAAGGCCATGCTGGGCAAGGTGCCCGGCAACATCGAGGCCATCCGGCCCATGAAGGACGGCGTGATCGCCGACTTCGTGATCACCGAGCAGATGATCAAGCAGTTCATCAAGATGGTGCATCCGCGCTCGGTGCTCAAACCCAGCCCGCGCATCATCATCTGCGTGCCCTGCGGCTCCACCCAGGTGGAAAAGCGCGCCATCCGCGACGCCGCCCTGGGCGCCGGCGCCTCCGAGGTACACCTGATCGAGGAACCGATGGCTGCCGCGATCGGCGCGGGCCTGCCGGTGTCCGAGGCCTCCGGCTCGATGGTCATCGACATCGGCGGCGGCACCACCGAGGTCGGCGTGATCTCGCTGGGCGGCATGGTCTACAAGGGCTCGGTCCGCGTCGGCGGCGACAAGTTCGACGAGGCCATCATCAACTACATCCGCCGCAACTACGGCATGCTGATCGGCGAGCCCACCGCCGAGGCCATCAAGAAGAGCATCGGCAGCGCCTTCCCCGGCTCCGAGGTCAAGGAGATGGAGGTCAAGGGCCGCAACCTCTCCGAAGGCGTGCCGCGCAGCTTCACCATCTCGTCCAACGAGATCCTGGAAGCCCTGACCGACCCGCTCAACCAGATCGTGTCGGCCGTGAAGAACGCGCTGGAACAGACCCCGCCGGAACTGGGCGCCGACATCGCCGAGCGCGGCATGATGCTGACCGGCGGCGGTGCGCTGCTGCGCGACCTGGACCGCCTGCTGGCCGAGGAGACCGGCCTGCCGGTGCTGGTGGCCGAGGACCCGCTGACCTGCGTGGTGCGCGGCTGCGGCATGGCGCTCGAGAGCATGGAACGCCTGGGCTCGATCTTCACCTCGGAATAAGACTTCGGCGGGCGCCTGGCGCGCCCCGGGACGACACCCATGCCGCTCGGCACGCTCGACCGCAACCCGCCGCCGTTCTTCCACCAGGGCCCCTCGGCCCTGTCGAGGCTGCTGCTGGCTGCCGCCCTGGCCATCTTCCTGATGGCCGCGGACCACCGCTTCGCGCTCATCCAGCCCCTGCGCAACGCCCTGGCCACCGGCCTGCTGCCGGCGGTGCGTGTGCTCGGCCTGCCCGTGGCCCTGGTGGGCGGCAGTGCCGACTACATCGGCGGCCTGGACCAGGCCCTGGCCCGCAACCAGGCGCTGCAGCGCCAGCTGACCGCGCAGGCCGAGCAGACCAGCCGGGCCGAACGCCTGACCCAGGAGAACGCCCAGCTGCGCGGCCTGCTGGGCCTGCGCCCGGCCACCCCGCCCCGCAGCCAGGTGGCCGAAGTGCTCTACGAGGCCCCGGACCCCTACGTGCACAAGCTCTTCATCGACCGCGGCACGCAGCAAGGCGTGACCGAAGGCATGCCCGTGATGAACGAGCACGGCATCCTGGGCCAGGTGACCCGGGCCTACCTGCTGTCGTCCGAGGTGACGCTGCTGGCCGACCGCGACGCCACCATCCCGGTGCTCAACGCCCGCACCCAGCACCGCGCCGCCGCCTTCGGCTCCGGTGACGAGGGCCAGATGGAGCTGCGCTTCGTGGCCGCCAACGACGACGTGAAGGTGGGCGACACCCTGCTGACCAGCGGCGTGGATGGCATCTACCCGGCCGGCGTGCCGGTGGCCACGGTCACCTCCGTGAACCGCCAGGGCGAGGGCGGCTTCGCCCACATCGGCCTCAGCCCGGTGGCCAAGACCGGCGGCCTGCGCTTCGTGCTGCTGGTGGGGCCGGTGGACAAGCAGGCCGACACCGCGGTGGCCGCGGCCGTGGCCGCCGCCAGTGCCGCGGCATCCGCCGCCTCGGCCGCCAGCGCCAACGAGTTCGGGAGTGCGCCGCGATGAGCATCATGCCGCGGGGCGCGGACCAGTTGCTGCTGCCGGTCAACCCCTGGTTCCTGTGGGCCTCGATGCTGCTGGCGCTGGCTCTGAACCTGGTGCCCCTGGGCCCCACGCCCTGGATGCCCGACTTCGTGGCCCTGGTGCTGGTGTTCTGGAGCGTGCACCAGCCGCGCCGGGTGGGCATCACCACCGCCTTCTTCTTCGGCCTGCTGATGGACGTGCACCACGGCTCGCTGCTGGGCCAGCATGCGCTGGCCTACAGCCTGCTGGGCTTCTTCGGCATCGCCATCCACCGCCGGGTGCTGTGGTTCGGCCTGTCCGGCCAGATGGCCCAGGTGGCGCCCGCCTTCTTCGCAGCCACCCTGCTGACCCTGCTGGTGCGCGCGGTGGCGGGCGACGGCTGGCCGGGCTGGAGCATGCTGGTCGCGCCGCTGGCCGAGACCTTGCTGTGGCCGGTGGCCAGCCTGGTGCTGCTGGCACCGCAGCGCCGCCCACCCGATCCCGACAAGAACCGCCCCCTGTGAGCCGGGTGCCCACATGACCGAGTTGCGCAACATCCAGCGGGAACTGGAGCGCTTCCGCTTCCGCCTGATCGCGGCGGCGGCCTTCGTGCTGCTGGGCTTCGGGCTGCTGATCGCCCGGCTGGTGGTGCTGCAGGTGGCCCGCCACGACGAACTCTCCACCCGGGCCGAGGCCAACCGCATCGCGGTGCTGCCCATCGTGCCGCAGCGCGGCCGCATCCTGGACCGCAACGGCGTGGTGCTGGCCACCAACTACACCGCCTACACGCTGGAGATCACCCCGTCCAAGGTCGGCAACCTGGAGCAGACCATCGACCAGCTGGCCCAGCTGATCGACATCCAGCCGCGCGATCGCAAGCGCTTCAAGCGGCAGATGGAGGAGAGCAAGAGCTTCGAGAGCCTGCCCATCCGCACCAAGCTGACCGACGAGGAGATGGCCCGCTTCCTCGCCCAGCGCTTCCGCTTCCCCGGCGTGGACATCAAGGCGCGTCTGTTCCGCAACTACCCGCTGGGCGACACCGCCAGCCACCTGCTGGGCTACATCGGCCGCATCAACCAGGCCGAGAAGACCGCGATGGAGGACTGGGACGAGGATCGCCAGGCGAATTACCGCGGCACCGAATACATCGGCAAGCTGGGGCTGGAGCAGAGCTACGAGGCCGAGCTGCACGGTCGCACCGGCTATGAAGAGGTCGAGACCGCCGCCAGCGGCCGCGCGGTACGTCGTCTGAACAGCCACCCGCCCACCCCCGGCAACGAGCTGCACCTGTCGATCGACATCAAGCTGCAGAACCTGGTGGAGCGGCTCTACGGGGACCGCCGCGGCGCCCTGGTGGCCATCGACCCGCGCAACGGCGAGGTGCTGGCCTTCGTTTCCAAGCCCACCTTCGACCCCAACCTCTTCGTCGACGGCATCGACTTCGACAGCTGGCGCGAGCTCAACGAGTCGATCGACAAGCCCCTGCTCAACCGGGCGCTGCGCGGCACCTACCCGCCGGGCTCCACCTTCAAGCCCTACATGGCGATGGCCGCGCTGGCCACCGGCAAGCGCGACCCCCACCTGGTCATCCAGGACAACCTGAGCTACACCTTCGGCGGGCACACCTTCGGCAGCCCGGAAACCGACCGGGCCGGCCCCAAGGACATGCGGCTGGCCATCATCACCTCGTCCAACGTCTACTTCTACAGCCTGGCCGTGGAGATGGGCGTGGACCTGATCCACGACCAGCTCGAACCCTTCGGTTTCGGCCGCAAGACCGGCATCGACCTGGAGGGCGAAGTCACCGGCGTGCTGCCCTCCACCGAGTGGAAGCGGCGCACCTACAAGCGCCCCGAGCAGAAGCGGTGGTACCCGGGCGAGACGGTCTCGCTGGGCATCGGCCAGGGCTACAACAACTTCACCATGACCCAGCTGGCCACGGCCATGGCCACGCTGAGCTCGGGCGGCCAGCGCTTCCAGCCCCGGCTGGTGCGCGAGGTCGAGGACGTGGTCTCCCGCGAGAAGCGCATCGTCTCCTCCGACGCACTGCCACCGCTGCCGCTCAAGCCGCAGGATGTGTCGCTGGTGCTCGACGCCATGGTGGGCGTGGCCCAGCAGGGCACCTCCTCGCGCGTCTTTGCGGGCGCCCCCTATGTCAGCGGCGGCAAGACCGGCACGGCCCAGGCGGTGACCATGCGCGCCAACGAAAAGTACAGCGCAGCCCGGCTGGCCGAGCACCAGCGCGACCATTCGCTCTACATCGCCTTCGCGCCGCGCGACAACCCCCGGGTGGCACTGGCCGCCATCGTCGAGAACGCCGGCTGGGGATCGGCCGCCGCGGCGCCGATCGCCCGGCGCGTGCTGGATTACCTGCTGGCCGACCAGTACCCCAGCGAGGAAGACATCGCCCTGGTGCGCGAGGGCAAGTCCAGCGGGCCGCCGGTGGGCACCCCGCGCCGGGTGGAGGATGTGCCGCTGCCCAGCCAGACCCCGGTGGACCTGCCGCTGGGACTGGTGCCCATGCCGGCTGCGGCTGCCAGCGGCGCATCCGTGGCAGCGCCTGCCTCTGCCGCCGTCTCCGGCACGGCGCCCCGTGCCGCCGCCTCCCACGCCGCGGCAGGCAGCGCCCCTGTCCGCGCAGCCGCACCAGGAGCCTCCCGATGAGCGTCGTGTTCGAACGTCCCTCGCTGTGGCGCCGCCTGCAGCCCATCTTCAGCGGCTTCGACCTGCCCTTGCTGGCGGGGCTGGTGGTGCTGGGCGTGATGGGCCTGATCACGATGTATTCGGCCGGTTACGACAACGGCAGCCGCTTCGCCGACCACGGCCGCAACATGCTGCTGGGGCTGGGTATCCTGTTCGTGGTGGCCCAGGTGCCGCCGCAGCGCCTGGCCCAGTTGGCCGTGCCGCTGTATTCGCTGGGCGTGGCCCTGCTGCTGGCCACCGCCCTGTTCGGGATCACCAAGAAGGGCGCCACCCGCTGGCTCAATGTCGGGGTGGTCATCCAGCCCAGCGAACTGATGAAGATCGCCATGCCGCTGATGCTGGCCTGGTGGTTCCAGAAGCGCGAAGGCCAGCTGCGGGCCCTGGACTTCGCCGCCGCCGCCCTGCTGCTGCTGGTGCCGGTGGGGCTGGTGGTCAAGCAGCCGGACCTGGGCACGGCCATCCTGATCCTCTCGGGCGGGCTCTACATCATCTACTTCGCCGGCCTGTCCTGGAAGCTGATCCTGCCCGTGCTGCTGGCTGGCGCGGTGGCGGTCACGGCCATCGTGCTGTCGGCCGACCGCATCTGCCAGGACGACGTGACCTGGCCGCTGCTGCGCGAATACCAGAAACACCGGGTCTGCACCCTGCTGGATCCGACCACCGATCCGCTGGGCAAGGGCTTCCACATCATCCAGGGCATGATCGCGATCGGTTCCGGCGGCGTCACCGGCAAGGGCTTCATGCAGGGCACCCAGACCCACCTGGAATTCATTCCCGAACGCACGACCGACTTCGTGTTCGCCGCCTTCGCCGAGGAGTTCGGCCTGATCGGCGCGCTGGCCCTGATCACCGCCTTCACCTTCGTACTCGCGCGCGGCCTGCTGATCGCCAATTCAGCACCCACCGTCTTCTCGCGCCTGCTGGCCGGGGCGCTGACGATGAGCTTCTTCACCTATGCGATGGTGAACATGGGCATGGTCAGCGGCATCCTGCCAGTGGTGGGCATTCCGCTGCCCTTCATCAGCTATGGCGGCACCGCCATGGTGACGCTGGGCCTCGCCCTGGGCATGCTGATGTCCATCGCCAAGAGCCGGCGGCTGATCCAGACCTGAGCCCGGATGGAAAAAGGGCTCCCGCGGGAGCCCTGCTTCGACCCATGGCCGGCCTTCAGTTGCTGTGCTGACAGCCCGGCGCGGAAGTCGATGCCGCCAGCATGTTCTCCAGCAGCGGCTTGGCGTCCCAGCCGTGGTCCCAGGCGTACTCCAGCGTCAGGCCGCTGGCGATCACGCGCCCCTGCTTCCAGCAGTAGTCCACGAGGGTCGAGTTCCCCACGGTGTCGGTCAGGATGGTCTTGATCGGCGGCTGGACCATCAGGGCGTTCTGGCTGGCCGCGCTGCCGTTGATGGTGGAGGGCACCCCCTTCATCAGCGGCCACTTGGGGCGAACGGCCACGTCCAGATCGTCACGCGCGTTGAACGAGGCCACCATCTTGGGCAACACCCCGGTGAACCGCCCGTTGTTCCAGCCGTGGTCGGCCACATGGAACTCGAGGGTGCGAGGCCCGGTCTTCACCCAGTGGTTGATCCGGCCCATCTGCGCCTTCAAGGTGTCGTAGAAGGACTGCGGCTGATCACTGGCGACGATGATCACCGAATACTGGTCCAGCCCGATGTCGGACATCGCAGCCAGCGCGTCGGCGGTGGCGGTGGCAAAAGCCACACCCAGGTTGTTGAGGATGGTCTCATTGGCCACCGACCCCCAGGGCTGCGTTTCCTGCAGCAACAGCACGGTGGGGGGCGTCAGCTGGGCCGCCGTGGAAACCACGGGAGCAGCGCGCAAGGCATCCGCCTGAGGCGGGCGCTGCGTGGTGACGGCCGCCGATGCAGCAAGAACCGGCGTCGACAAGATCAGGGCCAACAGACTGCGGCGAACTCTGGCGTTCTTCATGAGGAGATCCTCTGGCGGGGAAAGCGTGATCCAAGGGAGCCATCTGACTGCAGACGGACTCTCGTTCACCCTTGAACCGTCAGCAATCGTAGAAATCCCCCCCTGAACCGGCCATCCCTACAAGGGAGGAGCCGTCCACTGACGATGGGAGCCTGCACAACCGAAAGCCGGGCCCCCCGGCAAACGCCAGCGGCCCGGATGATCCTGCACGCATTCCTCATGCGTCAGCCTGCCGGAGACGTGAGTCAGCCGCATACCCATAGGGGAATCTCCCCCGACTCGGAACAGATCACCGCCCGGCTGTGTCGGGCAAGGCGCCCGCACACGCCTGGCATTCTCCTCCGAGCGCGCCCCCGACCTGTCCTTCTTGCACAGGCAGGCGGGCGCTGTGGCTCACTGCGGGTCCTTGTGCTGACAACCCGGCGCCGAGGTCGATGCGGCAATCAGGTTCTCGAGCACCTTGGCGGCATCCCAGCCGAGGTCGTGGGCGATCTCCAGGGTCAGCCCGGTGGCGATCACACGACCCTGCTTCCAGCAGTAGTCCACCAGGGTCGGGTTGCCCGCCGTGTCGGTGACGATGGTCTTGATCGGGGCCTCGACATTCAGGCCCTTGTGGCTGGCCCAGCTGCCGCTCAGGGTGGTGGGCACGCCCTTCATCAGGGACCACTTCGGACGCACCACCATGTTGGTGAGGTCATGGGCGTCGTAGGTCGTCACGCCCTTGGGCAGGGTGCCGGAGAAGGTTCCCCCGTTCCAGCCGTTGTCCGCCGCATGGAATTCCAGCGTGCGCGCACCCGTCTTGACCCACTTGCCCAGCTTGCCCATCTGGTCCTTCAGGACGTCATAGAAGGCCTGCGGCTGATCGCTGGAGACGATCACCACGGCGTACGGATCCAGGGCCTCGGCGGGCATGGCCGCCAGCTCCGCAGACGAGACCGTCGCGAAGGCCACGCCCAGGTTGTTCAGGATGGTCTCGTTGGCCGAGCTGTCCCAGGGCGCCACGTCTTGCAGCAGCATCACCGTGGGGGTCGCGAACTGGGCAGCGCTGGAAGCCGCCGGCTGGGCCCGCAGGGCATCGGGGTGCACCGGACGCTGGGTCGAGGTGGCGGCCAGGGCGCTCGCGCCGATCATGGCCAGGGTCATTGCCGACAGCGCGCCGCGGAAGACTGCTTTGTTCATGGGGAGTTCCTTTTTTTTGGTTGTGGTGTGCACGCATGCCCCTCGCCTCCTCGAGAGAGGGGCCCGCATGCGCGGCGGCGATGATCTCCTCCACGCTTCTTCGGCGTCATCCTCCTCACAGATGAACGCCCCTTCGGCAGGGCGCAAGGCAAGGCGCCCCAGCGCGAGCTCAACCTTCCCTGGCGGCAGTGAAGCGCACGGTGAACACCGTGCCGGGGCGCTCACCCGGGGGCACCGGCCCGCCACTCCAGGCATTCTCGATGTCCACCGTCGCGCCATGGCGCTCGGCAATCTCCTTGACGATGGCCAGTCCCAGGCCGCTGCCGTCGACATCGGTGCCCAGGGCCCGGTAGAAGGGCTGGAAGACCTGCTCTCGCTCGGCCGACGGGATGCCCGGCCCGTTGTCCTCCACCTGCAGCGCCACCACCTGCCCGAAGGGATCGGGCACCACCCGCACCGTCACCGTGCCCTCGGCCGGCGTGTACTGCAAGGCGTTGTCCACCAGGTTGCGCACCATCTCGCGCACCAGCAGCGGCTGGCCCATCAGCCGAGGCATGGGGTCACCCGGGGCCGGCCCCTCATAGCCCAGGTCGATGCGCTTGTCCAAGGCCTTGGGCACGAAGTCCTGCACCGTTTCGGTGGCGATGTCGGCCAGATCGAAGGGCAGCTGCCGGCGCGACTGCTCCTCGTCCTCGGCCCGGGCCATGGACAGCAGCTGGTTGACCATGTGGGCCGCCCGCTGGCTGGACAGGGCGATCTGGGCCAGGCTGCGGCGCACGGTCTGGGCGTCGCCGCCGGCGTCGATCTCGCGCTGCGCCAGTTCGGCCTGCATGCGCAGCCCGGCCAGCGGCGTCTTGAGCTGGTGGGCCGCGTCGGCCAGGAAGTGCTTCTGCGCCCCCACCGACTGGTCCAGCCGGCCCAGCAGGTCGTTGATGGAGCGCACCAGCGGGGCCACCTCTTCGGGCGCCTCCAGTTCGTCGATGGGGCTGAGGTCGTGGCTCTCGCGGCGGCGGATGCGCTGCTGCAACTCGTTGAGCGGCGCGATGCCGCGTGCCAGCGCAAACCACACCAGCAGCACCGCCACCGGCAGGATCACGAACTGGGGCAGGATCACCCCCTTGATGATCTCGGTGGCCAGCCGTGAGCGCTTGCCCTGCGTCTCGGCCACCTGCACCAGCGCGATCGGCGAGCTGCCACCGGCCTCTGCCGCAGGCCGCAGCATGGCCACCCGCACTGGCTCGCTGAACACCTCGGCATCGCGCCAGACCACCTCGCCCACCGGCAGAGACTCGTCGACCGGTACGGGGATCTCACCGTCGCCGGCCAGCAGACGCCCCTGCCCGTCCATCACCTGGAAATAGACCTTGTCCACCTCGTCGCCGCGCAGCAGCACTGCCGTGGGCTCCGGCAGGGGCACCGGCAGATCGGTGGGGTGGTCCGCCAACTCCAGCGCCACCTGGCGCGAGATCACCCGCGCCAGCTGGGCCAGGTCGCGGTCATAGGGACGCGCTGCGATGTTCTGCGCCACCAACCAGGTCAGGGCCACGCTCATCGGCCACAGCAGCAGCAAGGGCGCCAGCATCCAGTCCAGGATCTCGCCGAACAGCGAGCGCTGCTCGCGCGGAGCACTGGAGCGGCGAACGGACGAAAGCAGCCTCATGGTGCGAGCAGCCTAGGCCAGGCGCCTGACGCCGTGCTGGCGCAGCGCGCCCGCGCCCGCCCTCAACCGGGAATCTTTTCCAGGCAATAGCCCAGCCCGCGCACCGTGGCAATGCGCACCGGGCCGTGCTCGATCTTCTTGCGCAGCCGGTGGATGTAGACCTCGATGGCGTTGTTGCTGACCTCTTCGCCCCATTCGCACAGCCGGGCCACCAGCTGGTCCTTGCTGACCAGGCGACCGGCGCGCTGCAGCAGCACCTCCAGCAGGCTGATCTCCCGCGCGGAGAGGTCGATCATCTGGTCATTCAGATAGGCCACCCGCCCCGTGGCGTCGAAGCTCAGCGGCCCATGCTTGATCACGCTGGAGGCGGTGCCCAGGCCGCGCCGGGTGAGGGCCCGCACCCGCGCCTCGAGCTCCTGCAGGGAGAAGGGTTTGGCCATGAAGTCGTCGGCCCCCAGGTCCAGGCCCTTGACCCGCTGCTCGACCGAATCGGCGGCGGTGAGGATCAGCACTGGCGTGACGCAACCGCGGGCACGCATGCGCCGCAGCACCTCCAGGCCATGCAGCTTGGGCAGACCCAGGTCCAGGATCACCAGATCGAACTCATGGGCCGCCAGCGCGGCATCGGCTTCGGAGCCGGTGCCCACCTGATCGACCGCATAGCCCGTCCCGCGCAGCGAACGCAGCAAACCGTCCGCCAGCACCTGGTCATCTTCGGCAATCAGGATACGCATGCTCTCTCTCCTGGGAGGGGATTCTAGGCAGTCGCCGGTGCGGTCCCGCGACGAACCGCTCGGCTCATCCAGTTCTCCTCAAAAAATACTGTACGAATATCCAGCCTCTGCCATAATGGCCCGAACTGAGGAGAACCGCATGAACGCCCCTGTCACCAACCTGAACCCCGACAAGGCCAAGGCCCTGCAGGCTGCGCTGTCGCAGATCGAAAAGCAGTTCGGCAAGGGCTCCATCATGCGCCTGGGGGTGGATGAGCAACCCGAGGACATCCAGGTGGTGTCCACCGGTTCGCTGGGCCTGGATGTGGCCCTGGGCGTCGGCGGCCTGCCCCGCGGCCGCGTGATCGAGATCTACGGCCCGGAATCCTCCGGCAAGACCACCCTGACCCTGCAGGTCGTGGCCGAGATGCAGAAGCTCGGCGGCGTGGCCGCCTTCATCGACGCCGAACATGCCCTGGACGTGCAGTACGCCCAGAAGCTGGGCGTCAACCTGCAGGACCTGCTGATCAGCCAGCCCGACACCGGCGAGCAGGCACTGGAGATCGTCGATTCCCTGGTGCGCTCCGGCGCGGTGGATCTGGTCGTCATCGACTCGGTGGCCGCGCTGACACCCAAGGCCGAAATCGAAGGCGAGATGGGCGACCAGCTGCCCGGCCTGCAGGCCCGCCTGATGAGCCAGGCCCTGCGCAAGCTCACCGCCACCATCAAGAAGTCCAACTGCACGGTCATCTTCATCAACCAGATCCGCATGAAGATCGGCGTGATGTTCGGCAGCCCGGAGACCACCACCGGCGGCAACGCGCTGAAGTTCTACGCCTCGGTGCGTTTGGACATCCGCCGCATCGGCTCGATCAAGCGTGGCGAGGAAGTCGTCGGCAACGAGACCCGCGTCAAGGTCGTCAAGAACAAGGTCAGCCCGCCTTTCCGCGAGGCCGAGTTCGACATCCTCTACGGCGAGGGCGTCAGCCGCGAGGGCGAGATCATCGACCTGGGCGTGCAGGCCAAGGTGGTGGACAAATCCGGTGCCTGGTACGCCTACAACGGCGAGAAGATCGGCCAGGGCAAGGACAACTGCCGCGAATTCCTGCGCGAGAACCCCGAGCTGGCCCGCGAGATCGAGAACAAGGTGCGCGAGGCCCTGGGCGTGCGCCAGCTGAACCCGGTGGCCGGCGGCGCGGCCGAAGCCGGCGAGTAAGCCGGCGGTCACGCACACGCCTCAGCGATCCGGGCGGCCTTGGCCGCCCGGTTTCACATCCAGCCCATGAAACGTGCCCCGCTCAGCCTGAAGGCGCAAGCCCTGGCCCTGCTGGCCCGGCGTGAACACAGCCGGGCCGAACTGCGGACCAAGCTGCTGGCCCACGCACGAAAGCGCGCCGCCCATGACGCCGCCGAGGCCTCCGGCACACCGAGCGCGGACGCCGGCCACAACGGCTGGGGCAGCGGCTGGGAAGGCGACCCCTTCGGTGAGTCCGCCACCTCCGCGCCCCCGGTCGCCCCGGCGCACAGGGTCGAGCCCGACCCCGACGCCCTGGCCGCCGAGGTGGACGAGGTGCTGGACTGGCTGCAGGCTCAGCGCTACCAGAGCGACGAGCGCTTCATCGAAAGCCGGCTGAACAGCCGGGCGCCCCGCCTGGGCCTGTCGCGCATCCGCCAGGAGCTCTCTCGCCACGGCGTGGAGCTGGACAGCGAGACGGTGCGCACCCTGCGCCAGAACGAGGTCCAAAGGGCCCGGGAGGTCTGGCGCAAGCGCTTCGGCCAACCGCCGGCCGACCCGCGGGAACGGGCCAGGCAGATGCGCTTTCTCGCGGCCCGGGGCTTCAGCGGCGAGGTGGTGCGCCAGGTGCTGGGTGGTGGCGACGAGGCATCTGACTGAGCCAGTCCGGCGCAATCGTGCCGCACATGGCACAGGGTTTCCCCTCTGCTGCACCGCAACATCGCATGCTACGGTGCACGACTTTCCGGGAAAACGCTGAGCCTCCGTTGACAGCAATGTCAGTCGATTGCAAGCGCCAGCCCTGATCCTGCGGGAAATTCTGGGGTTTCGTCAGGTAAAAGCGCCTCCTGAACTGCAAAATGCGGCCCCTGAAGATGCCGTCAGCCCTTCGTCGATGTGCTGGCCGCGGATTCCGCTCCTCTCTTTCGTCCTGAACTCACGAAAAGACCTCCCATGAAGATTCACGAATACCAAGGCAAGGAAATCCTGCGCCAATTCGACGTGCCGGTCCCCAAGGGCATCCCGGCGTTCAATGTGCAAGAGGCGGTGGAAGCTGCCCAGAAGCTGGGCGGCCCGGTGTGGGTGGTCAAGGCACAGATCCACGCGGGTGGCCGCGGCAAGGGCGGTGGCGTGAAGGTCGCCAAGACCCTGGACGATGTGAAGGCCCTGTCCGAGAGGATCCTGGGCATGCAGCTGGTCACGCACCAGACCGGCCCGGAAGGCCAGAAGGTCCGCCGCCTGTACATCGAGGAAGGCGCGGACATCCAGAAGGAGTTCTACGTCTCCCTGGTGACCGACCGCGGCACCCAGAAGGTGGCGCTGATCGCCTCATCCGAAGGCGGCATGGACATCGAGGAAGTGGCCCATTCCACCCCCGAGAAGATCATCACCGAGATGGTCGACCCGCTGGTGGGCCTGACCGACGAGCAGGCGGCCAAGGTGGCCAAGGCCATCGGCATGGAAGGCCACACCGTGGACCAGGCCGTGACCCTGTTCAAGAACCTGTACCGCTGCTACATGGAGACGGATGCCTCGCTGGTCGAGATCAACCCGCTCAACCGTGACAGCAAGGGCAATCTGATCGCCCTGGACGCCAAGTTCAACTTCGACGCCAACGCGCTGTTCCGCCACCCCGAGATCGTGGCCTACCGCGACCTGGACGAAGAGGACCCCGCCGAGATCGAAGCTTCCAAGTTCGATCTGGCCTACATCAGCCTGGACGGCAACATCGGCTGCCTGGTCAACGGCGCCGGCCTGGCCATGTCCACCATGGACACCATCAAGCTGTTCGGCGGCGAGCCGGCGAACTTCCTGGACGTGGGCGGTGGCGCCACGGCGGAGAAGGTCACCGAAGCCTTCAAGATCATGCTGAAGAACCCGGACGTCAAGGGCATCCTGGTCAACATCTTCGGCGGCATCATGAAGTGCGACACCATCGCGCAGGGCGTGATCACCGCCTGCAAGGCCGTGAACCTGCAGGTGCCGCTGGTCGTGCGCATGAAGGGCACGAACGAGGATCTGGGCAAGAAGATGCTGGCCGAATCGGGCCTGCCCATCATCTCGGCCGACACCATGGCCGAAGCCGCCACCAAGATCGTGGCCGCCGTCAAGTAAGCACGCCCAGAAGGAATCCAGTCATGTCGATCTACATCAACAAGGACACCAAGGTCATCACCCAGGGGATCACCGGCAAGACCGGCCAGTTCCACACCCTGGGCTGCCAGGCCTATGCCAACGGCAAGAACGCCTTCGTCGCGGGCGTGAACCCCAAGAAGGCCGGCGAGAAGTTCTCCGACATCCCCATCTACGCCTCCGTCAAGGAAGCGGCCACGCAGACCGGCGCCACCGTGTCGGTGATCTACGTGCCGCCCGCCGGCGCCGCTGACGCCATCTGGGAAGCCGTCGAGGCCGACCTGGACCTGGTGATCGCCATCACCGAGGGCATCCCCGTGCGCGACATGCTGATGGTGCGCAACAAGATGAAGGCCAAGGAAGCCGCTGGCGGCAAGAAGACGCTGCTGCTGGGCCCCAACTGCCCCGGCCTGATCACGCCGGAAGAAATCAAGATCGGCATCATGCCGGGCCACATCCACAAGAAGGGCCGCATCGGCGTCGTGTCGCGCTCGGGCACGCTGACCTATGAAGCCGTGGCCCAGCTCACCGAGATCGGCCTGGGCCAATCCTCCGCGGTGGGCATCGGTGGCGACCCGATCAACGGTCTGAAGCACATCGATGTGATGAAGGCCTTCAACGACGATCCGGACACCGACGCCGTCATCATGATCGGCGAGATCGGTGGCCCGGACGAGGCCGAAGCCGCCCGCTGGTGCAAGGACAACATGAAGAAGCCGATCGTCGGCTTCATCGCCGGTGTCACCGCCCCTCCCGGAAAGCGCATGGGCCACGCCGGCGCGCTGATCTCCGGCGGTGCCGACACCGCCGATGCCAAGCTGGCCATCATGGAAGAGTGCGGCTTCAAGGTGACCCGCAACCCGTCCGAGATGGGCAAGCTGCTCAAGGCCATGCTGTAAGCACGGGCCACAGCCATCCCCAAGGCCGCCTTCGGGCGGCCTTTTTCATGGGCCTACACTGGCGGGTGATCCCCACACAAAGACCGACAAGAACCCATGGAACTGGACTCCCTGCTGCACCTGCCCTTCTGGCTGGGTGTGGGCCAGATCATCCTGATCGACATCCTGCTGGGCGGCGACAACGCCGTCGTCATCGCCCTGGCCTGCCGCAAGCTGCCGGAGAACCAGCGGCTCAAGGGCATCCTGTGGGGCACGGCTGGCGCCATCGCCTTGCGCGTGGTGCTGATCTTCTTTGCCCTCACCCTGCTGTCCATTCCCTACCTGAAGCTGGCCGGTGCGGCCCTGCTGGTGTGGATCGGCGTCAAGCTGCTGGCCCCCGACGACGAGGACGAGCACGGCAAGATCGAGGGCAGCGACAAGCTCTGGGGGGCGGTCAAGACCGTCATCGTGGCCGACCTGGTGATGAGCGTGGACAACGTCATCGCCATTGCCGGCGCTGCCCAGGCCGCCGGCGGTTCCCATCAGATGCCGCTGGTCATCTTCGGCCTGCTCGTGAGCATCCCCATCATCGTCGGTGGCAGCCAGCTGGTGATCAAGCTGATGGACCGCTTTCCGCTGGTCATCACGCTGGGCGGCATGCTGCTGGGCTGGATTGCCGGCAGCATGGCCGTGACCGACCCGGCCCTGCTGCACCTGCTGCCCACGCAGCCGGCCACGCACGCCGGTGCCACCGTGGAGGTGGTCCCGGCCGTGCACTACGCTGCCGCCGCCATTGGCGCGCTGATGGTGCTGGTGATCGGCCGCGCCGTGGTGACGCTCAAAGCCCGCGGCCAGTGAGGCCCCGGCCCGCCCATGCCATAATCTCGGCGATTGAAGGGGAGTAGCTCACTTCCGGTCGGGTCGTCAGTACGAGGTGCAAGCCTCCGGCCCGCCAGCCACCATCCGGTGGCCGAGCCAGACCTTCGACCCCCGCCACCAAGGCGGGCGGCTCGAAGGCGGCCCCATCCGGCATGTCCCGTCCGTCCGCCGTGGTGTTCACCGACCCACGTGAGACCTCGAAAGACCGACATGCCGCTCTTCTCCCCCGAATGGTTCTCGGCCCTGCTGGCCATTGTCCTGATCGACCTGATCCTGGCCGGCGACAACGCCATCGTCATCGCCCTGGCCGCCCGCAGCCTGCCCGCCCACCTGCAACGCAAGGCCATCGTCTGGGGCACCGTCGGCGCCATCGGCATCCGCGCGCTGATGACGCTGGTGGTGGTCTGGCTGCTCAAGATCCCCGGCCTGATGCTGGTCGGCGGTCTGGGCCTGGTCTGGATCGCCTACAAGCTGCTGGCCCCCGGCGAGAGCAGTGACAGCCACGAGGGCGGCGGCGCCACCACGCTGTGGGGCGCGCTCAAGACCATCATCGTGGCCGACGCCCTGATGGGCGTGGACAACGTGCTGGGCGTGGCCGGTGCCGCTCACGGCGCCTTCGACCTGGTGGTCATCGGTCTGCTGATCAGCGTGCCCATCGTGGTCTGGGGCAGCAGCGTGGTGCTGAAGCTGGTGGACCGCTTCCCGTCCATCACCTACCTCGGCGCCGGCGTGCTGGCCTGGACGGCCGCCAAGATGATGGTGGGCGAGCCCGCCCTGCGCGACGTCTTCACCGCCCACCCCTGGACAAGCTGGGTGCTGCAGGCCGGGGTGGTGGCCGGCGTGCTGGCCGCCGGTGGTTGGGCAGGCCGCAAGCTTCGCGACAAGACCTTGGCCGCCTGAGTCAAGGGCCCGGCAGCCCCCCTGTGGTAATGTGTTGCAACACCACCCGGGGGGATGCTCTAGGCACCAAGATGGCCGGCCGCTCGCGTTTCTGGCACACGATTCTGCGCCGACAGCCGCCGCTTTCTGCGCCGGCTGGCCGCGCCGTGCCCACGCCCAGCACGCAGCCGGCCTCGTCGCTGATCGACAGTTCCGCGCTGCCGGTCGAGACCGAGGGCTTTCACATCGTCCGCCTGTGCGCGCAAAGCCCGCACAGCGAGCTCTACGAGGCCCGTGTGGCCGGCACCGACGAGGCCGTGGCCTTGAAGGTGGTGCGCTTCGGCGCGCAGGCGGAAGCCCCGGAGCGCTTCCTGCGCGAAGCCACCGCCGCCGGCCGACTGCAACACCCGGCCATCGTCCGCACCCTGGGGGCGGGCATCGTCAACCAGGACGGCCAGCCCTGCGGCTGGCTGGCCATGGAATGGGTGCCCGGCAGCGACCTGAGCCGCTATGCCCAACCCGGCCGGCTGCTGCCCGAGGAACTGGTGCTGCGCATCGGCGCCGTCACCGCCGAGGCCCTGGCCCATGCGCACGCCCAAGGCGTGGTGCACCGCGACCTCAAGCCCGGCAACCTGCTGTTCAACCCGGCCGCCGGCGGCGTGCTGAAGGTGGGCGACTTCGGCAGCGCCCGTCTGCTGGACCAGATCAACAGCCGCAGCGGCCTGATGGTGGGCACCCCCTGCTACATGGCGCCCGAACAGCTCAGCGGCGTGCCGCTGGATGGCCGCTGCGACCTCTACGCCCTGGGCGTGGTGCTGTTTGAGTTGCTGACCGGGCAGCGCCCCTTCGACCGCAGTTCCATGGGCGAAACCCTGGCAGCCATTGCCGGCGAAACCCCGCCCCCCTTGCTGGCACGCCGCCCCGAACTGCCGGCGGTGCTGGGGGATGTGCTGAGCCGGCTGCTGGCCAAGTCGCCGGGCGACCGCCACGCCGACGGGCACACGCTGGCGCGTGAATTGCGCCTCATTGCCCGGCTTTGTGAAGCCAACAGGGCCGTGGAGGACGGCCACAATGGATCCATCCACAAGAACAACAGCAGGATAGAACCCCGTGCCACTGCGCCTTGAATACAGCAGCGCGCTCGACGTCGGCCGCGCGCGCCACAACAACGAAGACGCTGTCCTGATCGATCCCAGCCTGGGCCTGTGCATCCTGGCCGATGGCATGGGCGGCTACAACGCGGGCGAGGTCGCCAGCGACATGGCGACCAAGGCCATGCGCGACACCTTCCGCCAATGGCTGCTGGGCCTGACCCAGGCGCCGGCCGAGGCCGAGGTCGCCCAGGCCCTGGTGGCCGCCGCCCAGGAGGCCAACCGTCAGGTCTTCACCGCCGCCAACACGGTGGCCGCCTATGCCGGCATGGGCACCACCCTGGTGGCCGCCGTCTTCGAGCGCCAGCACGTCTGGATCGGGCACCTGGGGGACTCGCGGGCGTATCGCCTGCGCAACGGTCGCCTGGGCCAGCTGACCCGCGACCACTCCCTGCTGCAGGAGCAGGTCGATGCCGGCCTGCTGACCCAGGAGGAAGCGGCCTATGCGCTGCACCGCAACCTCGTGACCCGGGCCATAGGGGTCGAACCTCAGGTGGTTCTCGAGGTGCACCCGCATGATGTGAAGGCGGGCGACACCATCCTGCTGTGCTCCGACGGGCTCTCCGACATGCTGTCGGACACGCAGATCGCCCAGGTCCTGCAGATCAACAACTCACTGGACGAGCAGGCCGCAGCGCTGGTGGAAGCCGCCAACGCCGCAGGCGGACGGGATAACATCTCCGTCATCCTGGCCAAATTGCATTAACGCGAACGCGCAACAACAGGACTCGCGGCAGGCACGGCAGGGCACGCCGAGAAGAAAACGCCCCGCGCACGGGCAACACGAGGCATTCATGGGCAAGCTGGTCGTTTCACTCGACAACGTGGTTCTCAAGGAAGTGGTGATCCAGAAGGAGCGCACCACACTGGGCCGGCGCCCCTACAACGACATCGTGATCGACAACCTGGCGGTCAGCGGTGAGCACGCGGTGCTGCTGTCGGTGGGCGAAGACGTCTTCATCGAGGATCTGAACAGCACCAACGGCACTTACATCAACGGCAAGGCCATCAAGAAGCAGCTGCTGTCCAACGGCGACGTCATCGAGATCGGCAAGTACCGCATCAAGTACATCGGCGCGGAAGTGGCCGATTACGAGAAGACCATGGTGCTGCGTCCGGGCAGCCTGCCCCCGCCGGCCCCACCCCTGCCCACCGTGCAGATGCTGCCGGCCTCCATCAAGGTGCTCAACGGCGGCGCCGCCGGCCGTGAGGTGCTGCTGACCAAGGCCGTCACCACCGTGGGCAAGCCCGGCACCCAGGTGGCCTCCATCGCCAAACGCCCCACCGGCTATGTGCTGGCCCATGTCGAGGGCGACCAGCGCCCCACCGTCAACGGCAGCCCGCTGGGTGAAGGCGTGGTGCCCTTGAAGAACGGCGACATCATCGAGCTGGCCGGCACCCAGATGCAATTCATCCAGGGCTGAGCGCCCGATGGCCCTGCCGCGGCCCGGCGCTGCGTTCTGGGCGGGCCTGGGCCTGGCCGGATTGGGCCTCTGGCACGCCCTGCTGGCCCCACTGCCCCTGCTGGCCCGGCTGGAGCAGGTCACCGAGGACTGGCGCCAGCAACTGCGCAGTCAGCCGGTCACACCCCACCCCGACATCGCCATCGTCGATCTGGACGAGTCCAGCCTGCAGGCCCTGGGGCACTGGCCCTGGCCCCGCGAACGCCTGGCCGCCCTGAGCGACGAGCTGCTGCAGCGCCAGCAGGTGGCCGCCCTGGGCGTGGACCTGGTCTTCCCCGAGCCCACCCCCGGTGACCCCGCCCTCGCCCGCGCCTGGCAGGGCCGGCCGGTGCTCACCGGCTTCTACCTGAGCGCCGACCGCGGTGGCCTGCGCAGCGGGCAGCCTCCTCAACCCCTCTTTGCCCTGCCGGGCCCCCGACCCTCGGGCCTGCCGCCCTGGAACGGGCTGGCGGCCAACACCCCCACCCTGGCGGCCGCCGCGCCACGCGGAGGCTTCTTCAACGTGGTGCCCGACACCGACGGCCTGGTGCGCTCGGTGCCCGGCGTGGCGGTGCTGGACGGCCAGGCCTGGCCCTCGCTGGCCCTGGCCATGGCCCTGCAGGCCGCCGGCCAGCCCGCGGTGCAACCCGAGCTGCAAGCCGCCGGCGCCGGCCGGGCGCCGCTGCTGGAGGCCCTGCGCGTGCTGCCGGCCGGCCAGGCTGCGCAGCGCCTGGCCCTGGACGAGCACGGCCAGTGGCGCGTGCCCTTCCAGGGGCCGGGCGGGCCTGGGGGCGGCAGCTTCCGCTACCTCAGCGCCGCCGAGGTGCTGGCCGGCCACCTGCCGGCGGGCAGCCTGCGTGGCCAGCTGGTGCTGCTGGGCAGCTCGGCGCCCGGTCTGGCCGATCTGCGGGCCACCCCCGTCAACCCGGCCCTGCCCGGCGTGGAGATCCACGCCCTGATGCTGGCCGGCCTGCTCGGTGGCCACCTGGCCCAGCGGCCCGCCTGGGCCCCCGGCTACGAAGCCGGGCTCATCCTGCTGACACTGACCGCCACCGCCTGGGCCGTGCGCCGGCGCAGCCCGGCCCGGGCCCTGACCGCCTTGGCCGGCGTGGGCGCGGCCGTGGTGGGCCAGGCCCTGGCTTGGCAGCAGGCCGACCGCGTGCTGCCGCTGGCCAGCGCGCTGCTGCTGGGCGGGCTGTATGCGGCCGCCCTGCTCACCCGCGGCCTGATGCATGAATGGCAGCAGCGCCGCACCCTCCAGCGGCTCTTCGAACAGTACCTGCCCCCCGCCCGGGCCCGCGCGCTGGCGGCCCGGGGCGACACCCAGGCCCTGGAGGCCAGCAACCGCGAGCTCACCATCCTCTTCTGCGACCTGCGCGGCTTCACCACCCTGAGCGAGCACCTGCCGCCGCAAGCCCTGCGCGACTTGCTCAACCGCTACTTCGGCACCGTCACCGACATCGTCCACCGCCATGGCGGCACGCTGGACAAGTTCATCGGCGACGCGGCCATGGCCTTCTGGAACGCCCCCATCGCCCAGCCGGACCACGCGGTGCGCGCCGTCCGCGCCGCACTGGATCTGGCCCAGGCCGCCGGCCCGCTCAGCGCCCAACTGCGCGCCCAGGGCCTGCCCGGCGTGCGCTTCGGCATCGGCCTGGCCACCGGCACCGTGTGCGTGGGCGACCTGGGCACGCCCCAGCGCCGCACCTACACCGCCGTGGGCGATGCGGTGAACCTGGCCGCCCGGCTGGAAGCCCTCACCCGCGAACTGGACGTGGCACTGCTGGTGGCCGACAGCACCCGCGCCGCCTGCGGCCAGCAGCTCGACGCCGCGGTGGACTGGCTGGAGGTGGACGAATGCCAGGTCAAGGGGCGCCAGCAGAGTGTGACCGTCTTCACAGTGCTGCCCGCTTCCTCCCCAAACCGGTCGACGCAGCAGGCGCAAGTGCAGAATTGGGTGCTTGCGTTGCGGGCCGCCCGAGGGGACGATGCCCGAACCGCCCGCGCCCTCCTGGCGTCCCTGCAACAGAGTCTCATGCCCGACGCCGCCGCTTTGTCCACCGCCCCGTCTCACGCCACGGCGCCCGCCCCCTGGGCCGCCCTGTGCGCGCGCCTGAGCGCCCGGCTGGCGCAGGCCCCCGAAGCGGACGGTACCCCATGAGCCTGCGCGTCCTCGGCTGCTCCGGCTCGATCGCGGCGGGCTGCCGCACCACCTCGTTCTTGGTGGACGAGGACATCCTGATCGACGCCGGCACCGGCGTGGGCGACCTGCCCCTGGACGAACTGGCCCGCATCGACCACATCCTGCTGAGCCACTCGCACCTGGACCATGTGCTGGGCCTGCCCCTGCTGGCCGACAGCGTGATGCGCCGCCGCGCCGGCCAGCCGCCCATCCAGGTCCATGCCTTGCCGGCCACCCTGGCCGTGCTGCGCGAGCATGTGTTCAACAACCTGCTCTGGCCGGATTTCACCCGCCTGCCGCACCCGCGCCACCCCGTCCTGAGCCTGCACGAGATCAGCACCGGCCAGCACCTGGTGCTGGGCCGGCGCGAGCGCCACATCGAGGTGCTGCCCGCCCGCCACAGCGTGCCGGCCGTGGGCTTCGGCGTGGAGGGCGCGCAGGGCTGGTGGATCTACACCGGCGACACCGGCCCCAACCCCGCCCTGCACCCGCTGCTGGCCAACCGCCCGGTGCAGCACCTGGTCATCGAGATCGCCTTCTCCGAAGCCGAGCGCAGCGTGGCGGCCGACAGCCTGCACCACTGCCCCTCCACGCTGGCGGCCGAACTGGCCCATGTGCCGGCCGGCGCCCGGGTGCACCTCACCCACATCAAGCCCGGCGAAATGCCCGCCGTGCTGGGCGACTTGACCGAGCGCCTGCCCGGCCTGGCGCTGCACCCGCTCACCGCAGGCGACCGGCTGGACTGGGATTGAGCCTCGCGCCGCGTTGGCCGTGCGTACCCGCAGGCCGTCACCGCAACATCTCCTCACAATCAGGCTGACAAAACGCGGCAGCCGCGAAGGGGATGTGCGCGGATGGGCACCCTGCACTGACAAGAAATGTCACTCTGCCGGCCAGGATGTGCGGTTTGGCACGGTTTGCGGGCTGGCACGGGATTCGCTGAATGTCTCCCGTACCAACCCACCCGGCACCTTCCCGCCGGAATTGCTTTCAGGAGTCTCCCCATGAAGCGTGTCCAACAAGGTTTCACCCTCATCGAACTGATGATCGTCGTGGCGATCATCGGCATTCTGGCCGCCGTCGCCCTGCCGGCTTACCAGGACTATCTGGCCCGTTCCCAAATGACCGAGGCCCTGTCGCTGGCTGACGGCCAAAAGACCGCCGTGGCCGAGATCTACGGTCAAACGGGTGCCTGCCCCACCAATGGCAACGATGGTGTCGCCGCTGCTACCGACATCAAGGGCCAGTATGTCGCCCAAGTGGAAGTGGGTGGTACGGCTCCTGACTGCACGATCGTTGCCACGATGGCCGCAACGGGTATTGCTGCCGGCCTTCAAAGCAAGACCCTGACCATGACCATGACCGACAACGCGGGCTCGATCAGCTGGACCTGCACTTCCAGTGCCGACCAAAAGTATCTGCCGAAGTCGTGCACACACGCTTAAGCCAGATTCGCCCCCTGAAGAAGCTCCCAATGGGAGCTTTTTTTATTTGTCATCCCGGCACTACCGGGATTGCCTCTGCCGTCAACGAGTGACAACACGAAACCGATAAATCAGCCCACAGACCTCCAACGGAGACAATAGCGCTTTTTGGCTCCGACGGCGCCCATGCAGACGACCCGCCTCACACTGCACATGCAGTTCACGGCCCTCCTCGCCCTCACCGCCCCCTCCCTCCTCGCCGTCAACGTCAGCCCCTCCACCACGCTGCTCAACCAGTTGCTGGCCGTGGGGGGATGGGGCGCGTTGATCGCCTGTCTGCCGGTTCGACCGGGGCGGGGGGCCTGGAGCGCAGTGACCATGCCCTTGACGGTGCTGGCGGTGCTGGTGGTCGAGGCGCTCTGGTCCTGGCACAGCGGCCTGCCCTCGTCGCTGGCGCTGTCGGCCATCGCGATGATGGTTTGCGCCGGCACGGTCTTGTGGGCGGCCCAGGCGAGCGTGCGCCAGGACGGGCCTGAGGCGCGTGGCGCCAACTCGGACGTGGACGCAGAAGCGGATGGCGCTGGCGGCCCGCTGCTGCAGCCGGTGCTGGCCGCCCTGCTGATGGCCGGCGTGCTCAGCAGTGTCATTGCGCTGCTGCAGGTCTTCGCCCCCCAGTGGACGGACGGCGAGTGGATCGCCCGATCCGGCCTGCCGGGCCGGGCGGTGGGCAATCTGCGGCAACCCAACCACCTCAGCACGCTGATCCTCTTCGGCCTGATCGCGCTGGTGCCGCTGGTCGAAGCCGGGCGGGTGTGGGGTCTGCGGCTGCACCGCGGCCTGGCGCTGGCCCTGGGCCTGCTGATGATCGAGGCGGTGGTGCTGACGGCCTCGCGCACCGGCATGGTGGCCACGCTGTTGCTGGCCGGCTGGGGTCTGCTGGACAAGGGTCTGTCGCGCCGCACCCGCATCGCCCTGGTGGCGGTGCCGGTGGTGTATGGGCTGTGCTGGCTGGGCATGGCCGGCTGGGCGCGCGAAAGCAGCCATGTCTTCGGTGGCGAAGCCCGGCTGGCCGAGAAGGACCTGTCCTCCTCCCGTGGGGCCATCTGGAAGAACACGGTGTCACTGATCGCGGCCCAGCCCTGGACGGGCGTGGGCTGGGGCGAGTTCAATTTCGCCTGGACGCTGACGGCCTTCCCCGACCGGCCGGTGGCCTTCTTCGACCACACCCACAACCTGCTGCTGCAGTTCGCGGTGGAACTGGGCTTGCCCGTGGCGGCCCTGCTGAGCACGCTGCTGGTGGCCACCCTGGTGCTGGCGCTGCGGCGCAGCCGCGCCCAGCCGGCCGAAGCCGGTGTGGCGGCGCGCGCCGCGCTGGTGATGGTGCTGCTGGCCGGCCTGCACAGCCTGCTGGAGTACCCGCTGTGGTATGCCTACTTCCTGCTGCCCACCGCCTGGGCGCTGGGCCACGCGTTGCGCCGCCCGCCCGTGCTTCGGCAGGAGGTGCTGTCCGTCACGCCGCCCTCGGCCTGGGCTCCGCGCCTGGCGGGCGCGCTGATGACGGCCGGCGCCCTGTTCGCGCTGCAGGACTACTACCGCGTGGTGCTGATCTACCAACCGGGCGATGCCACCACCTCGCTGGCCGAGCGCATCCGCGACGGGCAGCACAGCGTGTTCTTCAGCTACCAGGCCGACTATGCGCTGGCCACCACCACCGAGCCGCCGGCACAGGCGCTGGGCGCCTTCGAAACCGCCACCCACGCCTTGCTGGACACCCGCCTGATGATGGCCTGGGCGCGGGCCCTGGATGGTTCCGGCCACCCGGACGAGGCCCGCACGCTGGCGCAGCGCCTGCGCGAGTTCCGCAACCCGGCGGCGGACGACTTCTTCGCCGTCTGCGAGGACGAGACGCAGATCCCCCGCCCCTTCCAGTGCGAAGCGCCAGCGCATGTCGTGCCCTGGCGCGGCTTCATGCCGGCCAAGGACTGAACCGGGACGGGCGCAGGCTCAGGCCGGGTCGCCGGCCACCCAGTGGCCGCTCTTGCCACCGCGCTTTTCCAGCAGACGGATGTCGCCCATCACCATGCCGCGGTCCACGGCCTTCAACATGTCGTAGATGGTCAGCAGGCCCACCTGCACGGCGGTCAGGGCCTCCATCTCGACGCCGGTGCGGCCCAGGGTTTCGGCCTGCACGGTGATGTGCACGGCACTGGCCGACTCGTCCAGCGCGAAGTCCACCGCCACGCGGGTGAGTGGCAGCGGGTGGCACAGCGGAACCAATTCGGCGGTGCGCTTGCTGGCCTGGATGGCCGCGATGCGGGCAATGCCCAGCACGTCGCCCTTCTTGGCCGTGCCGCTGGCCACCAGGGCCAGGGTGGCTGGCAGCATGCGGATGCTGCCGCAGGCCCGGGCCACGCGGTGGGTCTCGCTCTTGGCCGCCACATCCACCATGTGGGCCTGGCCTTCGGCGTCGAAATGGGTGAGGGGCTGGGTCATCGGCGGGCCTGTGCAAAGAAGAGAAACGCGGGCGCAACCGTGGGTGAGCCCGGGGGTGCGATGATAGCGAGGCGAACTTTTGCGAAGCGCGCCGGTCTGTGAAAGACCCGGGGCCTCCGCCCCCAAGGAACCGGATTTGTCCAAGAACGCTTTCCCGGCGCGGCGTCTGATGCGCCCTGGCACCCTCGCCCTGGCCCTGGCCGCGGCACTGGCCACCGCCGAGGCCCCCGTCGCCCGGGCCCAGGTCAACCTGCCCGCGCTGGGCGATTCGGTGTCCGAGGACCTGGACATCAATGCCGAGAACCGGCTGGGCGAGCGGATCATGATGGAGATCCGCCAGGACCCGGACTACCTGGACGATCCGGTGCTGAGCGACTACATCCGCTCGATCTGGCAGCCGCTGGTGCAGGCCGCCCAGGATGCGGGTTACCTGGAGCCCGACCGCGCCCGGCTCTTCGCCTGGGAAACCTTCGAGGTGCGCGAGAAATCGATCAACGCCTTCGCCCTGCCCGGCGGCCATGTGGGCGTGCACCTGGGCCTGATCGCCATGACCGGCAGCAGCGACGAACTGGCCTCGGTGCTGGGCCACGAGCTCACCCACGTGGTGCAGCGGCACATTGCCCGCAGCATGGCGGCGCAGAAGCGCCAGAGCATGCTGTCCATGGCCGGCATGGTGCTGGGCCTGATCGCCGCGACCCACAGCCGCAACGTCGACGCGGCCAATGCGGTGGTGATGGGCAGCCAGGCCGCGGCCATCCAGAGCCAGCTGAACTTCTCGCGCGAGATGGAGCGCGAGGCCGACCACATCGGCCTGCAGCTGATGGAGCGGGCGGGCTTCGCCTCTTCGGGCATGGCGCAGATGTTCCAGAAGCTCGAAGCCAGTTCGCGCCTGAACGACAGCAACCAGTACCCCTACCTGCGCAGCCACCCGCTGACGATCGAGCGCATCAGCGACGCCCGCCTGCGCATGAACGACTCCCCCTCGCACCGCCCGCCCAGCGTGGCCGTGCACGCCCTGATGCAGGCGCGTGCGCGGGTGCTGATGGACACCGGCGAGATGTCGCTGCGGCGGCTGCAGCAGCAGGCGCAGCCGGGCTCCCCGGCCATCGACACCGCGCGCCTGGGCGCGCTCTACGCCGGCGCATTGGCCTCGATGAAGCTGCGCGAATTCGAACAGGCCCGCCGCATCGCCGACAACGCCCTGAGCCTGGCGCGCGAGCACTTCGCCGACGAGGCCGCGGCGGTGCGCGACCTGAACCTGCTGAACCTGGAGATCGAGGTGGCGATGAACCGCCCCGATCAGCCCCTGGCCACCGCGCTGGCCCCGCTGGCCAAGGACGACTCGCGCCCGGTGCTGCTGGCCCGGGCCGACGCAGCCCTGGCCTGGCAGCGCGCGGGAGATGCGGCGGCGCCGGCCGAGGTGCGTCGCGCCATGGAGGCCCTGCAGACCTGGGTGACCGAGCACAAGAACGACACCCTGGCCTGGCAGGCCCTGTCCCTGTGCGCCGAGGCCCAGGGCCTGCGGCTGCGCTCGCTGCGCGCGGCCGCCGAGGTGGCCGCCACCCAGGGCGACACCGCGGGTGCGGTGGACCGCTTCCGCACGGCCCAGCGCCTGGCCAAGCAGGACCCCAACGCCGACTACGTGGAAATGGCCATCATCCAATCGCGCCTGCGCGAGATGGAAGCCGAGAAGCGCCGCGAGCAGGACGAGGACAGGAACTGACGCGGCGCAGGCGGCGACTCAATCCTGCGGGAAGAGCCGCTCCATCGCGATGTCGATGACCAGGCCGCACAGGCTGTAGAGCAGCGAACCGACCAGGGCCGCGCCGAAGCCGGTGACGCCGAAGCCATCGAGCAGGCCGGCGGCCCAGTAGAACATCAGCGCATTGATCACGAAGAGGAACAGGCCCAGCGTGACCAGCGTGACCGGCAGGGTGAGCAGCACCAGCAGCGGCCGCACCAGCGTGTTGAACAGCCCCAGCACCAGCGCCGCGACCATCGCGCTGCCGAAACTGGCCACCATGACCCCGCTGTAGAGGTTGGCCACCAGACCCAGTGCCGCGGCCAGCAGCACCCAGCGAACGAGGAGTTTGATCAAGCTCGGCCTCCTTGGAAGGGATGCGGCGATTGTGCCGCGCAGGCCCGGCAGACCGCGAATGCGCCCCTCCTGCGTTGCTGGGCGGCAAAAAAACGCTGTTTCAGAGGGAGCGCGGGGGGTTTTACGAGGGAAAACGGCTTCTCAGCCCCCAGTGCAAGCATTACCATTGGCTCCGCTGCGGATATGCAGAGAAGCGAGAGTTCATGCAGCTGTCGCCCGCGCCCGGCACATCAACATTTCTTTGATGGAGAGATTCCAAATGGCAACTGCGAAGAAGGCGGCTCCGGCCAAGAAGGCGGCGCCGGCCAAGAAGGCTGCAGCCCCCGCGAAGAAGGCGGCCGCTCCGGCCAAGAAGGCTGCGGCTCCGGCTGCGAAGAAGGCTGCGCCCGCCAAGAAGGCGGCCGCCCCGGCCAAGAAGCGCACCCCCAACGCCGCCTTCATGAAGGAGATGACCCCCAGCCCGCTGCTGGCCGCCATCATCGGTGACAAGGCCCTGCCGCGCACCGAGGTGACCAAGAAGGTCTGGGAGTACATCAAGAAGCACGGTCTGCAGGACGCTGCCCAGAAGACCATGATCAACGCCGACGCCAAGCTGAAGGAAATCTTCAAGAAGGCCCAGGTCTCGATGTTCGAGATGACCAAGCTGATCAACAGCCACCTGAAGTGATGCTCGCGGGCCTGGTGCCCGTCAGCCCACTCGCGAAGCCGGCCTTGTGCCGGCTTTTTTCATGCCCCGCTCGGAGTGCGCAACCCCGGGCGCGGGGCTGGGCCGATCAGCGCTCGTCCAGCAAGGGCTTGAGGAAGCGCCCGGTGTGGCTGGCCGCACAGGCGGCGATGACCTCGGGCGGGCCCTCGGCCAGCAGCGTGCCGCCACCGGCGCCGCCCTCGGGGCCCATGTCCACCAGCCAGTCGGCGGTCTTGATGACGTCGAGGTTGTGCTCGATGACGACGATGGTGTTGCCCGCGTCACGCAGCTGGTTGAGCACCTTGAGCAGCAGCTGGATGTCCTGGAAGTGCAGGCCCGTCGTGGGCTCGTCCAGGATGTAGAGCGTGCGGCCGGTGTCGCGCTTGGAGAGCTCCTGCGCCAGCTTGACGCGCTGGGCCTCGCCGCCGGACAGCGTGGTGGCGCTCTGGCCCAGGGTGATGTAGCCCAGGCCCACGTCCAGCAGCGTCTGCAGCTTGCGGGCGATGGCGGGCACGGCGCTGAAGAAGGCGTGCGCGTCCTCCACCGTCAGGCCCAGCACCTCGGCGATGTTCTTGCCCTTGTAGAGGATCTCCAGCGTCTCGCGGTTGTAGCGCTTGCCCTGGCAGACGTCGCAGGGCACATAGACGTCGGGCAGGAAGTGCATCTCGACCTTGATGACGCCGTCGCCCTGGCAGGCCTCGCAGCGGCCGCCGCCGGAGCCCGCCGCGACGTTGAAGCTGAAGCGGCCCGCGCCATAGCCGCGCTCGCGCGCCGCGGGCACCTCGGCGAACAGCTCGCGGATGGGCGTGAACAGCCCGGTGTAGGTGGCCGGGTTGCTGCGCGGGGTGCGGCCGATGGGGCTCTGGTCCACGTTGATGACCTTGTCGAAGGCCTCCAGGCCCTCGATGGCGTCGTGCGCCTCGGGCTCGGCGTGGCTGTTGTAGAGCTTGCGCGCCACCGCGGCGTAGAGCGTGTCGTTGACCAGCGTGCTCTTGCCGGAACCGGACACGCCGGTCACACAGGTGAACAGGCCCACCGGGATCTGCACCGTCGCGCCCTTGAGGTTGTTGCCCCGCGCGTTGACCACGCGCAGCATGCGCGGCTGGCCCTGCTCGTCCAGCATGGGCTGGCGGCGCTCGGCCGGCACGGCGATGCGCAGCACCCGGCCCAGGTACTGGCCGGTCAGCGAGTTCGGATCGGCCGCGATCTGCGCCGGCGTGCCTTGCGACATCACCTGACCGCCGTGGGTGCCGGCGCCCGGGCCCATGTCCACGCACCAGTCGGCCGCGCGGATCATGTCCTCGTCGTGCTCGACCACCAGCACACTGTTGCCCAGGTCGCGCAGGTGCTTCAAGGTGCCGATCAGGCGCTCGTTGTCGCGCTGGTGCAGGCCGATGCTGGGCTCGTCCAGCACGTACATCACCCCCGTCAGGCCCGAGCCGATCTGGCTGGCCAGGCGGATGCGCTGGGCCTCGCCGCCGCTCAGGGTGTCGGCGCTGCGGTCCAGGCTCAGGTAGTTCAGGCCCACGTCGTTGAGGAACTTCAGGCGCGAGCGGATCTCGCGCACGACCTTGTCGGCGATCTCGGCCTTGGCCCCTTCGAGCGCCAGGCGCTCGAACCAGGCCAGGGCCTCGGCCAGGGTCATGTGCTCCACCTCGTAGATGGGCTGGCCGCGCTCGGCCACGGTGCCGGGCAGGAAGACGTTGCGGGCCTCGCGCCGCAGCCGGGCGCCGCCGCAGTGCTGGCAGGGCTTGGCGCTCTGGTAGCGGGCCAGGTCCTCGCGCACGGCGGCCGAATCGGTCTCGCGGAAGCGGCGCTCGAAGTTGGGGATCACGCCTTCGAAGGGGTGGCTGCGCTTGACGCTGCGCATCTTGCCGCCCCGGCCCTCGGCCTCGTAGGTGAACTCGATCTCCTCGTCGCCGGAACCGTAGAGCACCACCTGGCGGAAAGCCTCCGGCAGTTCCTCGAAAGGCAGCTCGATGTCCACGCCATAGTGCGTCGCCACGCTCTCCAGCAGCGAGAAGGTGTAGGCGTTGCGGCGGTCCCAGCCCTTGATGGCGCCCGAGCCCAGCGCCAAGCTGGGGAAGGCCACCACCCGCTCCGGGTCGAACAGGGTCTGCACGCCCAGGCCATCGCAGTGCGGGCAGGCGCCCACCGGCGAGTTGAAGGAGAACAGGCGCGGTTCCAGCTCGGGCAGCGAGTAGCTGCAGATGGGGCAGGCGAACTTGGCCGAGAACAGGTGCTCGGCCCCGCTGTCCATCTCGTAGCCGATGGCCCGGCCGTCGGCGATGCGCAGCGCGGCCTCGAAGCTCTCGGCCAGGCGCTGCTTCATGCCCTCGCCGGTCTTCAGGCGGTCGATCACCACGTCGATGTCGTGCTTCTCGGCCTTCTTCAGCGCGGGCAGGTTCAGGGCCTCGACGATCACGCCGTCCACCCGGAAACGCACATAGCCCTGGGCCTGCATGTCCTGGAACAGCTCGACGAACTCGCCCTTGCGGTCGCGCACCACCGGCGCCAGCACCATGAGCTTGGTGCCCTCGGGCAGGGCCAGCACCGCGTCCACCATCTGGCTGACGCTCTGGGCCTGCAGCGGCTGGCCGTGGTCCGGGCAGAAGGGCGTGCCGGCGCGGGCGTAGAGCAGGCGCAGGTAGTCGTGGATCTCGGTGACCGTGCCCACGGTGGAGCGCGGGTTGTGGCTGGTGGCCTTCTGCTCGATGGAGATCGCGGGCGACAGGCCCTCGATGACGTCCACGTCAGGCTTGTCCATCAGCTGCAGGAACTGGCGGGCGTAGGCCGACAGGCTCTCCACATAACGGCGCTGGCCCTCGGCATACAGGGTGTCGAAAGCCAGGCTGGACTTGCCCGAGCCCGACAGGCCGGTGATCACCACCAGCGCATGCTTGGGCAGATCCAGGTCGATGTTCTTGAGATTGTGGGTGCGGGCGCCGCGCACCGAGATCCGGGTGGCGGCAGCCACCGGGGAGACGGCGGTGGCCGGGGAATTCAGATTCGTGGAGACGGACGACATGGGCGGTCCTGCAGGCAACCCGTCATGATAACCAGGGGCGTGCCGCCCGGGCGAGCGCCCCGGACTGTGGCGGGCCTGCCGCAGGGACTGCACGGGTCACCGGGCCGGGATGTGTGTATTTGTTGCAAATCCAGGTTTCCCCGTGTCATCCTGTCTGGGACCTGTCGCGTTAGACAGGCTGACCGGACCCCGGAAGTGTCCTGAGAGGCCCGGCACACCACAACCCGCCCTGACCGACATGCAGAAATCCGCCCAACCGCCCAAGTCGCCCTCACGCAGCCAGCGCGACGGCTTTGAACCCCTGGCCGACAAGGCCCACAAGTCCGAACCCTTCTGGATGGCCGCGCTGGGCAGCCCCCGCAGCCACGCCCGCCTGCAGAAGGCCGATCAGAAGCGCTGATCCCCTCCTCCCGCGCATGAAAGCCCAGGCGCGCGGGGCATACTCGGGGCCATGAGCGCGCCCGAAGTCATCCCTCTCCAACCGGCGTTCTACAACCCCCAGGCCCGCTTGTGCGCGGAATGCCGGGTGCGCCGGTTCGCCCTGTTCGGCGCCCTGGACGAGGCGGCGCTGGAGCACATCCACGGCCAGATCGCCGAGATCCGGCTGGCGCCGGGCGAATCGCTCTACCGCATGCAGCAGGCCGGTCAGGCCGCCTACACGGTGCGCTCGGGCGTGGTGCGGCTGGAACGCACCAACGAGCGCGGCGAGCGCCGCATCCTGCGCCTGGCCGGGCGCAGCGACACCGTGGGCATGGAAGCCATGCTGGGCCAGAGCTATGCCGCCGACGCGGTGGCCTGCACCGAGGTGATGGTCTGCCGCCTGCCGCGCCACCTGCTGGACGAACTGACCCGCGACCAACCCGCCCTGCTGCGCGACATGATGAAGCGCTGGCAGCGCGCCCTGGACGACGCCGATGAGTGGCTGACCGAGCTGTGCACCGGTCCGGCCCGGCGCCGGGTGCTGCGCCTCTTGCTCAAGCTCAGCGAATTCGCCGAGCATGACGAGGAGCCCGTCTGGCTGCCGGCCCGCCAGGAAATGAGCGCCATGCTGGACATGACGGTGGAAACCGCCAGCCGGCTGATCTCCCAGCTCAAGCGCGAGGGCGTGCTGACCGCCCACGGCCAGCGCAGCGCCACCCTGCACATGGACGCCCTGCTGCAGACCCTGCGCGACGAGAACTTGGACGCCGGGGCCTGAGCCGACCTCAGCCCGCCCGCGCCCGCAGCACCGCCAGCCGGGCCAGCAGCTCGGCCGGGGCCTCGCGCTCGGTGCGGGCCGCGCCCATCAGCACCCAGCCGCGGTGGCCGTCCAGGGTCAGCAGTTCACCCTCGTCCACCGCCACCTCGCCCGCCGGGGTGTGGAAGTGCAGCTGGCGCCGCGCCGGGTCGATCTGCAGCGCGGCGCAGCCCACCAGGCAGACCTTGCCCAGCTGACGCGCCACCACCGCCGCGTGCGAGGTGCGCGCCCCACGTTCGGTCAGCAGGCCCACCGACTGCTCCAGCGCGGCGATGTCCGAAGTCTCCGCGTCCTGCCGCACCAGCAGCACCGGCGCGCCCTGGTCCGCCAGGCGGCGCACCGCGGCTTCATCCAGTGCCACTCGGCCCACCGCCACGCCGTGGGCGGCACTCATGGCCTCGGCCAGCGGGGCGCTGCCATCGCCGCCCACCACCCGCTCCACGCTCAGGGCGGACGGGTCCAGCCCGGCGGTGCGGCGGCGGGCCTCGGCGGCGTCAATCACGCCCTCGTCGCACAGGTCCAGCGCGATGCGGGCCTGGGCCTGCGGCGTGCGCTTGCCGTCACGGGTCTGCAGCAGCCAGAGCTGGCCGTTCTCGACGGTGAACTCGAAGTCCTGCATGTCGCCCAGCGCCCGCTCCACCTGGCGGGTGGCGGCCAGGAGCTGGTCCCACACCCTTGGCGCCACCGCCGCCAGCTGGGCATGGCCGTGGGCGCTGCGGCGGCCGGAGACCACGTCCTCGCCCTGGGCGTTGAAGAGAAAGTCCACCCAGGGCTGGGGCTCGCCGGTGCTGGGGTGGCGGGTGAAGCCCACGCCCGCGCCGGAGGTGCCGCCCGCATTGCCGAACACCATGCGCTGCACCGTCACCGCGGTGCCCAGGCTGTCGGGCAGCTCCTTGAGGCGGCGATAGTCCACCGCCTTGGGCGCCTGCCAGCTGGCCAGCACCGCGCCGATGGCGGCCTGCAGCTGGGCCTGCGGGTCCTGCGGGAAGGCCTGGCCGGCGGCACGCCGGACGCTGGCCAGGTGAGCGCGGGTGAGCGCCCTCAGCTCGGCGAAGTCCAGGTCGCGCTCGTCGCGCCCGCCGGTGGCGGCCTGCAGGTCGGCCTCGAAGACGGCCGCGGGCACCCCCATCACCGTCTCGCCGAAGCCGGCCACCAGGCGGCGGTAGGCGTCCCACACCAGGCGCGGGTTGCCGGTCAGGCGCAGCAGGCCGGGCACGGTGGCGTCGCACAGGCCGATGTTGAGCAGCGTCTCCATCATGCCGGGCATGGACACCGGCGCGCCCGAGCGCACCGACAGCAGCAGGGGCCGCCGGTCGTCGCCGAAGCGCACGCCGCTGGCCTGCTCCAGCGCGGCCAGGGCCGCCTGCCAGACGGCGGGCCCGGGCGGCTGCGGCGCCGCGCACCAGGCCGTGCCCAACACGAAGGCCGGCGGCACCGGCAGGCCCAGCGCCGCCATGCGGGCCAGGTTGTGGGCCTTGTTGCCCAGCTGCTCGGGGCCGGGCAGCGGGGTCTCGGCCGGAGGCTGGCCGCAGCCGATGAGCCAGGGGGTGTGGGGGTCGAAGTCGGGCATGGGGCGGAGAGAGGAGATCAGGCGTTGCCTGGGTCCAGACGCTGGAAGACGCGCTCGCGCAGGCCGTAGCCCAACGACAGCAGGGCGTCGCTGGCCAGCTCCAGCGCGGCGGCCAGCTCGTTGCCCAGGGTCAGGGCCACCGGGTCGGGGTCGCTGCGGGCGGCCTGGGCCAGGGCCCGGCGGGCGGTGCGCAGCAGCTCGTCGGCATGGCGCTCGGCCTGCAGCACCCGCCAGGAGGCGCCCAGGAATTCGTCGCGGTCGGCCGCGTCGCTGCGCTGGCCCAGGGTGGCGGCCACCGTCAGGGCCTTGAGGTGGTCCTGCACGGCCCCCAGCACGCAGTCGGCCAGGGCCTGCAGGGCGTCGCGCACGGCGGCCGGGGCGCTGCCGGCCTGCTCGGCCCGCAGGCCCAGCACGAAGCAGGCTTCCTCCAGCGCGTCGGCCACGTCGTCGCTCTGTTCCAGCAGGCGCAGCAGCGGTTGCCACTGCGGGTAGCGCTCGGCCTGGCTGCGCGCGCGCATCACCAGGTGGTCGGCCTGGCGTTCCCAGGTCTTGGCGCGGGCGGCCAGGTGGGCGGCGGCCGCGGCGTCGCGGTCGTGCCCATGCGCCAGGGCATCGCGCAGGCCCTGGGCCATGGCGTGGCACAGGCCGGCATGCTCGGCCAGGTCCTCGAAGCCGCCATGGCGCCCCTGCAGGCGCTGGGCCAGCAGAGTGCGCACCTGGTCGGCCACCAGGGCCGGCGGCTGGGCCTGTGCCCGGGCGCGGTCGGCCAGGGCCAGGGCCTCGACCAGGAAGGCCGCGGCGGCGTCTTCGCCCATCACCTCGTCCAGGCGGTCGCCCAGGCGGAAGGCACTGGGGCCCTGGGCGGCCATGGCGTTCCAGATCAGGCGCTCGCCGCCCAGCGTGAGCCAGGCCAGGTGCCCCACGCGCTGGCGGGCGGTGGCGTCCAGCACCGCCACCGCGGCGGCCTTGTCGACGAAGGGCAGCAGGCGCTTGCGGGCCCGGTTCCAGTCGATCAGGAAGACGATGCGCTCGCCGATGCCCTCGAGCATGAGCTGCAGGGCTGCCTCGTCGGCCGGCGCGAAGCGGGCGCTGCCCACGTGGTAGGCCTCGCCGGCGTTCAGGCCCGGGGTCTGGCGGCTCTGGGTCGGGCCCCACTGCGCGCCCACCTCGGCCAAGAGGCGCTGGAAGAAGGCGAAGCGCTGGCGGTGCAGGTCCGAGTAGGTCAGGCTGATGCTGGGCGCGGCGCCGCCGGTGTCCACCTGCAGCACGATGACATGGGCGTCGTTGGTGCCGATGTCGTTCTGGATCATCAGGCGCGCCCCCTCGCGGGTGGCCGCGGTGTCCAGGCCCGGGTGCTCGCCCTTGAGCGCGCGGGTGCGTGCCAGGCCGCGCATGAAGGCCTCGACGCGGGGGCGGTCGCTGCCATCGGCGGCCAGGTCCCAGGCATGGGCGCCGGCCACGTTGTCGCTGGCCAGGCGGGCGGCCAGGCGGTTGAGGGCCTTGTGCAGGTCCATCACCAGGCGGTGCAGGCTGTCGCCGGCCTCGGGCTGGCCGCTGGTCAGGTCGCGCAGCAGGGCCTCGTCCAGCAGGGAAGCCCCCTCCGCCAGGGCCTGGAGCCGGGCCTGCCAGTCGCCCACCCGCTCGGCCAGGGCCGGGTCGGCATCGGCCTGGGCCAGCAGCGGGCGGGCCATCTGACCCAGGTCCTCGCGCAGTTGCGCCGCCAGCCGGGGCAGCTCGGGCAAACGCACCGCCTCGCCCTCCAGCGCGGCGGTGGCCGGCAGGTCGTGCAGCCACTCGGCCTGCTCGCGCACGCCGATGCCGGCCGCGGCGATCTCGCGGGCCAGGTCCAGCAGGGCCTGGTGGGGGGCGTGGGCATGGGCGGCCGCGGCCTGCAGCACGCTGAGGTAGAGCTTGAGGCGGTCGTTGGCGCACAGCGCCGCCCGCAGGCGGGCCGGCTGCAGCAGCGAGGACCAGCCCGGCGCGGAGGCGCCCAGCTGGTTGACGGCTTCATCCTTGTTCATCGCGGACTCCCGGATTCGGTCGGGCGCAGTCTTGGCGGCCGCCGTGACGTGGCGGTGACAGGGCCCCTGCCGGCGGGACAGAGCACCTTTCGCTTGATGTGAATCAATCAAGCCCCTGTTGCCGGCGAAGCTGAGCACTTCTTTCACAAAGCCATTGCCGCAGTGCAGCAAACTACCACCCATCGTTGCCTGATCTGCCGCAAGGAGTGCCCGCCATGAGCGATTCAGAGCCGCCCATCCACCGCCCGCTGGAAGGCCTGCGCGGTCTGGTGCTGGGCGTGGCCAACGAGCACAGCATCGCCTGGGGCTGCGCCCGGGTGCTGGCCGAGCGCGGTGCCCGGGTGGTGCTGACCTGCCTGAACGAGAAGGCCGTGCCCTATGTGGCCCCGCTGGCCGAGCGCATCGGCGCGCCACTGCTGCGCTGCAATGTGGAGGAGCCGGGCGAGCTGCAGGCCGCGGTGAACGCGGCGGCCGAACACCTGGGGGGCCTGGACTTCGGCGTCCACTCGATCGCCTGGGCGCCCAAGGACGACCTGCACGGCCGGGTGGTGGACAGCACGGCCGAGGGCTTCAACCAGGCGGTGCGGGTGTCCTGCCATTCCTTTGCCGAGATGGCGCGGCTGATGGAGCCGCACCTGGGCGACGGCGGCGCGCTGGTGACCATGAGCTATATCGGCGCCGACGAGGCGGTGCCGCACTACGGCCTGATGGGGCCGGTGAAGGCCGCACTGGAGTCCCTGGTGCGCTACATGGCGGTGGAGCTGGGGCCCAAGAATGTGCGGGTGCATGCCGTCTCGCCCGGGCCGGTGCCCACCCGGGCGGCCTCGGGCCTGCTGGCCTTCGACGAGCTGATGACCCGCAGCGCCCAGACCGCACCGCTGCGCCGCCTGGTGACACTCGACGAGATCGGCCGCTGCGTGGCCTTTCTGGTGGGGCCGGACGCCAGCGGCATGACCGGTCAGACCCTGTATGTGGATGCCGGCGACCATGCGGTACGCTGAGGCCGGCGCCGTTCCCCGTTCCTTCCCCTCTTCTGCACGGATGTGTCCATGAGCGAGAGCCTGCACGACAGCGACCTGATCGAGAACGTGACCTACGACGAGCTGCAGGTCGGCCAGAGTGCCACGCTGCGGCGCACCCTGACCAACGCCGACATCCAGGCCTTCGCCCTGGTCTCGGGCGATGTGAACCCGGCCCATGTGGACCCGGCCTATGCCGAGGGCACCCGCTTTCACGGGGTGATCGTGCACGGCATGTTCGCCGGTGCGCTGATCTCCACCGTGCTGGGCACCGAGTTCCCCGGCCCGGGCACCATCTACATGTCGCAGACGCTGAAGTTCGAGCGCCCGGTGCGGGTGGGCGACACGCTGACGGTGACGCTGACCGTGCGCAGCAAGGACGACGCCCACCACAACGTCGTGCTGGACTGCGTGGTGAACAACCAGGCCGGCGAGGAGGTGGTGTCCGGCGAGGCCCTGGTGAAGGCGCCCAAGGACAAGGTGGTGCGCCCGCGTGCGGCCCTGCCGACGCTGCATCTGTTCGACCCCGAGGCCCGGCTGCAGGCCTGGATCGCCAGCCTGGCCGGCGGCGCGCCGGTGCGCTGCGCGGTGGTGCACCCCTGCGACGACGGCTCGCTGCGCGGCGCGCTGGAGGCGGCCCAGCACGGCCTGATCGTGCCGGTGCTGGTGGGCCCGCGCGCGCGCATCGAAGCGGTGGCGGCGGCCGGCGGCCTCTCGCTGGACGGCGTGGAACTGCGCGACACCGCCCACAGCCACGACAGCGCGGCCCAGGCCGTGGCCCTGGCCGCCGACGGCCAGGTGGCCATGCTGATGAAAGGCAGCCTGCACACCGATGAGCTGATGGAGGCGGTGCTGGCCGAGCGCCGGCTGCGCACCGAGCGCCGCATGTCGCACGTCTTCCGCTTCGAGGTGCCGGCCTATCCCAAGCCCCTGCTGGTGACCGATGCGGCGCTGAACATCACGCCGGACCTGAGCGCCAAGGCCGACATCGTGCGCAACGCGGTGGACCTGGCCCGCGCGCTGGGCGTGGCCCAGCCCAAGGTGGCCATCCTGTCGGCGGTCGAGACGGTGACCCCGCGCATTCCCTCCACCGTCGAGGCCGCGGCCCTGTGCAAGATGGCCGACCGCGGCCAGATCGCCGGCGCCGTGCTGGACGGCCCGCTGGCCTTCGACAACGCCATCTCGGCCGAGGCGGCGCGCATCAAGGGCATCAGCTCGCCGGTGGCCGGCCAGGCCGACATCCTGATGGTGCCCGACCTGGAGGCCGGCAACATGCTGGCCAAGCAGCTCGAGTACCTGGCCGGCGCCGCCAGCTGCGGCGTGGTGCTGGGCGCGCGCGTGCCCATCGCGCTGACCAGCCGGGCCGACACCGCGGCCTCGCGCATGGCCTCGGCGGCGCTGGCCATGCTGGCCGCCCGGGGACCCCAGGCATGAACGCCGCCGACGCCCTGGCCCTGCCACCCGGCCTGAACCGGGTGCTGCGCGGGCACGCGGCGGTGCTCTCGGTCAACGCCGGCTCGTCCTCGCTGAAGTTCGGCGTCTATGCCGAGCACGGCCCGGCCGTCTGGTCGGGCGAGTTCCAGGGCCTGGAGCCCGGTGGCCAGCCCCGGCTGTGCGTGGGCGGGCACGATGCCCTTCCGCTGCCCCCGCGCGACAGCCTGGGCCGCTTCGAGCTGGCCCTGACCCTGCTGGTCGAGACCCTGGGCCGGGCCGGCATCCGCCTCAAGGGCGTGGCCCACCGCATCGTCCATGGCGGCCAACGCTTCGTCGAGCCCTGCCTGCTGGACGAGCCCACGCTCGCCGCGCTGGCCGAACTCAACCCGCTGGCCCCGCTGCACCAGCCGCACAACCTGGCCGGCGTGCGCTCGCTGCAGAAGGCCCTGCCGGACCTGCCCCAGGTGGGCTGCTTCGACACCGCCTTCCACGCCGGCATGCCGGCGGTGGAACACCGCCTGCCGATCGACCGCAGCCTGTGGGACCAGGGCGTGCAGCGCTACGGCTTCCACGGCCTGTCCTACCAGTTCGTCATGCGCGAGCTGCAGCGCCGCACGCCGCGCGCTGCGGGCCGCGTGCTGATGGCCCACCTGGGCAACGGCGCCAGCCTGTGCGCGGCCCTGAACGGCGCCTCGGTGGCCACCACCATGGGCTTCTCGGCGCTGGACGGGCTGATGATGGGCACCCGCAGCGGCAGCGTGGACCCCGGCGTGCTGCTGCACCTGTGGCGGCAGGGCCAGACGGTGGACGAGGTCGAAACCCTGCTCTACAAGCGCTCGGGCCTGAAAGGCGTCTCGGGCCTGTCGGCCGACATGCGCACCCTGCGCGCCAGCGAGGCGCCCGCCGCCCGCGAGGCCATCGAGCTCTTCACCTACCGTCTGCTGCGCGAGGCCGGCGCCCTGCTGGCCGTGCTGGGCGGGGTGGACGTGATCGCCTTCACCGGCGGCATCGGCGAGCACGACGCCCAGCTGCGCGAGGACCTGCTGACCCGCCTGACCTGGCTGGGCACCCGGCCCGATGCCGCGGCCAACCACGATGCCCGCGGCGACCGCGTCGCCCCCATCCACGCCGCCGGCAGCCCGGTGGAGGTGTGGGTGGTGCCCACCGACGAGGGCCGCGTGGCGGCCCGCGCCACCTTTGCCCTGCTGCGCCAGCAGGGCCTGGCCTGAAGGAGTCCCGCACCATGGCCACCGCCTCACCGCTGCCCGTCAACCTGGCCCTGCAGGGCGGCGGCGCCCACGGCGCCTTCACCTGGGGCGTGCTGGACGCCCTGCTGGAGGACGGCCGCATCCGGCCGGTGGCCATCAGCGGCACCAGCGCCGGCGCGATGAACGCGGTGGCCCTGGCCCAGGGCCTGCTGGACGATGGGGCCGAAGGCGCCCGTGCCAGCCTGCGGCGCTTCTGGACCGCCGTGGCCGACAGCGTGCCGGCCCTGGTGGGCATGCTGCCCATGCAGAACCCGAGCACCGGCGCCGTGCCCTGGCTGACCCTGGCCCTGGACTGGACCCGCCACCTGGGCCCGGCCAACTTCAACCCGCTGGACATCAACCCGCTGCGCGAGGTGGTGCAGGCGCAGTTCAATTTCGAGCGCCTGCGGTGCGAGGCGCCGGTGCACCTGCTGGTGGCCACCACCGAAGCCGACAGCGGCCGCACCCGCCTGTTCACCGAAGAGGAGCTGAGCTGCGAGGTGCTGCTGGCCTCGGCCTGCCTACCCACGCTGTTCCACCCCGTGCGGATCGACGGCGTGGCCTACTGGGATGGCGGCTACAGCGCCAACCCGGCGGTGCTGCCCCTGGTGTCGCAGGGCCGCGCGCGCGACACCCTGCTGGTGCTGCTCAACCCGCTGCAGTACGCCCAGACCCCGCACACCGGAGCCGAGATCCAGGCCCGGCTCAGCGCCATGGGCGTGCAGGCCGGCTTCCTGCGCGAGATGCAGCTGCTGGCCCAGGCCCAGCAGCGGGCCCGGCACCGCTGGTGGCCGGCCGACCGGCTGGACCGGCTGCTGGCGCGCAGCCGCTTTCACCTGCTCGATGGCGGCGCCCTGCTGGGCGAGCTGTCCACCGAGAGCAAGATGATGGTGCAGCGCGACTTCCTGCTGACCCTGTTCGAGCAGGGTCGCGCCCTGGCCACCCAGTGGCTGGCCCGGCACGGCCCCCAGCTGGGCCAGGCCGCCACGGTCGACCTCTCCCGTGTCTTCACCGCCTGCGGTGCGGCCCTGCCCCTGCCGGCCCTGCCCGCCCCCGGGCACCCCGCCTGAATGCCCCCATGAAGGTCCCCATGAAAGACAACGTCACCCCCGCGATCTCCGCCGAGGAGCACGCCCGCCGCACCGCCACCCAGTTCGACAGCCGGCTGCACGCGGCCCTGGCCAAGGCCAGCAGCGGGCTGTCGCCCATCTCGCTGGCCCTGGCCGGCATGGACTGGGCCCTGCATCTGGCCAGCCAGCCCGCCCAGGTCGCCCGCCTGGCCACCGCGGCCCAGCAGAGCGCGCTGCACTGGTGGGCCGACACCCTGCACAACCGGCCCGAGGACGACAACGACCCGCGCTTCCTGCATCCGGGCTGGAAGCACTGGCCCTGGGCCCCGGTGGTGCACGCCTACCACGAGGCCGAGGCCTGGTGGGACGATGCCACCCGGCTGCGCGGCATGGAGCCGCACCACCAGGAGATGGCGCGCTTCTACGCCCGCCAGTGGCTGGACATGCTCTCGCCCAGCAACACCGGGCTCTGGGGCAACCCGGAGGTGCGCGAGCGCACCCGCGAGACCCTGGGCAGCAACCTGGTCAACGGCTGGATCAATGCGCTGGACAACTGGCGCCAGCAGCACGGCCTGGCCCCGGTGCGTCCCAGCGAACACGAGTACCGGCCCGGGCGCGACGTGGCCATCACCCCCGGCCGGGTGGTGCACCGCAACCACCTGACGGAGCTGCTGCAGTTCTCGCCCACCACGGCGTCGGTGCAGCGCGAGCCGGTCTTCATCGTCCCCTCGTGGATCATGAAGTACTACATCCTGGACCTTTCGCCCCAGAACTCCTTCGTCAAGTGGCTGACCGACCAGGGCCACACGGTGTTCATCCTGAGCTGGCGCAACCCGGACGAAACCGACGCGCTGCTGGACATGGCCGACTACCTGCACGAGGGGGTGTTCGACAACCTGGCCGCGATCAAGGCCCTGGTGCCCGACGCCGAGGCGGTGCATGCCTGCGGCTACTGCCTGGGCGGCACCCTGCTGTCCATCGCGGCGGCCGCGCTCTCGCGCCCGGGCCAGATCGAACAGGCCCACCTGTTGCCGGCCCTGAAGACGGTGACGCTGCTGGCCGCCGAGACCGACTTCACCGAACCCGGCGAGATGGGCGTGCTGATCGACGAGTCGCAGGTCTCGCTGCTGGAAGACATGATGGCCGAGCGCGGCTTCCTCAGCGGGCCGCAGATGGGCGGCGCCTTCCAGTACCTGCACTCGCGCGAGCTGGTGTGGTCGCAGGCCCTGCGCGAGCTGTGGCTGGGCGAGAACGAGCATCCCAACGACCTGATGGCCTGGAACAGCGACACCACCCGCATGCCGGCGGTGATGCACAGCGAGTACCTGCGGCGCTGCTACCTGCGCAACGAACTGGCCGAAGGCCGCTTTCCGGTGGAGGGCCGGGCCGTCTCGCTGGCCGACATCCGGGTGCCGATGTTCGTCGTGGGCACCGAGAAGGACCACGTCTCGCCCTGGAAGTCGGTCTACAAGATCCACCGCCTGGCCGACACCGAGATCACCTTCGTGCTGACCAGCGGCGGCCACAACGCCGGCATCGTCAGCGAACCCGGTCACCCCAACCGCCACTACGCCATGCTGACCCGCCCCGCCGACGGTCCCTGGCTGACCTGCGGCGACTGGCAGGCCCAGGCCATGCCGCAGGACGGCTCCTGGTGGACGGCCTGGCACCAATGGCTGATCGGCCACGGCAGCGGCACGGTGCCGGGTCGTCTGCCGCTGGAGGATGAAGCCCTGGGCCCGGCACCGGGCCACTACGTGCACCAGCATTACCTGGACTGAGCCCGCGCCGTCTCTGCCCATGGCCCAGGCCCCGGCCCGTCCCCGCGGCGGCTTTGCCCACTTCCTGCACCGCCAGCACGGCAGCCACCGCTTCCGCCGCCTGGCCTGGTGGGGCCATGCGGTGGGCGGGGCATCGCACCGCCATGCGGCGGCCCAGGTGGGCGGCGCCCTGCGGGCGGCCACCCGGCTCTCGCCCGAGGCGGCCCTGGCGCACTGGCACAGCAGCACGGAGGGCCTGAGCGAAGCCCAGGCCCAGCGGGTGCGCCGCCACGCGGGCCCCAACCAGGTCGGCACCGAGAAGCCGCTGCCCTGGCCGCTGCACCTCTGGCAGGCCTACCGCAGCCCCTTCAGCCTGCTGCTCACCGCCCTGGCCGGCGTGTCCTGGCTGACGCAGGACCTGCGCTCGGCCACCGTCATCCTGGCCATGGTGGCCCTGGCCACCGGCATGCGCTTCGTGCAGGAGCGGCGCAGCAACCGGGCCGCCGACGCGCTCAAGGCCCTGGTGAGCAGCCAGGCCAGCGTGCTGCGGCCCGGCCAGGCGCCCCGCGAGGAGCCGATGGCCCGGCTGGTGCCCGGCGACGTGGTGGCGCTGTCGGCCGGCGACATGGTGCCGGCCGATGCGCGGGTGCTGAGCGCCAAGGACCTGTTCGTCAACCAGGCGGCCATGACCGGCGAGAGCCTGCCGGTGGAAAAGCATGCCCGGGCGCTGGCGGCCGTCGCCGACCCGCTGGCGGCGGACAACCTGGTCTTCATGGGCACCAACGTGGTCTCCGGCTCGGCCACGGTGCTGGTGGTGGCCACCGGGCCGCACACCTTCTTCGGCGCCCTGGCCGGCCACGCCGCCAGCACCGAACGCCCGCCGACCCAGTTCGAGGCCGGCATCAACCAGGTCAGCCGCCTGCTGCTGCGCTGGATGGCGGTGATGGTGCCCGCAGTGCTGCTGTTCAACGGCTGGGGCCACGGCCACTGGCTGGAGGCCTTCCTGTTCGCGTTGTCGGTGGCCGTCGGGCTCACGCCCGAGATGCTGCCGATGATCGTCACCAGCACCCTGGCCAAGGGCGCGGTGGCCATGGCCCGGCGGCAGGTGATCGTCAAGCGGCTGGACGCCATCCAGAACCTGGGCGCGATGGACGTGCTGTGCACCGACAAGACGGGCACGCTGACGCAGGACCACATCGCGCTGTCGCATGCCACCGATGCCTGGGGCCGGCCCGACGAGGGCGCGCTGCGCTGGGCCTGGCTCAACAGCCAGCACCAGACCGGGCTGAAGAACCCGATGGACCGCGCGCTGCTGGCCCGCGGCGACCTGGCCGGCCCCTGTGCCGGCTGGACCAAGCTCGACGAGGTGCCCTTCGATTTCCAGCGCCGGCGCATGTCGGTGGTGCTGCAGCCGCCCGGTGGCGGCGCGGCGCGGCTGGTCTGCAAGGGCGCGGTGGAGGAGGTGCTGGCCTGCTGCACCCAGGTGAGCGAGACGGGCCAGGTGCAGCCGCTCACGCCCGAGCGCCTGCAGGCCATCCGCGCTGCGGCCGCCCAGCTCAGTGCCGAGGGCCTGCGCGTGGTGGCGGTGGCCTGGCGGGAGATGCCGGCCCAGGCCGCCTGGCATGTGGCTGACGAGGCGGCCCTGACGCTGGCGGGCTTCGTCGCCTTCCTGGACCCGCCCAAGGACAGCACCGCCCCCGCCCTGCAGGCCCTGGCCGGGCACGGCGTCACGGTCAAGGTGCTGACGGGCGACGGCGACGCGGTCACGCGCCAGGTCTGCCAGCAGGTCGGCCTGCCAGTGAGCGGCGTGCTGCTGGGCCCCCAGGTGGCGGCCCTGGACGACGCGGCCCTGCAGACCGCGGTGCGCGAGGTCAATGTCTTCGCCAAGCTGGCCCCGCAGGACAAGGAACGCATCGTCCGTGCCTTGCGGGCCCAGGGCCATGTGGTGGGCTTCATGGGCGACGGCATCAACGACGCGCCGGCCCTGCACGCCGCCGACGTCGGCATCTCGGTCGACACCGGGGTCGACATCGCCAAGGAAGTGGCCGACATCATCCTGCTGGAAAAGAGCCTGCTGGTGCTGGACGCCGGCGTGACCGAAGGCCGCAAGACCTTCGCCAACATGCTCAAGTACATCAAGATGGCCGCCAGCAGCAACTTCGGCAACGTGCTGTCGGTGCTGGTGGCCAGCCTGCTGCTGCCCTTCCTGCCCATGCTGCCCATGCACCTGCTGGTGCAGAACCTGCTGTACGACTTCAGCCAGGCGGCCGTGCCCTTCGACCGGGTGGACGACGATCTGCTGACCCAACCGCAGCGCTGGAACCCGGACGACCTCGGCCGCTTCATGCTGACCTTCGGGCCGATCAGCTCGATCTTCGATCTGGCCACCTTCGCCCTGATGTGGTGGGGCTACGGCGCCCAGAGCCCGGCGCAGCAGACGCTGTTCCAGAGCGGCTGGTTCGTCGAAAGCCTGCTGACCCAGACCCTGGTGGTGCACCTGATCCGCAGCCCGCGCCTGCCCTTCGTCGGCAGCCGGGCCGCGCCGGCCCTGCTGGCCACCACCGGCGCCCTGGCCGCCCTGGCCCTGTGGCTGCCCCAGGGGCCGCTGGCCTCCTGGCTGAAGCTGCAGGCCCTGCCCGCCAGCTACTTCACGCTGCTGCCGCTGCTGCTGCTGGGCTACATGGCCTGCGTGCAGTGGGCCAAACGCGCCTGGGTGCGCCGCCACGGCTGGCAGTGAGCCGGCCATCGCCCGCACATCCTCAGGGCTGAGGTTGCCGCAGCGGCGCATCGCCCCAAGACTGTCCTTCAAACAGAGGACGGCAGACCGAGGGAGAAACAAGGACATGGACCTGATCCAGGCCCTGTGCCGAGGCCCGCAGCAATGGCGGGGCCTGGGACGCAACCACGAGGACGAGGAGTTCACCGGACGGCTGGAGCTGCAGCCCCTGGTGGAGGAGCGCGGCGTGCTGCTGCGCTACCGGGCGCTGCGGCTGCCGGACGGTCGCCTGGTGCACGAGGAGGCCACGCTGCTGGCCCGTGACGCCGAGGGGCAGCTGTGCCTGTGGCCGGTGATGAGCGAGCTGCCCGACATCTGGTGCCACCGCATCGTGCTGCCCGCGGGGAGGCATGACGCGGCCCCGGACACGCAGGGCCGCTGGGAGGTCTGCTTCACCACCGGGCCGAGCGAGGAAGCCGCACACTTTCGCGAACAGATCCGGCTGGTGCTGGACCCGGCGGGCGAGCTGCACTACGCCCACGCCTGGGGCCTGCCCGGCGGGGTGTTCGCCGAGCGCTCGGCGTGTGCGATGCGGGCCTTGCCCGCATCGCGCTGAGCGAAGGCCCTCACACCACGCGCAGCACCACCAGGGTCTGGTTGAGCAGCTGGTAGCCGATCTCGCCGAAGGTGACCGGCCCCTGCACGCCGCCGATGGCCTTGCCTTCCAGCTCGCCGAACAGGAAGTTCAGGATGCAGTTGCAGGACATCACCGCACCATCCAGCTGGCGCCCGGCCAGGGCCGCGCGGAAGGCGGCCGCGTAGTCGTCCACCGGCTTGGCGACGTGGTAGTCCACCCCCGGGAACACCGGGGCGTAGAGGCTCACGCTGTCCTCGCCCACGGTCTGCAGCGACACGTTGATGTGCGCGCCGGCGAAATCGCCCACCAGCGGCAGGCGTCCATGGGCCAGGCCACGGCTGCGGATGTAGTCGGCCAGGCGCACGGTCTCGCCGTTGACCAGGCAGGTCTGGACCCGGTCCCCGACCTCGCCGAAGCGGAGCACGTCGCCGCCGTCGGGCTCGAAGAGGTTGACGATCTCGACCAGGGCCAGCCGGCCTTCGGACAGGGCCAGATGGGCCACCACCGCGCGGTCCTCGTACTTCTGACCGGTGCTGCCGTCATAGACCTTGGGCGTGACACGGCCCAGCTCGCTGAGGTGCACCCCGGCGATCCAGCCCACGGTGGGCTTGACGAAAGCTTCCTCGTAGCCGGCGGCCTCGGCCGCGAAGCGGCGCAGCGTGGGGCTGGCCGCCGGGATGATGGTCAGCGACACGCCGTTGTCCGGCGCCTCGCCGCTGATGCGGGCCAGCTCGTCCGGGCCGTAGCTGCCCATGCGCACCTGGCCCAGGCCGGACAGGTCGGTGACGAAGAGGCGTTCGTCCTGCACCACCACGCCGCCCTCCTCGACCATGAAGTAGGGAATGGTGCCGCCGATCCACTGCCCCTGGGGCAGGCGGTCCAGCACGGCTTCGGGGCCCGCCACGCTCAGGGGCAGACCGCGGCGGATCATCTCGCTGGCGGCCTCGATGGACATCAGTTGGTTCATGGTGTGCCTCACAGGGTGGCCAGTTGCTGGACTTCGTTGGCGAGGATGCGCTCCCACTTGGTGAAGAACGCGTGGAGCTCGGCCGCCTTGGCCGGAACGGGGTCCGCGCTGCGCTCCAGGCGCTTGAGCAGCAGTTGGGTGCCCAGGTGCTGGGTCTTGAGCTTCTGCGTGCCGCTGGTGGCCAGGCGCTGCCAGCAGGGGTGGTTGGCGGCAGGAAGGGTCATGGTCATGTCTCCGATCAGGGTCTGCACCGCCGTGTCGACGGCGCACCGCTCCCGCATCGACCCGCCTCCCGACCGATGAAGCAGGCAAATCCGCTTCAAACGTCAGATTCGCCTGACATGCCAAAAACTGCACACCTTGGGGGACGGCCCCCCCTGCCCGCGTCACTGGGGCTGTTCGTCCAGCACCCGCAGGATCTGGCGGCCGTAGGCCTCCAGCTTCTTGGCGCCCACGCCGCTGACCTGGCCCAGTTCGGTGAGAGAGGTCGGGGCCTGCTCGGCCATCTGGCGCAGCGTGGCGTCGGTGAAGACGATGTAGGCCGGCAGGTTGTGCTCGCGCGCCACCTCGGCCCGCCAGGCCTTGAGGGCGGCGAAGCGGGCCTGGCCTTCGGCGTCCAGCGTGGCCAGCACTGGCGCGGCCGTGCTGCGGCTGCTGCCGGCGCCGCTGCGCGAGCGGCGGCCGCGTGGCGTCGGTGCCTTGGGCTCGCGCAGCTCGATCTTTACCTCGCCGCGCAGCACGGCGCGGGCGCTCTCGCCCAGTGCCAGGGTGTTGTACTCGCCCTCGCTGAGCACATGGCCCAGGGCGATCAGCTGGCGGATGACGCCGCGCCACTGGGCCTCGCTGAGGTCGCGGCCGATGCCCCAGGTGGAGAGCTGCTCGTGGCCGCGCTGGCGCGTTTTCTCGGTGGACTGGCCACGCAGCACGTCGATCAGGTGGCCCGATCCGAAGCCGAAACCCGAGTGCTGGTGGCAGCGGTAGATGCAGGACAGGGCCATGCGCGCCGCCTCGGTGGCGTCCCAGCGGGCCGGCTGCTCCAGGCAGTTGTCGCAGTTCATGCAGCGCCAGCCCTCGGGGCGTTCCTCGCCGAAGTACTGCAGGAGGCGCACGCGCCGGCAGTCCAGGCTTTCGCACAGCGCCAGCAGGGCGTCGAGCTTGCCGCGCTGCAGGCGCTTGAACTCGTCCTCGGCCGTGCTCTCGTCGATCATGCGGCGCTGGTTGACCACGTCGGCCAAGCCATAGGCCATCCAGGCCTGGGCCGGCTCGCCATCACGGCCGGCGCGGCCGGTCTCCTGGTAGTAGCCCTCGATGTTCTTGGGCAGGTCCAGGTGGGCCACGAAGCGCACGTCGGGCTTGTCGATGCCCATGCCGAAGGCCACCGTGGCCACCATCACCAGCGCGTCCTCGCGCAGGAAGCGGTCCTGGTGGCGCCGGCGCACCTCGGCGTCCAGCCCGGCGTGGTAGGGCAGCGCGGCAATGCCCTGGTCCTGCAGCCACTCGGCCGTCTCCTCCACCTTGCGCCGGCTCTGGCAGTAGACGATGCCGGCCTCGCCGGCATGCTCGTCCTGCAGCCAGCGCAGCAGTTGGGCCCGCGCGTTGTCCTTCTCGACGATGGTGTAGCGGATGTTGGGCCGGTCGAAGCTGCTGATGAAGGTCTGCGCCGTGTGCAGCGCCAGGCGCTCGACGATGTCGGCCCGGGTGTGCTCGTCGGCGGTGGCCGTCAGCGCGATGCGCGGCACGCCGGGGTAGCGTTCGGCCAGCAGGCCCAGCTGCAGGTATTCCTCGCGGAAGTCGTGGCCCCACTGGCTCACGCAATGCGCCTCGTCGATGGCGAACAGGCTCAGCTTGCCACGCTCCTGCAGCGAGTCGAGCATGGCCAGGAAGCGCGGGTGGGTGATGCGCTCGGGCGCGGCATAGAGCGTCACCAGACGGCCGGACAGCAACTCGCGCTCGACGTGCTGCACGCCCTCCAGGTCCAGCGAGGAGTTCAGGAAGGCCGCGTGCACCCCGGCCTCTTCCAGCGCGCCGACCTGGTCCTGCATCAGCGCGATCAGCGGGCTGACCACCACGGCCACGCCCAGGCCGGCGCGGTGGCGGGCGATGGCGGGAATCTGGTAGCACAGGCTCTTGCCGCCACCGGTGGGCATCAGCACGAGCGCGTCGCCGCCGTCGATCACCTGCTGCACGATGGCGGCCTGGTGGCCGCGGAAGGCGGTGTAGCCGAAGACTTCCTGCAGGATGTCGAGGGGAGCGGACGAGAGCGGGGCGGGCATCGCCCGTCATGGTACCTGCTGCGCCCCGGCCGCCTGCGGACTATGCTGGCCAGCCTCTCACCAGGAGACGCCATGGATGCCACCACCCTGCGCCAGCGCCTGATCCGCGCCATCGACGACGCCCTGGCCGGCCCCGCCGCCCAGACCCTGTCGCGCCCGCCGCTGTATGCGTCGCGCTACGCCAGCCTGTCGGACGGCACGGCCGCGCAACAGCTGGGCTGCGGCGTGGACGTGGTGCCCCCGGGCCAGCGCAGCTGCCCCTACCACCTGCACCACGCCCAGGAGGAGATGTTCGTGATCCTCGAAGGCCAGGGCACGCTGCGGGTGGCCGGCGAACAGCTGCCGGTGACAGCCGGCGACGTGATCTTCATCCCCGCCGGCCCCGAGTACCCGCACCACCTGCTCAACACCTCGGACGCGCCGCTGAAGTACCTGTCCATCAGCACCCGGCAACGACCCGAGCTGTGCGAATACCCCGACTCCGGCAAGGTGATGGCCTGGGCGCCCGGCGTGAAGGTGCTGCAGCGCCCGGCCGACGCGCTGGATTACTGGGACGGCGAGCCCTGACGGACCGATGCCCCGCCGCCGGCAACGCACTGGCCGATGGCGAAGTCGCAGCGCGCGCCCGGGTCGACCAGCATCTCGCAGGTGGACATGCGGCCGGACGCGGCATTGCGGGCCTTTTCCTGCGCGGTCACCTGGGCCGCCAGCGCCTTCAGTTCCTCCTCGCGATTCACCAGGGTGGACCAGACCAGGTAGCGCGAGGGCCCGCCGCAGGCCCGCGCGCCCACCGGCAGGGTGCGGCAATGCATGTCGGCGCTGCAGCGCGGTGTGCTGGTCAGCTCCTGCAACTGAAGCAGCGGTGGCTCGGGCGCAGCGCTGCTGCAGCCTGCCAGGACGGCGATGCCCAGCGCGCAGGCCAGGCGGAACAGGGCAGGACGGTGCGGGAAGCGCAAGGGCAGGGGTGACATGGGCGGCGCAGGCGGGGATGGGCGGCCGCCGGCGGCGGCCTGTCCCCGGCACTGTAGCCGGGGATCGCGTCCCCCGGTGTGTCCCGCGGGGTCAGGCGCCCAGCAGTTCGGCGCCCCGCACCAGCAGGGCACCGCCGACCACCAGCCAGGCCCACAGCAGGGTGCCCAGGGCCAGCGGCCGCAGCCCGGCCGCCCGCACGCCCGACCAGCGGGTGTTCAGGCCCAGGGCGGCCATGGCCATGGCCAGCATCACGGTGCCGGCCTGGCTGGCCCCGGCCTCCAGCGCGGCCGGCAGCCAGCCGGTGGAATGCAGCCCCACCATGGCCAGGAAGCCCCAGGCGAACCAGGGGGTGTGGCCGCCGCGGCGGCCCGTCGCCGCGCCGCCCTCACCACGGGCCAGCCAGCGCGAGGACAGAACGAGCAGGAAGGGCGCCAGCAGCATCACCCGCACCATCTTCTCGATCACCGCCACGCTGGCCACGTCCGTCCCCATGGACCGGCCGGCGGCCACCACCTGGGCCACCTCGTGCACGGTGGCGCCCAGGTACAGGCCCAGGCCGGTGGCGCCCTGCGGCAGGGCCGCCCAGTGCGCCGCCATCTCGCCCAGCCACGGATAGAGGAAGACCGAGAAGGTGCCGAACAGCACCACGGTGCTGACCGCCACCGTGGCCTCGCCGTTGCGGGCCCGCACCACCGGCTCGGTGGCGATGACGGCCGCGGCCCCGCAGATGGCGCTGCCCGCGCCGATCAGCAGCGCCGTGGGCCGGTCCAGGCCCAGCCAGCGCGGGCCGGCCCAGGCCGCCAGGGCGAAGGTGGAGGCCAGCATGACCGCCGCCAGCAGCACGCCGGTGAGGCCCACATGGGCCAGGTCCTGCACCGTCAGCCCCAGGCCGAACAGCATCACCCCGGCGCGCAGCAGGCGCTGGCGCGACAGGGCCGCGCCGTGCTCGGCCGGGCCCAGCCAACGCTGCGGCAGCCCGTTGCCCGCCACGATGCCCAGCAGCAGGGCCAGGGTCAGCGTGCCGATGCCGTGGTGGTCGAACACCGCCCAGTGGCCCAGGGCCTGGGCGGCCACGGCCAGGGCGGCGCACAGGGCCAGGCCGGCCGCGTGGCGGCCCAGCCAGCGGCGACCGTGGTGCAGACGCCCGGGCGACAGCGGCAGGGTGGAAGAGGGGGAGGACATGGCGATCTCCGGTTCGGTGAAGCGATGCGCCAGTGTTCCGGGGCCAGATCAACCCGTCCAACTGATAGTTTTAGTCATATCAATCGATTAAATCGTTATAAAGTGCGGCCATGGACGTGCTGCACCTCACCCTGCGCCAGCTGCAGATCTTCGTGGCCGTGGCCCGCAGCGGCAGCACGACCGCGGCGGCCGAGGCCATCGCCCTGTCGCAGTCGGCCACCAGCGCCGCACTGCAGGAGCTGGAGCGGCTGCTGTCGCTGCGCCTGTTCGACCGGGTGGGCAAGCGCCTGCTGCTCAACGACAACGGCCGCGCCCTGCTGCCCCGGGCCGAGGCCCTGCTGGCCGGCGCGGGCGACATCGAGCGCCTGGCCCAGGACAGCGACGCCCAGCGCGCCGCGCTGCGCATCGGCGCCAGCCTGACGGTGGCCGACCACGGCGTGCCGGCGGTGCTGGCCGCCTTCCTGGGCGATCGGCCCCGTGCCGCGCCGCACTGGCAGACCACGGTGACCGTGGGCAACACCGCGCAGATCTGCGGCCTGGTGGCCGCCCACGCACTGGACATCGGCCTGATCGAGGGCCCGCACCACGACGCCAGCCTGGTGGCCCAGCCCTGGCTGGAGGACGAGCTGGTGGTGGTGGGCACGCCCGCCGTGGCCACCACCCAGGGCAGCACGCTGGCCGACCTGGCCGAGGCCGTGTGGTTGCTGCGCGAAACCGGCTCGGCCACCCGGGAGATCAGCGACCAGGCCCTGGCACCGCGCATCGGCCCCTACCGGCGGCGCATCGAACTGGGCAGCAACGCCGCACTGCGCCAGGCCGCGCTGGCCGGCCTGGGCCTGGCCTGCCTGTCGCGCCGGGTGGTGGCCGAGGACCTGGCCCGCGGCCAGCTGCAGACCGTGGCCGCCCCGCTGCCGCGCATCAGCCGCCAGTGGCACTGGGTGCTGCAGGCCGGGCGCCAGCCCACGCCCGCGCTGGCCGCGCTGATCGCCCTGCTGCCCACCCTGGCCCAGACCGACGGCCCTCCCCCCTGACAGGGGTGGCCGGCCGGGCCGATCGGCGATAATCTTGCCCCTTCAGCGACGGGAATTCCGGGGTGCCAGCACGCCCTGCCCGTGCCCGTCCCCACAGGAGAGCCCCACCTTGGCCAGCGTCAACAAAGTCATCATCATCGGCAATCTGGGCCGCGACCCGGAAGTGCGCTACACCCCCAGCGGCGCCGCCGTCTGCAACCTGCGCCTGGCCACCACCCGCAACTGGAAGAACCGCGAGAGCGGCGAGCGCCAGGAAGAGACCGAATGGCACTCGGTGGTGCTGTACGACCGCCAGGCCGAGATCGCCGGCGAGTACCTGAAGAAGGGCCGCCCGGTCTACATCGAAGGCCGCCTGAAGACCCGCAAGTGGCAGGACAAGGACGGCAACGACCGCTACACCACCGAGATCGTGGCCGAGACCATGCAGCTGCTGGGCGGCCGCGAGAGCATGGGCGGCGGCGACGGTGGTGGCATGGACGAGGAGATGGGTGGCGGCAGTGGCGGTGGCGGCGGCTACAGCCGTCCGGCCGCCCGCCCGGCCGCCCCGCCGCGGGCCCCGGCTCCCGCCCCCCGTCCCGCGCCGAAGTCGTCCACCGGCTTCGACGACATGGACGACGACATTCCGTTCTGACCGTTCCGGACACACCGGCCTGATGTCTCCGCGGCTCCTGCGCGCGCGATGAGTTCCGACGCGGCCCTGCGCCAGCAGGCCGAACGCCACGCGGACCGCCAGGAGTGGGCGCAGGCCACGGCCTGCTTCGAGGCACTGCGGGCCCGCCACCCCGGCGATGCGGACGTGCTGCTGCAGCTGTCCTACATCGCCTCGCTGGCCGGCCGCCACCGGGACGCCCACGCCCACGCACTGGCCGCCGCTCAGGCCGCCCCCACCCGGCCGGACGAGGTGGCCCAGCTGGTCTCCCGGCTGCGCACCTTCAACGAGGTGCCCGCGCTGCGCGCCTGCTTGGCCCGCCTGGGGCCGCCCGCGCGGGTGCCGGTGCCGCTGCTGCTGGCCTTCGCCGGCCAGCACAGCCACCTCAACCTGCACGAAGAGGCGCTGGCCCTGCTGGACGAGGCCCGGCGCCGCGAGCCCGGCCACCCCTCGGTGCTCGTCGCCCGGGGCCAGGCCCTGGTCTACCTGGGCCGTTTTGCCGAGGCCGAAGCCGAGCTGCGGGCCTGCGTGGCCCGGGCCCCGCAGGTTTCGCGCGCCTGGTGGCTGCTGGCCGGCCTGAAGACCCAGACGCCCGAGGCCAACGACCTCGCCGCCATCCACGCCCAGCTGACCCGGCCGCAAGTGCCGCGCGAGACGGCCATCGAGCTGGCCTTTGCGCTGCACAAGGTGCTGGACGACCTGGGCCGCCACGACGAGGCCTGGCAGGCCCTGATGCTGGCCTGCCGCGCCAAGCGCGCCCTGCTGGATTACCGCCCCGAGGACAGTGTGGCCCTGGTGGATGCGCTGATGGCCCTGCCCATCCCCGACGCTGCGGCCTCGGTGCGGCCGGCCGACGGTCCGGTGCCCATCTTCATCGTCGGCATGCACCGCTCGGGCACCACGCTGCTGGAGCAGCTGCTGCACGGCCACCCGCAGGTGCAGGGCCTGGGCGAGCTCTACGACTTCACGGTGGCCATGCGTGAGGCCACCGACCACCCCTGCCGCGGCCCCATCGACCTGACGCTGGTGCAGCGCGCCGCCGCCGGGGTGGACTTTGCCGCGGTGGGCCGCCATTACCTGGACGGCCTGGCCTGGCGCCTGGGCCCCGAGGCCTGCTTCACCGACAAGCTGCCCTCGAACTTCCTGAACATCGGTTTCATCGCCCAGGCCCTGCCGCAGGCCCGCATCCTGCACCTGCGGCGCGATGCGATGGAGGTGGGCTTTTCCAACCTGCGCGAGCTGTTCCACGAAGCGGCGCCCTATTCCTACGATCTGCAGGAACTGGGCGGCTTCTACCGCCAGTACGAACGGCTGATGGCCCACTGGCAGCGGGTGCTGCCCGGGCGCATCCTGGACGTGGACTATGCGGCCCTGGTGCGCCGGCCCGAGGCGGTGCTGCGCGAGGTCACGGCCTTCTGCGGGCTGGATTTCACGCCGGCGATGCTGGACATTGCCAGCAGCCGGCGCGGGGTGTCCACCGCCAGCGCGGTGTCGGTGCGACAGGGCATCGTGGCACGCGAGAAGCCCAAATGGGCGCCCTACGCCACGGCCCTGCGCCCGCTCGCCCAGGCCCTGGGTCGGGCCTGAGCCGCTCGCCTCACTCGGCCGCGCCGATCGTCAGCGCGATCGTGCCCACACCGGCGATCGAACCTTCCAGCACGTCGCCGGCCACCACCGCGCCCACGCCCTCGGGCGTGCCGGTGTAGATCAGGTCGCCCGGCTGCAGGTGGTAGTACTGCGACAGGTGGGCGATGATGGCCGCCACCGGGTGCACCATCTGGTCGATGTTGGAGGACTGCTTGGTCTGGCCGTTGACCCGCAGTTCGATGGCGGCGCTGACCGGATGGCCGATGACGCTGGCGGGCGCGATGGGCGAGAGCACCGCGGCGTTCTCGAAATCCTTGCCCAGGTCCCAGGGGCGCTGCTTGTCCTTGGCGGCGTTCTGCAGGTCGCGCCGGGTCATGTCCAGGCCGCAGGCGTAGCCGTACACATGCTTGAGCGCCTCGCCCTCGGCGATGCGGAAGCCCGTCACGCCGATGGCCACCACCAGCTCCATCTCGTGGTGCAGGTTCTTCGTGCCGGGGGCATAGGGCACGGTGCTGCCGCTGGGCACGTAGTGCTCGGAAGCCTTGTTGAAGTAGAACGGCGCCTCGCGGTCGGCCACCGACCCCATTTCCTTGGCATGGGCCTCGTAGTTGCGGCCGACGCAGAAGATGCGGCGGATCGGGAAGCCCTGCTCGCTGCCCTGGATGGGCGCGATGGCGGGAACGGGTGCGGGGAAGATCAGGGATGGCATGTGTGTGTCTTCTGCGGTGACCACGGAAAGCCCAACGGGACGCCGGGTCGCCCATCGGCCCGGCACCGCGAGGATAGCCGCGTCGGCCGGCCGCGGCCTGTCGGTTCCTGGGAAGTCCCGAGCCGCCGCAGGGTGGCCCGGTCGGCCCGGGGACCTCAGCCCGGGGTCGGGCCGCCCTCGCCGTTCTCGTCCAGCGCGCGCAGCTTGCGGTAGAGGGTGCGCACGCTGATGCCCAGGGCCGCCGCCAGGGCCTCGCGGCTGCCGTGGTGGGCCTGCAGCGCCGCCCGCAGGGCCTGGGCCTCGGTCTGGCGCAACGAGGCCCCCGTCGGCGCGGGAGACGGTGCCTCGGCCGCCGCCGTGGCGGCCCCGGCCAGGGGCGACGGCCGGCGCAGCAGGCCCACCGACAGCGCCCGGTCCACCGTCTCGGCGGTGATGTGGTCGCCGTCGGTCAGCAGCACCGCCCGCTCCAGCACGTTGCGCAGTTCGCGCACATTGCCCGGGAAGGGGTGGCGGGCCAGCTGCTGCACCGCCCCGGCGTCCAGGCTCAGCGGCCGGCCGGGGGTCAGGCGCTCCAGCAGGGCATGGGCCAGCAGCGACAGGTCGCCCAGGCGCTCGCGCAGCGGCGGCAGGGCGATGGGGAAGGTGCTGAGCCGGTAGTAGAGGTCCTCGCGGAAGCGGCCCTGGGCCACCATGGCGGCCAGGTCGCGGTGGGTGGCACTGACCAGGCGCACGTCGGCATGGCGCAGCTCGGTGCTGCCCACCCGCCGGTAGGTGCCGCTTTCCAGCAGGCGCAGCAGCTTGACCTGCATGGGCAAGGGGATGTCGCCCACCTCGTCCAGGAAGAGCGTGCCGCCGCTGGCCGCCTCCACCAGGCCCACATGGGCCATGTGGGCCCCCGTGAAGGCCCCCTTCTCGTGGCCGAAGAGCTCGCTCTCGAACAGGCTCTCGGGCAGGCTGGCGCAGTCCACCACCACCCAGGGCTTGTTGGCGCGGGCGCTGGCCTCGTGCACCGCGCGGGCCACCAGCTCCTTGCCGGTGCCCGATTCGCCCAGCAGCAGCACGCTGGCCTCCGACGGGGCGACCCGCGCCACCAGGCCCAGCATGTCGCGGAAAGCCGGCGCGCTGCCGATCAGGCCCTGGCGGGCGGGCTGGGCACGGGCCAGCGGCAGGGCCTCCATCTTCTCGATGAAGAAGGCCTGCTCGCCCTGGGCGTCGCGCAGCGGCACCAGCTCGATGTTGACGTAGGCCTCGCCTTGCGGCGTGTGGTGCAGGTGCAGCACCCGCTCGCGCTGGCCGCTGCGGCGCGACAGGGCCAGCGGGCAGCTCTCGCCGGCCTGGTCGCAGGGCACGCTGAAGTGGTGGGACACCTCGTAGCAGGTGCGGCCGATGACCGTGCCGCGGGGCGCGAAGGCGCTGCGGTAGGCCGCATTGGCCGCGACGATGCGGTACTGCCGGTCGAACAGGATGTGGGGCTCGGGCAGGCCCTCGATGAAGGACACCAGCTCGGCCGGCACGTCGAGGCGGGGGGCGGGGAGCGGAACAGGCGGATCGGTGCGCATGGCGGGAGCCACTGCCAAGACACTGACAACGACTGCCAGCCACTATGACACAACTGCCGTACTGGACAGCGGGCCGCACAGCCGCTTGCCAGCATCGGCAGGCAAAACCACGTCAAAACAAGGACTTGCAGAAGGTGACGTGCCGGGCACACATCTTGATACCTCAGCGGACATGAACGACAGGCCCCTGCTCCGACACCTCAGCTGGATCGTGCTGCTCAAGCTCGTCCTGCTGACGGTGCTGTGGTGGGTGTTCTTCCGTCCTGTCCAGGTGCCCGTCCATCCCGACACGGCGGCCGCGCACATTGCCCCGGGCCCCGCCCCGGCGGCTGACCCGACCGCCCCCCAAGGAGTCCGCCCGTGATCTCGGATCATCTCGTCGACCTGTCCCGGCTGCAATTCGCCGTGACAGCCCTCTACCACTTCCTCTTCGTGCCGCTGACGCTGGGCATGGTCTGGCTGCTCGTGATCATGGAAGTGGTCTATGTCATGACCGGCAAGCTGGTCTGGAAGGACATGACCCGCTTCTGGGGCAAGCTCTTCGGCATCAACTTCGCGCTGGGCGTCACCACCGGCATCACGATGGAGTTCCAGTTCGGCACCAACTGGGCTTACTACTCACACTATGTGGGCGACATCTTCGGCGCCCCGCTGGCCATCGAAGGGCTGATGGCCTTCTTCCTGGAATCGACCTTCATCGGCCTGTTCTTCTTCGGCTGGGATCGGCTGTCCAAGACGCAGCACCTGCTGGTGACCACGCTGATGGCGGTGGGCACCAACCTCTCGGCGCTTTGGATCCTGATCGCCAACGGCTGGATGCAGAACCCGGTCGGTGCCGAGTTCAGCTGGCAGACCATGCGCATGGAGATGACGGACTTCTGGGCCGTGGTCTTCAACCCGGACGCTCAGGCCAAGTTCGTGCACACCGTCTCGGCCGGCTATGTGACCGGCGCGATGTTCGTGTTGTCCATCAGCGCCTGGTACCTGCTGCGCGGCCGTGACGTGGAATTCGCCAAGCGCAGCTTCCGCGTGGCCGCCGCCTTCGGTCTGGCCAGCGTCTGCTCGGTGATCGTGCTGGGCGACGAATCCGGCTACACCGTGGGCGAGGCCCAGCAGACCAAGATGGCCGCCATCGAGGCCATGTGGGAGACCGAGCCCGCCCCGGCCGGCCTGAAGCTGGTGGCCGGCATCAACGAGGCCGCGCAGAAGAACGACTGGGAAATCGAGATCCCCTACGTGATGGGCCTGATCGGCACCCGCTCGACCAGCAAGACCATCCCCGGCATCCACGAGATCAAGCAGAAGAACCGCGAGCGCATCGTCAACGGCATCCAGGCGGTGATCGCGCTGGAGACCCTGCGCGCCCACCACGACGACGTGGCCGCCCGCGTGACGCTGGACCGCTTCCAGGCCGATCTGGGCTTCGGCCTGCTGCTCAAGAAGTACGTGGCCGACGTGCGCCAGGCCACGCCCGAGATGATCGACAAGGCGGTGGACGACACCGTGCCGCACGTCACCCCGATGTTCTGGGCCTTCCGCCTGATGGTGGGCTTCGGCTTCGCGATGCTGCTGCTCTTCGCCCTGGCCTTCTGGAGCACGCTCAAGGGCCAGTGCGGCAAGCAACGCTGGCTGCTGCGCGCGGCCCTCGTGATGCTGCCCATCCCCTGGCTGTCCTGCGAGCTGGGCTGGTTCGTGGCCGAGTACGGCCGCCAGCCCTGGACGATCTACGGCGTGCTGCCCACCCACCTGTCGGTCTCCACCCTGAGCGTGGAGAGCCTGTACGGCTCGCTGGCCGGCTTCGTGGGCTTCTACACCGTGCTGCTGGTGGTGGAGATGTACCTGATGGTCAAGTTCGCCCGCCTGGGCCCGGGCAGCCTGGGCACGGGAAGGTATCTGGACGAACCCGTGCACGCCGCCCCCGCCCACGCCTGAACGAGAAAGTCACTTCATCATGTTGGACTACCCCACCCTCAAGCTCATCTGGTGGCTGCTGGTTGGCGTGCTGCTGGTCGGCTTCGCCATCATGGACGGCCATGACATGGGCGTCGGCACGCTGCTGCCCTTTGTCGGCAGGAACGACACCGAACGCCGCGTCGTGATCAACACCGTCGGCCCGCACTGGGACGGCAACCAAGTCTGGTTCATCACCGGCGGCGGCGCCATCTTCGCCGCCTGGCCGCTGGTCTACGCCACCGCCTTCAGCGGCTTCTACTGGGCCATGCTGGCGGTGCTGTGGGCCCTGTTCTTCCGCCCCGTCGGCTTCGACTACCGCAGCAAGATCGACAACCCCACCTGGCGCAGCACCTGGGACTGGGGCCTGTTCGTCGGCGGCGCCGTGCCACCGCTGATCTTCGGCGTGGCCTTCGGCAACCTGCTGCAGGGCGTGCCCTTCCATTTCGACAACTACCTGATCTCCACCTACACCGGCAGCTTCTGGGCCCTGCTCAACCCCTTCGCCCTGCTGACCGGCGTGGTCAGCAGCGCGATGATCACGCTGCACGGCGCGGTGTACCTGTCGCACCGCACCGAAGGGGCCGTGCAGGCCCGGGCGCAGAACGCGGCCCTGGGCGCGGCCGTGGTGATGGTGCTGGCCTTCGTGGGCGCGGGCTTCTGGCTGCACAGCGGCGCCATCCCCGGCTACGCGATCAGCTCGGCCATCGACCCGGCCGCCCTGCCCGACCCGCTGGCCAAGACGGTGGTGCGCAGCGCCGATGCCTGGTGGGCCAACTACGCCCGCTGGCCGGCGCTGTGGGCCCTGCCGGTGCTGGGCATCGTCGGCGCGCTGGGCGCCGCCCTGCTGACGCGCGCCGGCGCCACGCTCACCGCCTTCGTCGCCTCGGCCCTGGCCATCGCCGGGGTGATCGGCACGGCAGGCGGCGCGATGTTCCCCTTCGTCATGCCCTCGTCGACCGACCTGAACTCCAGCCTGACCGTGTGGGACAGCGTCTCCAGCCACCTGACGCTGAGCCTGATGTTCTTCGCCACGCTGATCTTCATGCCGATCATCGTCTTCTACACCAGCTGGGCCTACCGCGTGATGCGCGGCAAGGTGACCGAGGCCCACATCCGGGCCAACGAGCACACCGCCTACTGAGCCCGGCCCTCAACACCGAAAGGACGACACCATGTGGTATTTCGCCTGGATCCTCGGCGTGGGCTTCGCGGTCCTGCTGGCCGTGATGAACGCGATGTGGGGCGAGAACGAGGAAGGCCGCGCCGCGGCCCGCCTGAGCGACGAGGGCGGCGTGTGAGCACCGCCCCTGAAGCACCGCAAGCTTCGGACGCGCCCGAGCCGGTCCGCCCGGGTCTGCACGGCCCCAGCCTGCTGCTGGGCGTGGCGCTGATGCTGGCCGGCTCGGTCTACCCGCCGCTGATGACCGACGCGCAGGGCCGGGCCGACCATGGCCTGGCCCTGCTGCTGCTGTGGGCCATGTGTGCCGGCCTGGTCCGGGGCGTGGGCTTCGTGCCGCGCTTCTGGCTGTGGCGGGCGTTGTTTTCCGGCTGGAGCAGCCTGCTGGCCCTGCTGGCTTTCGTTTTGCTCAAGTTCCTGCGCTGACGCACCGTCCAGAATCGGTGCTGGAGAGAAGAGAACGAGGGGGAGACGACCATGCTGTTCCGCATGCTGCTGGACGAGGCCACCGGCACGGTGAGCTATCTGCTGACCCAGGCCGAAACGGGGGATGCCGTGGTGATCGACCCGCGCGCCGCCGACGTGCCGGTGATCCGCGCCATGCTGGCCGAGCAGCGCGCCCAGCTGCGCTGGGTGCTGCGCACCCATGCCCATGACGCCCAGCGCGCGCCCGCCGAGCAGGCGGCGCTCGACCAGCTGGGGGCCCCCTGGGTGCAGCAGCGCCCGCCGGCCCAGCCACTGCTGCCACTGGGTGACGACTACATCGAGGTGCTGGCCACCCCCGGCCACACCCCGGACTGCCTGAGCTTCCGCTGGCGCGACCGGCTGTTCTGCGGCGATCTGCTGGTCGTCGATGGCTGCCACTACCAGACCCGGCCGGCCCAGCCCCAGTCGCTGTGAGACAGCGTGCACGACGTGGTCTTCCGCCTGCCCGACGAGACCCTGCTGTTCGCCGGCTGCGCCCGGCGCGGCCGCATGGTGGCCACGGTGGGCGAGCAGCGGCGCTGGCACCCCTGGTTCGGCAACACCAGCCGTGACGCCTTCCTGACCCGGGTGGCCAGCCTGCCGCCGCGGGCCGACGAGCGCCCCGCCGCGCACTGATCTGGATCGAACTCCCTCGATACCCTGTTGGGTATATTGGCGACTTTCCGCCATCCTCGCGCAGGAGTCTTCATGAGCACCTTCGACCACACCGGCCTGATGCAGGACATCAATGCCCAGCTCGGCCCCTTCCGCCAGTCCCAGGCCGCCACCATGCGCGGCTTCAGCGCCATGGCCCAGGGCGCCCTGGCCGAGGGCGCGCTCAGCGCCAAGCAGAAGGAGCTGCTCGCCCTGGCCATCGGCGTCACCCAGCACTGCTCGGGCTGCATCGGCTTTCACGTCAAGGCCCTGGTGCGCCTGGGCGCCACCCGGGCCGAGCTGGAAGAGGCGCTGGGCGTGTGCGTCTACATGGGCGGCGGCCCGGCCCTGATGTACGCCGCCGAGGCCCTGAAGGCCTGGGACGTGCTGGCCCAGCCCGAGCCCGCCGTCTGCTGAGCAGGCCTCAGGCCTCCACCGCCTCGGCCGGCCGGGCCAGGCAACCCAGCCGGCAGGCCAGGCTCAGCACGGCCTGCAGCGTGGCCCGCTCGACATCGGCGTCGTGGCTCGCCCCGAAGGCCGTGCTCGCCGCGCCGGCCGCGGCCCCCTCCACCAGCACCCAGTGCTGGGTCGCGCGGCCCCGCCCGGTGCTTGAGCGGCTGACCGCCCCCAGGCGCAGGCCGGGCGCCAGCGCCTGCGCCGCCGCCTGCAGCAGGTCCGCGCCCTCGCCCTCGGCGGCCCAGCGCTGCTCGCCCATGGCCAGGCTCAGCCGCACCCGCACCCCGCCCTGCGGCCCGGGCTGAACCTGCCAGGACGACAGCGTCACCGCGCCCTCGGCGCCCTGCGGGCTCAGGTAGTGGCGGCTGAACAGCTGCCACAGGGCGGCCGAGGTCACTTCGGCCTCGCTGGCGTCGGCATGGCGCTGCACCACCGCGCTGAACTCCACCTGCAGGCGCCTCGGCATCACCAGGCCGTGGTCGCGCTCCAGCAGGTAGGCGATGCCGCCCTTGCCCGACTGGCTGTTGACCCGGATGATCCCCTCGTAGCTGCGGCCGATGTCGGCCGGGTCGATGGGCAGGTAGGGCACGGCCCAGGGCGCGCCAGGGCGCTGCGCGGCCAGGCCCTTCTTGATCGCGTCCTGGTGCGAGCCCGAGAAGGCGGTGAACACCAGGTCGCCCGCATAGGGGTGGCGCGGGTGCACCGGCAGCGCGGTGCACTGCTCGGCCACCTGCACCAGGGCCGGCAGGTCCGACAGGTCCAGCCCCGGGTGCACGCCCTGGGTGTAAAGGTTCAGCGCCAGCGTCACCAGGTCCACATTGCCGCTGCGTTCGCCATTGCCGAACAGGCAGCCCTCCACCCGCTGCGCGCCGGCCAGCAGGGCCAGCTCGGCACAGGCCACACCGGTGCCGCGGTCGTTGTGCGGGTGCACCGACAACACCACATGCTCGCGCCGCGGCAGGTGGCGGTCCATCCACTCGATCTGGTCGGCGAAGACATTGGGCGTGGCCACCTCCACCGTCGTGGGCAGGTTGATGATGACCGGGCGGCCCGGGCCCGCGTCCCAGGCATCCAGCGCGGTGCGGCAGGCCTGCAGCGACACCGGCAGCTCGGTCATGCAGAAGGTCTCGGGCGAGTACTGCAGCACCCATTCGGTCTCGGGCACCGCGTCGGTCAGCCGGCGCAGGTGGCGCACATGGTGGTCCACCAGATCCATCACCTCGGGCACCGAGAGGCCGAACACCACCTCGCGCCACAACGGGGCAGTGGCGTTGTAGAGGTGGACGATGGCGCGGCGCGCGCCGCGCAGGGCGGCCACGGTGCGCTCGATCAGGTCCTCGCGCAGCGGGGTCATGACCATCAGGGTCACGCCCTCGGGCACGCGGTCCTCCTCGATCAGGCGGCGCACGGTGTCGAAGTCGGTCTGCGAAGCCGCCGGAAAGCCGACCTCGATCTCGCGGAAGCCGCAGGCCACCAGGCGCTCGAAGAACATCATCTTGCGCTCGACGTTCATCGGCTCGAACAGGGCCTGGTTGCCGTCGCGCAGGTCGGTGGACAGCCAGATGGGAGCCTGGGCGAGCTGACCGATGTGGCGCGAGGGCCACTGGCGCTGCGGCAGGTCGATGGCGGGAAAGGGGTGGTACTTGGTGGCGGGGTGGTCGATCATGGGGATCCCGGATTCGGCAGAGGAGGCTCAGGGCATGACCCTGCCGGCCCGGCCGCGGCCAGGGTCGCAGCAGGACAGGACGACAGGGTGTGGATGCGCGCAGCCCTCCCTCGCGCCCGTCAGGGGACGGGACGCTGGCAGGCCGGGATCAGGGGAGGGGTGGTACGCCTGGGACCGAACGGTCCGTCAGCGGCGCGTGCACGCGAGCCGATCCCGGCCCAGCACTAGGCTGGACTCGCGGGATAGCAGGGTGCGCAAGGTCATGGGGCGCGACCTTAACCCGGCACACGGGGGGCCGTCAAACCCGCCGTGCTGGCCGGGCCGGGCTGGGCCGTGGCCGCCTCGGCCTGCCAGCCCCCGCCCAGGGCCAGGAACAGCAGGGCCTGGTCGTCGGCCAGGGCGGCCTCGCTGGCGGCCAGCTCGGCCTCGGCCGCAGCCAGCGCACGCTGGGCGTCCAGGGCCGGCAGGTAGCCGGTGCGCCCGCTCTGGTACAGGCGCCGGGCCTGCTCGGCCACGGTGGCCTCCTGGGCGCGGGCGGCCCGCAGCGCGGCGCGCCGGTCCAGTTCGCGGGCGTAGGCGTTGAGCGCGGTTTCGGTTTCACGCAGCGCGGTCAGCACGGTGCCGTCGAAGTGCGCCAGCGCGCCCGCGGTGCCGGCCTCGGCCTGGGCGATGCGGGCCTGCACCGCGCCGGTGTTGGGCAGGGTCCAGGAGATCAGCGGCCCCAGGCTCCAGCCCACGCTGTCGGAGCCCAGGAAATCGGTGGCCGGGCTGGCGCTCTGCACCGACAGGCCCAGGCGGATGTGCGGGTAGAGGTCGGCCGTGGCCACGCCGATGCGGGCGGTGGCCGCCGCCAACTGGCGTTCGGCCTGGCGCACATCCGGCCGACGGCGCAGCAGGGCCGCGCCATCGCCCACCGGGATCAGGCCGCTGAGCTGCGGCGGGGTCTCGCAATCGGCCACACTGGCCGGCAGGGCCTGGGGCAGCGCCCCGGTCAGCGTGGCCAGGCGGTACAGCGCCCCCTGGCGCCGGGCCTGCAGCGGCGGGATGGCGGCGCGCAGGTGCTCCAGCTGCCCTTGCGCGCGGGCCACGTCGGTCACGCCGGTGCGCCCGGCGCTTTGCAGGCGCCGGGTGAGCGTCACGGCCTCGTCCTGCAGCTGCACCGAGTGGCGGGCGCTGCGCAGCTGCAGGCCCAGGGCGCAGACCTCGGCATAGGCCCGCGTGGTGCTGGCGGCCACCTGCACCCGCGCCAGGTCGGCGGCGGCCTCGGCGGCTTCTCGGCTGGCCTGCGCCGCCTCGGCCTGGCGCTGCAGCTGGCCGAACCAGTCCAGCGGCAGGGACACGGCCAGACCGGCCGAGGTCTCCCACTCGGGTTTGGGGGTGTAGCCGGGGGACAGATAGTCCAGGCCGGAGGGGTGGCCCATGACCACACCGCCGTTGACGCCCACCGAGGGGCGCTGGGCCCCGGCCACCTCGGCCTCCAGCGCCCGCTCGCGGGCCAGGTTGGCCACCGCCTGTCGCAGGTCGGTGTTGTGTGCCAGGGCCTGCTGCACCAGGCCGTCGAGTCGGGCGTCGTCGTAGAGCTTCCACCAGGCGGCCGGCAGGGGCTGGGCGCTGTAGAGCGCGGCATCGGCCTGCGCGAAGGGCGCGCTCGTCGCCGGCTGGGCCGCCAGGGCCTGGGTCGGCAGCCGGTAGTCGGGGCCGACCGGCAGCTGGCCGCAGCCCGTCAGGGCGGCGGTCCATGTGGCGGCCAGGGCCAGCGCGGCCCGGCCGCCCGCGCGGCGAAGATCGTGCGTGCTGCGTGTCATGGCCTCACTCCACGGCCTGAGCGTGACCCGGCTCCAGCACCTGCACCGTCACCGTCTGCCCGGCCACCAGGCGGGTGCCGGCGGGCCAGGGCGTGTCCAGCTTCACCCGCACCGGCACCCGCTGGGCCAGGCGCACCCAGTTGAAGTTCGGGTTCACCGCGGGCAGGCCATCGGCCCCGGTGGCGCGGTCGTGGTCGGCGATGGCCGCGGCAATGCTCTCCACCGTGCCGCGCAGCGGCGCGCCGCCGCCCATGGGCGTCACCCGCACCGCCTCGCCCAGGTGGATGCGGGGCAGCTTGGTCTCCTCGAAGTAGCCTTCGACGTAGTAGGAATGGCTGTCCACCAGGCTCAGCGCCGGGTGGCCGGTGGCGGCATAGGCGCCCACGCGGATGTCCAGGTTGGTCACCGTACCGTCCACCGGCGCGCGCACCTCGGCGCGCTGCAGGTTCAGGCGGGCCGACTCCACCGCCACCTGGGCCTGGGCCACGGCCAGCGTGGCCTCTTCCACCCGGGTGCGGGCCTGCTCCTGCTGCTCCTGCGAGACCAGGGCCCCGAGGCCGCTGCTGCGGTCGCGCTCGCGCCGGGCCTGGGCCAGCGTGGCCTGGCGGGCCGCCAGCGCGGCCTCGGCCTCGCGCAGGGCCAGGGCGTAGCGGGCATGGTCCACCGCGAAGAGCAGCTCGCCGGCTTTCACGGCCTGGTTGTCGTGCACCGGCACCTGGGTGATCAGACCGGCCACATCGGGCGCCAGCTGCACCACGTTGACGCGCACCCGGCCGTCACGGGTCCAGGGCGAGAGCTCGTAGTGGTCCCACAGGGCGCGGCCGGCCCACAGGGCGGCGGCCACGGCCAGCAGGGTGATGGCCGGCCGCAGCAGCTGCTGCAGGTGGCGCTGCGCGTTGCCGGGGGCGAGGAGGCGCGTGAAGAGGGAGGTCGTCGCGGTCATGGTCGGGTTCGGATCGTCAGAAGAGGAAGCCGGCGGCGCGGTGCAGGCCGTAGAGCAGCAGCAGGTACAGGGCCATGTCGAACAGGGCCGGGTGCCAGACCCAGCGGTAGAAGCCCGCCAGCGCCAGCAGGCGGCGCAGGCCCCAGTTCAGCACCAGGGCCCCCAGGCCCAGGGCCATCAACCAGGGCACGTACAGGCCCTCGATGTCGAATTCACCGCCGCTCATGCGCTGCGCTCCTCGGGAACAGGGGATGGGGCCTCCAGGCGCACCGGCGCCTGGGGGAAGAGGTTGCGGCGCAGGCCCACCAGGGCCGTGACCTGGGCCCGCTGGCCCGGGGCGGGCGCGGCGGTCCGCAGGGCCGTGGTCAGTGCCCCGTCCAGCGCCTGGCGCAGCGCCTCGGGCCAGGGCCGCGGGCCCGACAGGGACCACTGGCGAAAGCCCTGCGCGATGCCCTGCAGCAGGGCGGGCAGCGCGGCGCCGGTGGCCGCCTCGCGCTGCTGCTGCAGCACGGCGATGTCGGCCCCCACCCGCAGCTCGCGCAGGGCGGCGCGGGCGGTGTCGTCGCGCACGGCGGGGTCGGTCTGGGCGATGCGCGGGGCCAGCAGGCCGATGCGGTCCAGGCTGCGCACCGCGCGGCCATCGTCCGGCACGGCCCGCGCAGCGCCGGCCTGTTCGGCCAGCTCGCGCCAGGCGGCACGACGCAGGCGGCGGGCCACCACGTCGCTGCCCACGGTGCGCACCAGCCGGGTCACCAGGGCGGCCACCACGATGCCCGCCATCAGCGAGAGGTTGCTGTTGAGGAAGTAAGGCAGGTCCAGCGTGGCGGTGTCGCCCAGGGCCAGCGAGCCGGCCACGCCCATGGTCATGGCCATGCCGGTGCCGGCCGTGGCGGGCCGCGCCGCCAGGCAGCCCAGGACGAGGAAGACCGGGGCGCAGACCAGCACCAGCATGCCGAAGTCGTGCACCAGGGGCAGCAGCACCAGCACATAGAGCGCGCCGATGGGCAGGGACCAGGCGGTGGCCTTGAGAAAGCCCGTGATGGCCGGCACCGGGTCGTCCATCGAGGCGAAGAAGCAGCAGAAGATCGCGGACATCATGGCGGCCACGGAACCCGAGAGCCAGGCCGTCTGCACCCAGACGAAGCTGCAGATGCCGATGGCCAGCACGGCCGCCAGGGCCGAGAGGGCGGCCATGCCGTGGTCACGGTGCAGCACGCGGGCACCCAGGGTGGGGCGCGGCGGGGTGGCAGTGGCCGTGCCCTGCAGGCCGGCGTCGATCTCCGTGCGCAGGGCCGCGCAGGCCCGCCAGCCCTGCAGCAGCTCGCCCAGGCGCACCGCCAGGCTGATGCGCAGCGCCCGAGACCAGTCCCCTCGACCAGGTTGCACGGGCTGCACGGGCTGGTCGTCCTGGGCGCCCAGGGCGTCCAGCCGGGCCTGCAGGGCCGGCCAGGTGGCAGCCTGGGCCTCGGCCGGCCGGGCCAGCCAGTCGGACACGGCCTGCAGCAGCTCCGCCACGTCGGCGGCCAGCCCCCCCTCGGCCTCTTCCAGCGCCTGCAGCCGGTCTTCGGCCGCGGACAGGGCGGGCGTCAGCGCGGCCAGGCGGTCCTGCATCTCGCGCAGCGCCCCCTCGGTCCAGCGCAGGTGGCCGGTGTCGAAGGGCACGTGGGTGGACAGGATGCGCAGCTGGGTGATGTCGGCCGCCAGGCGCTGGCGGTCGGCGGCCAGGGTGGCGGTGCCGGCCTGCCGGCCCTGCGCATCGGCCTGCGGTGCGCGGGCCAGCAGGTCGCTCATCCAGGTGCGGGCATGGCCCAGGCTGCGGTCCAGCAGGCCCAGCAGCGGCGCGGTCAGCGAGGTGGGCCACACCAGGCTGTGGACGACGGTGGCGCAGACGATGCCCACGCCGATCTCCTCGACCCGGGCCAGGGCGTTGTCGAACAGCTGGTCCGGCCGGTCCACCGAGGGAAAGCCGATCAGCGCGGCGGTGTAGCCCGCCAGCATGAAGACATAGGAGCGCGGCGTGCGGTCCTGCAGCGAGATGTACAGGCACAGGCCCACCCACAGGCCCAGGGCCAGCGTGAGCAGCGCGGGCGCATGGGCCAGACGCGGCACCAGCAGCACCGAGGCCACCGCGCCCAGGAAGGTGCCGCCCAGCCGGTACACCGCCTTGGAGCGCACGGCGCCGGCCAGCGGGTTGGCGACGATGTAGGCGGTCATCATGGCCCAGAAGGGGCGCGGCAGGCCGGCCTTCAGGGCCACGTACAGCGCCAGCATGGACGCGGCAAAGCATTTGAGCGAGTACAGCCACTCGCTGCGGGTGGGCCAGTTCACGGCAGGGTCCTCGGCGACGGTCTCAGGTGTGCGCCGCGGACTTGGGCAGCCCGGCCACCCCGGCCTCCAGGCGCAGCAGCACCCGCAGGGCCGCCTGCAGGTCTTCGTCGGGCAGGCCCTGCAGCAGCTCTCGCCGCATCACGTTGAGGGCCTGCTCCACCCGCGCCACCTGCTGCTGGCCCAGCGCGGTCAGGCTGAGCACCTTGGCCCGGCGGTCGTGCGGGTCTTCGTGGCGCACCACCAGACCGGCGGCCACCAGCTGGTCGATCACCCGCACCAGCGAGGCCGGCTCCAGGCCCACCGCCTCGGCCACGGCCCCCGGACGGGCGCTTTCGCCCATGCGGCCGATCATCACCGCCGGCCAGGCCATCGCATGCGACAGGCCGTAGGCATTGCTGACCTCGTCGGCCACGGCACGGTAGCTGCGGGCCACGCGGGTCAGCGTGGTGGTCAGGTGCATCAGGGTGGCGTCGTCGAGCATGGTGAGCCTGTTGATTGGGTCAGCAAATAGTTAGCTGACGCAATTATTAGCTCACACAGTTCTTGACAGGGCCGCAGGGGCATGGCCCCGCGCCAGGCCGGTGCTCAGCCGGCGTCGGTGGCCCCGTTGCGCCCCAGGGCGGCGGTGAGCAGTTCCAGTTCGTTGGTGATGTCGGCCTGCCGCAGGCTGGCCCAGCGACGGCGCAGGTCGGCCGCCAGTTCGTCCAGGTGGTCCTGCGCCCGCTGCATCTGCGCCAGGCGGGCATGGTTCTCCTGCACCAGCGAGGTTTCCAGCGCGGCGCGCAGCTGCACCCGCACGGTCTGGTGCAGCACCGCGGCCATCAACACCGGCCGCGGCAGACCCAGGCGCACCGGAGTGCCGGCCGGGGCCGCCCCGGTGGCGGCCGGGGCGGCCGTCTCGTCATCCGGCCAGGGCCGCGCGGCCCCCGGCGCGGGCAGCAGGCGCTGGGCCTGCAGGCCGGCCGCTCCGGTGGACAGCAGCCAGACCGTGCGCCGTGGGCCCGCCGGCAGGGCCATGGCCTCGCCGGCGGCCTGCAGCCAGGCGGCCAGCACCGGCTCGGCCTCGTCCAGCGCGCCACAGCCCGGCAGCACGCGCACCGGGGCCTCGGGCGCGCCCGCCGGCCGGCTGGCCTGCCAGGCGTCGGCCAGGCGCTGACCGGCCAGCCACAAGGTCTGGCCCGGCCGGGCCTGCAGCATGGAGACCGCATCGGCCAGGTGGGCGTTGAAGGCCCCGCAGAAGCCACGCTCGGCCCCGATGACCAGCCAGATGCGGTCCTCGGCCTCGGCCCCTTCGGGGCGCGGCGCAGGGTCGGCCAGCTGAACCCAGGCGGCCTCCAGCGTGGTCTGGGCCTCGGCCAGCGCCGGCTGGGAGCGCTGCAGGCGCTGCAGCTCGGCCATGGCCAGGTTCTTCATGGCCTGCACGATCTGCCGCAGGTCGCCCAGCAGCGCGGCCCGCTCGCGCAGTTGCAGCTGCGCCGTCATCCTGTCGGCCCCTCGCCCGGCGGGTACGCCAGTCGATCCCCCGGGGGGATGGCGGGCCGGCTTGGGAGCGGCCCGGCGCCCGGCCCGCGGGATGTCGGCCCCTCGCCTGGCGGGTACGCCAGTCGATCCCCCGGGGGGATGGCGGGCCGGCTTGGGAGCGGCCCGGCGCTCGGCCCGCGGGACAGCTGCAGGAGACCTCGCATGCCTGTTCAGCCCCCCGTGACCGCCTGGACGGCAGCGACCCAGTCGGCGCGCGGGGCGTCGAGCGCGGGCGCGCTGGCGGCCATGGCGGCGAGGGCGTCGAGCCGGGCCTGCAGGGCCGGGCCCGGCAGGCCTTCGAGCCGGCCCTCGTTGAGCGCCACCAGCCAGGCCATGGTGAGGGCCGCCGGCCGGGTGGCCAGTCGGCCCTGGCGGAACAGGGCCTGCAGCAGGTGGCCACGCGCCACGCGGGCCTGCATGCCCTCGTCCAGCCGGGTGCCGAAGCGGGTGAAGAGCTCCAGCTCCAGGAACTGCAGGTAATCGAGCCGCAGGCGCTTGCATTCGCGGGCGATGGCCGGGTGCTGGGCCTTGCCGCCGATGCGCGAGACGGAGGTGCCCACGTCGATGGCCGGGAACATGCCCGCTGCGGTGAGCTTGGTGCTGAGGTAGACCTGGCCGTCGGTGATGGAGATCAGGTTGGTGGGGATGTAGCTGGCCACCTCGCCCAGTTGCGTGGGCACGATGGGCAGGGCCGTCATGCTGCCGCCGCCCAGCGCGGCGCTGAGCTGGGTGGAACGCTCCAGCAGGCGCGAGTGCAGGTAGAAGATGTCGCCGGGGTAGGCCTCGCGTCCGGGCGGGCGGCGCAGCAGCAGCGACAGTTCGCGGTAGGCCTGGGCGTGCTTGCCCAGGTCGTCGTAGACGATGAGCGTGTCGTGGCCGGCGTGCATCCAGTGCTCGGCCAGGGCGCAACCGGCGAAGGGCGCCAGGTACTGCAGGCCCGGCAGGGTGCCGGCCTCGGCCACCACCACGGTGGTGTGAGCCAGGGCGTCGTGCGCGGCCAGGAGGCGCAGGGTCTCGGCCACCTCGGCGCGGCGCTGGCCGATCAGCACCAGGATGCAGCGCACGCCCTGGTCGCGCTGGTGGATCACCGCGTCCAGCGCCAGCGCGCTCTTGCCGGTGCCGTCGTCGCCGATCAGCAACTCGCGCTGGCCGCGGCCGATGGGCAGCAGGGTGTCGATGACGGTGTTGCCGGTGTAGAGCGGGCGGCTGACCGGATCGCGCTCGATGATGGCCGGCGAGCGGGCTTCCAGCGGCTGCTGGGCCTCGGTCTCGGGCGGTCGCAAGCCGTCCAGCGGCCGGCCCAGCGGATCGATCACCCGGCCCAACAGGGCGTCGCCGCAGCCGATGGACAGGCGCTGGCCGCAGCGGCGCATGCGCAGGCCGGCGGCCAGGCCCTCGGTCTGGTCCAGCAGGATGCAGCCGGCCAGGGTCTCGTCGAGCTGGAAGACCCAGGCCCGGCTGCCGTCGGCCGAACGCAGCACCTCGCCCACCGGCACCGAGGGCAGGCCCTCGACCCAGGCGATGCCGTCGGCCACGCCCAGGATGGTGCCGACCTCCTCGACGGAGAGGCCGATCTCGGGTTCCGCGCTCAGCGGCGGGCTCACCATGTCAGGCCTCCTTCCCGGTGTGCGCGGGCGTGCCCGCCGTCCGCTCAAGCGGGAGGTCGAGGCTGTTGAAGGCGTCCACACCGCGGCGCAGGCTGGTTTCCAGCTGGTGACCGGGCAGGTGCACGTTCAGGCCCGCCAGCAGGGCCGGGTCCTCGGTCCAGCGCGGGCTCACGCCCTCGCCCAGCACCATGGCCAGGCCGGCGCCGATGCGCGCGCGCAAGGCCTCGGGCAGCGGGAAGGCGCTGCTCACGGTGGGGGGCTCGGCGCCGGGCGCGCGGCCCAGCGGGCTCAGTTCCGGCGCCAGGGCTTCGGCCCGGGCGGCCAGATCGGCCAGGAAGAGCTCGACCAGGGCCGCCTCCAGCGCCGGACTGGCCAGGCGCTTCAGGTAGTGGCCCACGAAGCCGGCGGCGCGGGCCTGCAGCTGTCGGTCGGCCTGCTCCTGCCGGGCGCGGGCCTCGCGCAGCAGGCGGGCCTGGGCCTTCTCGCGCTCGGCGCGCAGCTCCTCGTCCAGGGCGGCCAGACGCTGGCTGCGCAGCGTGGCGATCTCCTGCGTCAGGGCCTCGCGGGCGGCCTCGCGCTGGCTGGCCTGCGCCGCTTCCTGGGCGGCCAGCGCCCGGGCCCGGTCGTCCAGGGCCTGCTGGCGGGCGTCCAGCGTGTCGCGCTGCTGCTGCTGGGCCTGGGCCCTTGCCGCCAGGGCGGCCTGCACCGGCTTGAACAGGAAGCGGCGCAGCAGCCACAGCAGCACCGCGAAGTTCAGGATCTCCAGCGCGAAGGTGGTGGCATCGAGGTTCATGGCGGGTCCCGTCGGCGGTGGCCGGCGCTCACTTCAGCAGGTATTCGAGCAGCGGGTTGCGGAACAGGATGATCAGCGCCACCACCAGGCAGTAGATGGCCAGCGACTCGATCATGGCCAGGCCGATGAACAGGGTGCGGCTGATCTCCTTTTCGGCCTCGGGCTGACGTGCCAGCGCGTCCAGGGCCGAGGAGATGGCACGGCCCATGGCCAGGGCCGGGAAGAACACGCCCAGGGCGATGGCCAGCGCGGCCACCACGGTGGAGACGATGGCAAAGAGGTGCAGATCGGTCATGGCGACTCCGGTGCAGAAGAGGAGGAAGTGGGCGAGGAGGGGGATGGCGGCCCCGGCGGCTGGCCTTCGGGCAGGCTGACCTCCAGCGCGGAGCCGACGTAGATCAGCGCCAGCATGCCGAAGATGTAGGCCTGCACCAGGGCCTCGATGACGTGCAGCAGCAAGAGGGGCACCGGCACCAGCAGGCCGGCCACCAGCAGCACCAGCAGCGCGGCCATCTCCAGGCTCATCATGTTGCCGAACAGGCGGATGGCCAGGGCCAGGGTGCGGGTGATCTCGCTGATGATGTGGAAGGGCGCGAGGATGGGGCTGGGCTGGATGTAGTGCCGCAGGTAGGACCGCCAGCCCGCGGCCCGCAGGCCGTAGAGGTGCACCGCGAAGAAGACGATGACCGCCAGCGCGGCGGTGACGGAGAGGTCGCGTGTGGGCGAGCTCAGGCCCGGCACCAGGCCCAGCAGGTTGGACACCGCGATGAACAGCCACAGGCTGCCGATGAAGGGCAGCACCCGGTCCACATGCACCGGGGCCACCACCTCGGCCACCGCGTCATGCATCATCTGCCAGGCCAGTTCCAGCGCGACGGCCGGCGGCCGACCGCCCCGCGGGCCCCAGAACCAGGCGGCCGCGGCCAGGCCCAGCGTGACCACCACCGACAGGCACAGGGTCTCCGACAGGGTGAGCCCGGCCAGGTGCAGCGAGAAGCCTTCGTCCATGTGTGTCGCCCCTGCCCTCAGCGCCCGTGGGTGCGGAAGAACCAGATCACGTTGCCCACGCCCACGGCCAGGCCCAGCAGGATCATGTTGACCGTCCAGCGCACGGTATAGCCCTCGGAGAGGCCGTCCAGCCAGCGGCCCAGGTAGGCGCCGCCCACCAGCGGCACGCACAGCAGCAGGCCGGCCGTGCCACCGGTGACCAGCAGGCCCAGGAAGCCGGCCTTGCGGGCGCGGGCCAGGCGGCCGAGTTGGCGTTCGGCGTTCTGGCGCATCGGATCGGTGCTCCCCTCGTTCGGCTCGTCGCTCATGCACGGCCTCCCGGGGCGGTCTGGGTGAGCTGCTGCAGGCGGCGCATCAGGGCCAGGTCCAGCTGCAGGTGCTCCTCGCGGGTGGACAGGCGCAGGCGCTGGTCGGCCGCGAGCAGCGCGTCCAGGCGCTGCAGCAGCGTGCTCGCGTCGGCGTCCACCAGAAAGCGGCTGCTGACGATGCGCACGGTCTGTCCCCCGTTCTCCCAGGCGCTGCGCAGCAGGCCGCCGGCGCTGGCGCCGCAGCGCCAGTCGGCGTCGGCGGCATCGGAGGCGAGGCGGTAGCGGAACAGGCCCGGCTCCAGCACCGTCATCTGGGCCTCGTGGCGCGGCCACAGCGCGAACTGGCCGCGAGCGTCCTCGGCCACCAGGCGAACCACCCCGTCCAGGCGCCGGACCTGCTGGGCGTCCAGCAGACAGAGGGTGAAGCCGGGGCGGTCCATCGTGCGTCCCGCGGGCTCAGGCGCTGGCCACCGGGGCCGCGGTGGGCGCGGGGGCCGGCATCGCCCCCTGCATGTAGCAGGCGTCCTCGGTGAGGCCGTCGTAGGCGCCGTCCAGGAAACGCTCGCAGTCGGCCAGCAGGGTCTCCAGCGGCACGGTCACGCCGGGCATCCCGGTGTGGTCGGCCACGACCTGGAAGGGCTGGGTCAGGTAGCGCTGCAGGCGGCGGGCGCGGCGCACGGTGCGCTGGTCCTCGGGCGAGAGCTCCTCCAGGCCCAGCATGGCGATGATGTCCTCCAGCGCCTTGTAGCGGGCCAGGTGCTCGCGCACCGCGCCGGCCACCCGGTGGTGGCGCTGGCCGACGATGTGCACGTCCAGCATGCGGCTGTTGGAGGCCAGCGGGTCCACCGCCGGGTAGATGCCGCGGGCGGCCTGCTCGCGCGAGAGCACGACGATGGAATCGAGGTGGGCCTGGATGGCGGCCATCGAGGGATCGCTCATGTCGTCGGCCGGCACGTAGACCGCCTGCACCGAGGTGATGGCCCCCTGCCGGGTGGACAGGATGCGCTCTTCCAGCGTGGCCACCTCGGTCAGCAGCGTGGGCTGGTAGCCGACGCTGGACGGCATGCGGCCCAGCAGGCCGGAGATCTCGGAGCCCGCCTGGACGAAGCGGAACAGGTTGTCCATCAGGAACAGCACCTCGCCGTGGCCGGCATCGCGCAGGGCCTCGGCACAGGCCAGGGCGGTGAAGCCGGTGTGGTAGCGCACGCCCGGGGTCTCGTCCATCTGGCCGAAGACCATCACGGTGCGCTGCATCACGCCGGCATCGCTCATCTCGTGCCACATCTCGTGGCCTTCGCGGATGCGTTCGCCCACCCCGGCGAACACCGACGCCCCCTGGTAGAGCGTGCTGACCGCGTGCATGAATTCCATCATCAGCACCGTCTTGCCCACGCCGGCACCGCCGAACAGCCCGGTCTTGCCGCCGCGCACGAAGGGGCACAGCAGGTCGATCACCTTGATGCCGGTGGGCAGGATCTGCTGGCCGGGCAGGGTGTCGGACAGGCGCGGCGGCGGCGCCATCACCGGGCGGTGCAGCGCCGGGTCCAGCGGCGGCCCGCCATCGAGCGGTCGGCCCTGCACGTCCAGCAGGCGGCCCAGGCAGGCCTCGCCGGCCGGCACGGTCAGCGGCGCGCCGGTGTCGTGGGCGGGCAGGCCGCGGGCCAGGCCCTCGGTGCTTTCCAGCGCGATGGTGCGCACCACGCATTCGGAGACATGCTGCTCCACCACCAGCGTGATCTGGCGCCCGTCCAGGGGCACCTTCAGCACATGGCCCAGCTGCGGCAGGGGCCGCCCCCGCACCGCCACCACCGGGCCGTGCACCGCCACCACCCGGTGTGAGGCGCCGGCCGGGGCAGGCCATGCGGGAGAGAGGGTTCCGTCTGTCATCTGGATCGCGGCCGAAACTCGGAACGTCAGTTTGACGCGCCGCAGCATACGCCCAATTTGCTTTGCATCAAGATAGCCCGTGCGGGGACGTTGTGCACTGGCGAGGCGAGCCGCACCCGCCGGACGGCGAAATCCCTGACTTGCCCCGGTGCCACCGGCTCTGTTAGGATACCCCAATGGGTATCAAAACACACACCACCGGGAGTCGTCCGATGAAGCGTGCCGCATGGTTGGCGTCGATGTGGCTGGGCTGCGCGGCAGCCATGGCCGCCCCCGTCCCCACCGTCACGGTGGGCAGCACCCCGGCCGGGGCCGGCTTCGAGCTGGACGGCACCGTGGAGGCGCTGCGCCAGGCCACGGTGGCCGCCCAGGTGGCGGGCAACGTGACCCAGCTGGCCGTCAAGGCCGGCGACAAGGTGCATGCCGGCCAGTTGCTGGCCCGCATCGATGCGCGCAGCACCAGCGCCGGCCTGCTGCAGAGCGACGCTGCGGTGGCCCAGGCCGAGGCCCAGCTGCAGAACGCCCGGCTCAACGCCCAGCGCCAGCGCGAGTTGCGCCAGCAGGGCTTTGTCAGCCAGTCCGTGGTGGACCAGGCCGACACCAGCCTCAAGGCCGCCCAGGCCGCGCTGGACCAGGCCCGCGGCGCGCGCAGCCAGGCCGCCCTGGCGCGTGGCTTTGCCGATGTGACCGCCCCCTTCGATGGCGTGGTCCAGGCCACCCTGGTGGACACCGGTGACCTGGCCGCGGCCGGCGTCGGCGTGGTGACGATGTACGCCCCCGGCGCGCTGCGCGCCGTGGTGCAGGTGCCGGCCTCGCGCGCGGCCCTGGCCCGCGCCGCCACCCACCCCGAGGTGCGCCTGCCCGATGGGCAGTGGGTGAGCCCGGTGCGCCGCACCGAGCTGCCGGCCACCGACCCGGTGGCCCAGACGGTGGAATGGCGCCTGGACCTGCCCGGTGGCACCGCCCTGTCGCCCGGCCAGAGCCTGCGGGTGCGCTTCGACGCCCCGGCCTCGGCCGCCGTGCCCTCGGTGCTGAGCGTGCCGGCCTCGGCCGTGCTGCGCCGCGGCGAACTGGAAGCCGTCTACGTGGCCCGCCAGGGCCAGTTCGTGCTGCGCTCCGTGCGCCTGGGCACGCCCGGCCCGGGCCAGCAGGTGCCGGTGCTGGCCGGCCTGAAGGCCGGTGAGCAGGTGGCCGCCGACGCGGTGCAGGCCGGCCTGGCCGGCGCCACCCCGGCCGGCGCAGCCCGCTGAGTTCACCGCACACAGCGCGCACGACAGGATCCACGATGAGCCACCCCCACGATCCCAACGACGCCGGCACCGAGCCGGTGCTGGGCATTTCCGGCCGCCTGGCCCGAGCCTTCCAGGCCAATGCCATCACGCCGCTGCTGGCCCTGGTGGCCCTGCTGCTGGGCCTGTTCGCGGTGCTGGTCACCCCGCGCGAGGAAGAGCCGCAGATCAACGTGACCATGGCCAATGTGCTGATCCCCTTCCCGGGGGCCAGCAGCGAGGATGTGCAGGCCATGGTGGCCCGGCCGGCCGAGCAGGTGCTTTCGCAGATCGCCGACATCGAGCACACCTATTCGGTGTCGCAGCCCGGCATGGCCGTGCTGACGGTGCAGTACAAGGTGGGCGTGCCGCGCACCGAGGCCCTGGTGCGCCTGTACGACGTGCTCAACGCCAACTCCGACTGGCTGCCCGCCGGCCTGGGCACCCTCGCCCCCATCGTCAAGCCCAAGGGCATCGACGACGTGCCGGTGCTGGGCATCACCCTGTGGGCCAAGGACGCCCGCAGCGGCGTGGACCTGGAACGGGTGGCCCACACGCTGGAAGCCGAGCTCAAGCGCGTGCCCGGCACCCGCGAGGTGCAGACCATCGGCGGCCCCGGCCGGGCGGTGAACGTGGCGCTGGACCCGTCACGCCTGCGCGAGCGCGGCGTCGATGTGATGTCGCTCAAGGCCAGCCTGCAGGCCGCCAACCAGGGCATGCCCGCCGGCGCGGTGGTGCAGCCCCAGGGCAAGCAGCTGCTGACGGTGGAGACCGGCCAGTTCCTGCGCAATGCCGACGAGGTCGGCGACATCGTGGTGGGCGTGCACGCCGGCAAGCCGGTCTACCTGCGTGAAGTCGCCCAGATCACCCCGGGCGCCGCGCAGCCCGGCCACCTGGTCTGGTACACCCCGGGCAGCGCCCCGCTGTCGCCGGAGGAATCGGCCTCGGCCCCGGCCGGCCAGGTCTACCCGGCCCTGACGATCACCGTCACCAAGAAGCCCGGCCAGAACGCGGTGGACGTGGCTCGCGCGGCCCGCGCCCGGGTGGACGAGCTGCGCAACGCGGTGATCCCGGACGGTGTGGAGGTCAGCATCAGCCGCGACTACGGCGAGACCGCCGCAGAAAAGGCCAACAAGCTGATCCAGAAGCTGATGTTCGCCACCGGTTCGGTGATCCTGCTGGTGGGCATCGCCCTGGGCCGGCGCGAGGCCATCATCGTCGGCTCGGCGGTGATCCTGACGCTGACGGTCACGCTGTTCGCCTCCTGGGCCTGGGGTTTCACCCTGAACCGGGTCTCTCTGTTCGCGCTGATCTTCTCCATCGGCATCCTGGTGGACGACGCCATCGTGGTGGTGGAGAACATCCACCGCCACCAGGCGCTGGACCCGCACAAGCCGCTGCGCGAGATCATCCCGGCGGCGGTGGACGAGGTGGGCGGCCCCACCATCCTGGCCACGATGACCGTGATCGGCGCGCTGCTGCCCATGGCCTTCGTGAGCGGGCTGATGGGCCCGTACATGAGCCCGATCCCGATCAACTCCAGCCTGGGCATGGCGCTGTCGCTGGCCATCGCCTTCACGGTCACGCCCTGGCTGGCCCTGAAGCTGATGAAGCCGCATGCCGGTGAGGGCGATGGCGCCAGGCCGCACACCCCCAGCGGCGCGGCCGGCGTGGGCGCCCGCCTGGGCAACTTCTTCGCCGCCCTGCTCCAGCCCCTGCTGCAGAGCGCGAAGAAGCGCTGGATGCTGCTGGGCGGCATCATGGTGGCCCTGATGCTATCGGTGGGCCTGACGGTGGTCGAGTGGGTGGTGCTGAAGATGCTGCCCTTCGACAACAAGTCGGAGTTCCAGGTCATCGTCAACATGCCGGCCGGCACGCCGCTGGAGGACACCGCCGCCACGCTGCAGGACCTGGGCGCCTTCCTGGCCCGCCAGAACGAGGTGCGCGACCTGCAGGGCTATGCCGGCACGGCCAGCCCCATCACCTTCAACGGCCTGGTGCGCCAGTACTACCTGCGCAGCGAGGCCGACCAGGGCGACCTGCAGGTCAACCTGGTGGACAAGCACCACCGCTCGGAGAAGAGCCACGCCATCGCCCAGCGCCTGCGCCCCGACCTGGAGAAGATCGCCGCCGCCCATGGCGCGCGCATCCAGGTGGTGGAGGTGCCGCCCGGCCCGCCGGTGATGAGCCCGCTGGTGGCCGAGGTCTACGGCCCCGACGAGGCCGGCCGCCAGGCCGTGGCCGCCAAGGTGGCCCAGGCCTTCCACGCCACGCCGGACATCGTCGCCATCGACACCACCCTCAAGGAGAACGCGCCGCGCGCCTTCCTGCGGGTGAACCGCCAGCGCGCCGAATCGGCCGGCATCGCGGTGGCCACGATCGCGCAGACGGTGCAGGCCGCCCTCTCGGGCGCCGACGCAGCCTACCTGCACACCGGCCACGACAAGTACCCGGTGCCGGTGCGGCTGCAGCTGCCGCGCGATAGCCAGATCGGCCTGGACGCGCTGCTGGCCCTGCCGCTCAAGGCCGCCAACGGACAGCTGGTGCCGCTGTCGGAGCTGGTGCGGGTGGAACAGGGCGTGATCGACAAGCCGCTCTACACCAAGGACCTGCACCCGGTCAGCTACGTCTTCGGTGACATGGCCGGCAAGCTCGATTCGCCGCTGTACGGCCTGTTCGCCATCCGACCGCACCTGAAGGACGCGGTGCCGGCCGGCCACGGCACGCTGGGCGAGTACTGGATCCACCAGCCCTCCGACCCCTTCACACAGTACGCGATCAAGTGGGACGGCGAGTGGCAGATCACCTACGAGACCTTCCGCGACATGGGTGCCGCCTATGCGGTGGGCCTGATCCTGATCTACCTGCTGGTGGTGGCGCAGTTCAAGAGCTACGGCACACCGCTGATCATCATGGCGCCCATTCCGCTGACCATCATCGGCGTGATGCCCGGCCATGCGCTGCTGGGTGCGCAGTTCACCGCCACCAGCATGATCGGCATGATCGCGCTGGCCGGCATCATCGTGCGCAACTCCATCCTGCTGGTGGACTTCATCGAGCTGCAGCTGGCCCAGGGCGTGGCCTTCCAGACGGCGGTGATCGAGTCGGCCCGGGTGCGCGCCCAGCCCATCGCCCTGACCGCGCTGGCGGCCATGATCGGCGCCTTCTTCATCCTCGACGACCCGATCTTCAACGGCCTGGCGGTCTCGCTGATCTTCGGCATCCTCGTCTCCACCCTGCTCACGCTGGTGGTCATCCCGGTCCTCTACTACGCGATGCTGCGGCATCGCCATGAAGCTGCGTAACCGCCGTCGCCAGAACGGCATTTCAGGAGACACCCATGGCCCACATCGTCATCATCGGCGCCGGCATCGGCGGCATGCCCTGCGCGTACGAGCTGCGCGAAATGCTCCCCAAGGAGCACCAGATCACCGTGGTCAGCGCGGTGGACTACTTCCAGTTCGTGCCCTCCAACCCCTGGATCGCGGTGGGCTGGCGCCAGCGCGAGGAGATCGTGCTCAAGGTGGGCCCGCTGCTGGAGAAGAAGGGCATTGCCTTCATCCCCTCGGCGGTCTCGGCCATCGACGCGCCGGGCAACCAGCTCACGCTGGCCAACGGCCAGACCCTGGCCTATGACTACCTGGTGATCACCACCGGTCCCAAGCTCAGCTTCGACGAGGTGCCCGGCGCCGGCCCCGCGGCCCACGGTGGCGGCGGCCACACCCACTCCGTCTGCTCGGTGGACTATGCCGAGGCCTTCTGGCGCGACTACCAGGAGTTCCTGAAGAACCCGGGGCCGATCATCGTCGGCGCCATGCCCGGTGCCAGCTGCTTCGGGCCGGCCTACGAGTTCGCCTTCATCGTCGACGCCGACCTGCGCAAGCGCAAGCTGCGCCACAAGGTGCCGATGACCTATGTCACCAGCGAGCCCTACATCGGCCACCTGGGTCTGGGCGGCGTGGGCGACAGCAAGTCCATGCTGGAAAGCGAGCTGCGCAACCACGACATCAAGTGGATCACCAACGCCAAGACCACCCAGGTCGAGGCCGGCAAGCTGTTCACCACCCAGCTCGACGACCAGGGCAATGTGCTCAAGCAGCATGAGCTGCCCTTCAAGCTGGCCATGATGCTGCCGGCCTTCAAGGGCGTCGATCCGGTGGCCGCGGTCCCCAATCTGTGCAACCCGCGCGGCTTCGTGCTGATCGACGAATACCAGCGCAGCAAGGCCTACAAGAACATCTTCTCGGCCGGTGTCTGCGTGGCCATCCCGCCGGTGGAGGTGACCCCGGTGCCCACCGGTGCGCCCAAGACGGGCTACATGATCGAGACCATGACCTCGGCCATCGCCCACAACATCGCCGACGAGCTGGCGGGCCGCCCGGCCACCGCCCAGGGCACCTGGAACGCCATCTGCCTGGCCGACATGGGCGACAGCGGCGCCGCCTTCGTGGCCCTGCCGCAGATCCCGCCGCGCAATGTCAACTGGTTCAAGAAGGGCAAGTGGGTGCACCTGGCCAAGATCGCCTTCGAGAAGTACTTCCTCTCGAAGATGAAATCCGGCAACTCCGAACCCATCTACGAGAAGTACGTGCTCAAGGCCCTGGGCATCGTGCGCCTGACCGACCGCTGATCCACCGTTTTCACTGGGAGCCCCCACCATGACCATCACCCGCCTGCTGCGCATCATCCCCGGCCTGTTCATCCTGCTGTCCCTGGCCCTGGGCGTCGAGGGCAGCCCCCTGTTCGTCAACAAGTGGTGGCTGGCCTTCACCGCCTTCGTCGGCCTGAACCTGCTGCAATTCGGCTTCACCAATGTCTGCCCGATGGCCTTCTTCCTGAAGAAGCTGGGCGTGCCCGAAGGCGACGGCGCGGCCTGCTGCCGCTGACCCCGCCCGGGGGATCGTCCCTGCTGGCCGATCCCCCTTGTCTGACAACCCCCGCGGGAAGACCTCACAATGGCAGCTTCGCAACCGGATTCCACTCCCTCCGGGGAGCCTTGTGCCATGTCGATGTTGACCGACGATAAGACCCGCACCGACCTGCTCAACCGCCTGAAGCGGGCCGAAGGCCAGCTGCGCGGCATCCAGCGCATGATCGAGGAGGGCCAGCCCTGCCAGGACGTCGCCAGCCAGATGGCCGCCGTGCGCAAGGCGCTGGACAGCACCTATGTGCGCATGACCGTGTGCTTCATGGAACAGGAGCTGGGCGCCCACCTGGGCGCCAACACCAAGGGCCGCAAGCAGCTCAGCGAGGTGCTGGGCGAGGTGCAAACCCTGCTGGGCAAGGTGCGCTGAGGCGCCCCGCCCCCTGTTGCCGGAGAACCCGATGAGCCAGGATGCCGTGACCGTCCGCCTGACCCAGGTGCAGGATTACCAGTTCGACGTGGATTTCGGTGCCGGCATCCCGGCGCTGCGCTGCGACGAGCCGCCGCCCCTGGGCCAGAACCAGGGCCCCTCGCCCATGCACCTGCTGGCCGCCGCGGTCGGCAACTGCCTGTCGGACTCGCTGCTGTTCGCGCTGCGCAAGTTCAAGCAGGAGCCCGAGCCGCTGCGCACCGAGGTCTCGGCGGAGGTGGGCCGCAATGCCGAGAACCGCCTGCGGGTGCTGGGCATGCGCGCCACGCTGACGCTGGGCGTGCCCGCCGCCGCGCTGGAGCACCTGGACCGGGTGCTGGCCAGCTTCGAGCAGTACTGCACCGTCACCCAGAGCGTCGCCCAGGGCTTCCCCGTGGAAATCCAGGTGTTCGACGCCACCGGAGCCCGCCTGAAATGACCTCTCCCGAACCCCTGCTGATCGATGTGCGCTCCCCCGGCGAATATGCCGGCGGCTACCTGGATGGCGCGGTGAACCTGCCGCTGGACCAGTTGCAGGCCGGCATCGCCCGGGTCGCCCCCGACCTGGGCCAGCCCATCGTGCTGTACTGCGCCTCGGGCGGCCGCTCGGGCATGGGCTGCATGCTGCTGCAGCAGATGGGCTACCGCCAGGTCAGCAACGGCGGCGGCATCGGCATGCTGGCCATGAGCAGCCAGCGGCCCGTGCGCCGGCTCTGACGTCCCGCCGGCCGCCGCTCAGCGCGGCAGCCGCAGCGTGGCCTCCAGCCCGCCCTCGGGGTGGTTGCGCAGGCTCAGCGTGCCCCCCGCCCCTTCCGCGATCTGGCGGGCGATCGCCAGCCCCAGCCCTGTGCCGCCGGTGACCCGGTTGCGCGAGGCCTCCAGGCGGAAGAAGGGCTCGAACACCTGCTCCAAGGCCTCGGGCGGCAAGCCCGGGCCGGCGTCGCGCACGCGGATCGTCACGGCCTCGGGGCTGTCCTGCACGCTCAGCAGCGCACGCTGGCCATAGAGCACCGCGTTGTCGACCAGGTTGTTGACGCAGCGCCGCAGCGCGGCCGCCCCGCCCGGCCAGGGCCGCTCGCAGGCCCCCTCCAGCTGCACGTCGCGCCCCATGGCCTGCTGGTCGGACTGCAGGCTCTCCAGCAGGGCCATCACGTCCACCGGCCGACCCTCCTGGGCCTGCTCCAGGCCGCGCAGGTGGTCCAGCGCATCGCCCACCAGCTGGCTCATCTCGTCCAGGTCGTGCTCCATGCGTTCGCGCAGGTCCTCGTCGTCCAGCATCTCGGCGCGCAAGCGCATGCGGGTCAGCGGGGTCTTCAGGTCGTGCGAGACGGCCGCCAGCATCCGGGTGCGCCCCTCCAGCGTGCGGCGCAGGCGCTGCTGCATGCGGTTGAAGGCGCGGTTGGCCCGCGCCACCTCTTGTGGCCCGGTTTCGGGCAGGGGGGCCTGCGTCAGGTCCTGGCCCAGGCCGTCGGCCGCGCGGGCCAGGTCGGCCAGGGGGCGGGTGACCCGCCGCACCGCCCACCAGCTCAGGGCCGCCACGGTGAGGGCCAGCACCAGCAGCGACACCGGCACCCGCCAGGGCAGCGAAGTGTCTTCGGGCAGCGGCCGGTTCTCCAGCCGCAGCCACTGCCCACCCTGCAAGGGCACCTGGGCCACGAAGACCAGCCCGGCATGGTGGCGCCAGCGCTCGGCCCGCTGGGCCCGCCAGGCGGCGCGGGGGTCGGCCGACGAGGCGGCCGACGGCGGGGAGGGTGGGGCCGCGGGCCCGTCGGCCAGCGGTCCGGGCCGTTGCGGCGGCGGCGTGATCTGCCAGGCGGCCAGCTCGAAGGGGCGCCCGTCACCCAGGCCCTGGCGCAGGCCCTGGCGGTAGAGCGCCAGCGCCGTCTCGGGCGCGGCGGTGGCGGCCGGTCCCGGCGCCTGCAAGGGCTCGGGGGCCTCCAGCAGGCGCACCCGCAGCGGCGGGGCGTCCATCAGGCGCACGAAGCGCTGGCGTTCGCCGGCGTCCAGCGTGTCCAGCAGCAGCACCAGGTCCGCCACCCGGCGCGCAGGCTGCAGGCCGGTGCTGCGCTGCACCACCCGGTCGCGCTCGGCCAGATTGATCCACAGACTCAGGCCCTGCCCGGCCACCAGGCCGATCAGCAGCACGCCCAGCAGGCGGCCGTACAGGGTGCGGGGCCACCAGGGCCCGGCCCAGCACCCGCCGCGGGCGGCGCCGGCCGTGTCCGGGCCGCTCATGCGAGCACCGTCACCGGTGCGGCCAGCACATAGCCTTCGCCCCGCACCGTCTTGATGACCCGCGGGTCGCGCGAGTCATCCCCCAGGCGGTGGCGCAGGCGGCTGATCTGCACGTCGATCGCCCGGTCCAGCGGGTCGGCCTCGCGGCCCTGGGTCAGGTCCAGCAACTGGTCACGGTTGAGCACCCGGTTGGGATGGGCCAGCAGCACGCGCAGCAGCTTGTACTCGGCGCCGCTCAGGGCCACCACCACGCCCTCGGGGGATTCGAGCTGGCGAGCCTGGGTGTCCAGCACCCAGCCAGCGAACTGCAGGCGCCGGGCGCTGTCGGGCTGCAGATTGGCCGGCAGGCTGCGGGCCCGGCGCAGGATGACCTTGATGCGCGCCAGCAGCTCGCGGGCACTGAAGGGCTTGGGCAGGTAGTCGTCGGCGCCCATCTCCAGGCCCACGATGCGGTCGGTCTCCTCCCCGCGGGCGGTCAGCATCACCACCGGGATGTCGGATCTCGCCCGCAGGTCGCGGCACAGGGTCAGGCCATCCTCGCCGGGCAGCATCAGGTCCAGCACGACGAGGTCGAAGCGCGTGGCCTCCAGCGCCCGCCACATGGCCCGACCGTCGCCCACGGCGCTGACCTTGAAGCCGTTGCGCCCCAGGTAGGTGGCCAGCAGAGTGCGGATCTCGGCGTCGTCATCGACGATCAGCACATGGTCGGGGCCGTCGGTGCGGCCATCCTGCGGGGACAGCAAGGGAGCATTCATGGGCGTGATTGCAACGTCAAGCCGGCCGGCTGACCAGCGGTTTTGTAACGCAGCATGTCAAGCGGCCGATCAGCAAACCAGGTTGACAAAAATGGCCTGGCCCGACATGCGCGGCTGACATCGGGGCGGTGCAATGGAGCCCATCACGACACAACCCCAGGAGATTGTCGCCATGCGCCGACTCACCGCTTCCCCCTCCCGCCGCCTGCTGCCCGTCGTGGCCGGTGCGGCCTTGTCCCTGGGCCTGCTGGCCGCCCAGGCCCAGCCCGCCAGCGCCCCGGCGGCACCCCAGCCGGGCACCTCGGCCCCGGCCAAGGGCTGGCACCACCGCGGCGAGCGCGGCAGCTTCGACCCCGTGGCGCGGGCCCAGGACCACCTGGCCCGGCTGAAGGCCGATCTGAAAATCACCCCCGACCAGGACAAGGCCTGGCAGGGCTTTGCCACCCAGGTGACCCAGCAGGCCGAGACGATGAAGAAGCGCTTTGCCCAGCGCCCGGACCCGAAGGCCGAGGCCCAGATGCATGCCCCCGAACGCATGGCCCGGCAGCTGGCCCAGATGCAGGAGCACCTGAAGGACATGCAGGCCATGCGGGATCGGGTGGCGGACCTCTACGCCGTGCTCACGCCCGCGCAGCAGACCCTGGCCGACCAGCACTTCGCCCGCATGGGTCACGAGATGCGCGAACGCATGGAACATGGCATGGGCCGTCCCGGTCCGATGGGCCCCGGCATGGACCCGGGCCCGCGCGACGGCGGCCCCGACATGCCGCGCTGAGGCGCGGTCGCGCCGGCCTGGGGCCGGCCTGGCCGGTTCAGTCGACGGCGCCGGGCCGGTCGAACTGCCAGAGCACCCAGACCAGGCCCAGGCTGGCCGGCGGCATCAGCCAGGGGTTGACGATGCCCCCCACCAGCGGTGCGACCATCAGGAAGGTGCGCAGGCCCCAGCCGTACAGGTAGCCGGCGCGGGTCAGGTAGTCGGTGGCCAGCGGACCCAGGGCCATGCGCTCGGGTGAGCCCGCGGGCATGGACATCGCGAAGCCCGCATGGTTGTAGTAGCGCATCGACAAGGCCGAGCAGACGAAGGAGCTGAACAGCACCACCATCAGCGCCGGCCCCAGGATGTCCAGCGGCGCCATCGCGCTCGGACGCAGGGTGTGCAGGCCGGCGGCCAGCTGGGTGCCCGCCAGACTGACCGCGCCCATCATGCACAGCGCCGCGGTGGAGGCCGAGATGGTGGCCGACATCAGCGAGTTGCGCAGGGTCTGCACCGCGACGATCTCGAACCCGGGCTTCTCGGCCAGCGCCCGCACCCAGTCCGCCCGCATGCGCGCATGGGCGGCCCGAGCCACCCGCTCGGGCTCGCGCCGGCCCATCACCAGCACCCGCAGCTCGTAGAGCAGCACGATGATGCAGCCGAGCACCAGACCGGCCCAGGTGCTCCAGGTCTCCGCCCCGTTCACGGGCGCATTCCGACATAGCGGGTGACCCGGGCCGCGCCCTGGTGGCCGGGGCCCTCGTCCAGCAGCACCTCGGCCTCCTCGCCCAGCTGCTCGGTCAGCAGGCCGGCGAAGTCCTCTCGCAGGGCCGCCAAGCTCATCAGCATGTCCGGATCGCGCGGGCCGCCGCTGCTGTGGCCCAGCTGTGCCGGGTGGAAGGCCTCGATCAGCAGGCGCCCCCCCGGCCGCAGACCCTGCACCAGCCGGCGGTGCAGACCGGTGCGCAAGGCCGAGGGCAGATGGACATAGACCAGCACCACGGCATCGAACGCCTGGGACTCGGGGGCCCAGTGGCCCAGGTCGGCCTGCTCGCCCGACCAGCGCGCCGCCACGCTGCGCTGCGCGGCCAGTCCGGCCGCCTTGGCCAGACCCACGGCCGAACTGTCCACCGCCAGCACCCGATGGCCCTGCTCGGCCAGCCAGACGCTGTTGCGGCCCTCGCCGTCGCCCGGCAGCAGCACCCGGCCCGCCGGCCAGGCCTGCGCCTGCTGCCGCAGAAAGGCATTGGCTTGCAGGCCATACTTGAAGCCGGGCTCGGCAAAACGCTCATCCCAGAATTGACTCATTGCACGAACGGTTGTTGGTGAGGGACTAATATACCCACCACGGTATCAAGACCAGAGGACGGCCCGCGATGACCCCACAGGCACAGATCGAATCATTCCACGACCCCGCGACCCACACCTTCAGCCATCTGGTGCTGGACCCGGTCACGCGGGACTGCGCCCTGATCGATACGGTACTCGATTACGACCCGGCCTCCGGCCGCACATCCACCACCAGCGCCCAGCGCCTGCTGGACCGGGTGCAGGCCCTGCAGGCCCGGGTGGTGTGGATCCTGGAAACCCATGTGCACGCCGACCACCTCTCGGCCGCCGCCTGGCTGAAGGAACGGCTGGGCGGGCAGATCGGCGTGGGCGAGCACATCGTCACGGTGCAGCAGACCTTCGGGCGCCTGTTCAATGCCGAACCGTCCTTCGTGCCGGACGGTCGGGCCTTCGACCACCGCTTCGCCGACGACGAGGTCTTCCAGATCGGCACGCTGCGCCTGCGCGCCCTGCACACCCCCGGCCACACCCCCGCCTGCATGAGCTACCTGCTGGAGGACGCCGACCGGCCGGTGGCCTTCGTCGGCGACACCCTGTTCCGGCCGGACTACGGCAGTGCCCGTTGCGACTTCCCCGGTGGCGACGCCGCCGCGCTGTACCGCTCGGTGCGCCGCCTGCTGGCCCTGCCACCGCAGACCCTGCTGTACTTCTGCCACGATTACCCGTCCGCCGGCCAGGAGCCCCGGCTCAGCAGCACGGTGGCCGAGCAGCGCGCGGCCAACATCCACCTGCATGACGGGGTGACCGAGGCCGAGTTCGTGGCGATGCGCCGCCAGCGCGACGCCACATTGGCCATGCCCACGCTGCTGCTGCCCTCGGTGCAGGTCAACATGCGGGCCGGCCACCTGCCGCCCGCCGAAGACAATGGCACCCGTTACCTCAAGATCCCCCTCGACCGGCTCTGACCCATGGCGTCCTCCCCCACCCCGCTCAAGCACCTGGCCCCCGGCTGGTTCGCCATTCCCATGGGCCTGTGCGGCCTCTCGCTCGCCTGGTGGCGGGCCGCCCCTCTGATGGGCGAGATGGCCACCGGCATCGCCCTGGTCTGCGGCCTGGCCGCGGCGCTGGCCTGGGCGGCGCTGGGGGTGGCCAGCCTGCTGCGCTGGCAGCACTACCCCCAGGCCTGGGCCGAAGACCTGAAGCACCCGGTGCGGCACACCCTGGTGGCCACTCTGCCGGTGGCCACTCTGCTGCTGGCCACGGTGGGCGTGCTGGCCCTCGGGCCGCACCCGGCCGTGCGGCTGCTGTGGTGGCTGGGCTCGCTGGGGCAGTTCGGCGTCACGCTGTGGGTGATGGCCCGCTGGTGGCGGCCCAGGGAACAAGGTGGCCTGGCCCGGCCCAGCATCACGCCAGCCCTGCTGATCCCGGTGGTGGGCAATGTGGTGGCGCCGCTGGGCGGCGTGGCGCTGGGTCATGGCGAGTGGGCCACCGCCCAGTTCGGCATCGGCCTGCTGCTGTGGCCGGTGGTGCTGGCCCTGCTGGGGGCCCGCAGCCTGGTCCAGGGCCCGATGCCCGAGCGCCTGCTGCCCACCGCCTTCATCCTGATCGCGCCACCGGCCGTCTGCGGCAGCGCGGTGATGGAGCTGGGCGCCCCGCTGGCCCTGGGCTGGCTGTTCTGGGGCATGGCCCTGTTCGCCCTGGGCTGGGCCGCCACGCTGGCGCGCCGCCTGCAGCCCCTGGCCTTTTCGGTGATGCACTGGGCGCTGTCCTTCCCGCTGGCCGCCCTGGCCAGCCTGACCCTGCGCCTGGCCCAGCCCGGTGGGCTGCTGGCGGTGCTGGGCCCGGTGCTGCTGGCCCTGTGCTCGCTGATCATCCTGGGCCTGCTGATGGCCACCTGGCGCGGCCTGCGCGAGGGCAGCCTGCTGGCGCCCGAGCCGGTGGCCCAGATCATCCCCTCGAGCGCCTGAGCGCAATGGCGGTGGCACACTGCCGGCCATGTCCACCGCCGAGTCCTCCCCGTCTTCCTCGCCCGCCCTGCTGCTGGCCTGCCTGTGCGCGGCCTGGTGCCCCACCTGCGTGAGCTACCAGGAGGCCTTCCAGGCCCTGGCCGCCCAGCACCCCGAGGCGCGCCTGGTGTGGATCGACATCGAGGACCATGCCGACGCGCTGGAGGCCGGCGACGAGGACATCCCGGACATCGAGAACTTCCCCACGCTGCTGTTGCTGCGCGATGGGCAAGCGGTGTTCCACGGCACGGTGCTGCCGCACGCCCAGGTGGCCGAGCGCCTGCTGCAGCAGGCCCCCAGCCTGCGGCCGCTGGCCGACGCGTCGGTGCGGGCTCTGGCACGCGCGGTGGCCGGTCTGGCGGCCGACCCGGCCCTGGACATGGGCTGAAGCCCGGCCTGGGGGCCCATATGCACCCACCGGGCTTGCTTGCGCGAAAGAAGTCGTTCCCCGCAGAAGGACCTGGCCGGATCATGGACTGACTTCCCCCGCCGAAGGAGGCATGTCATGTCCACCACGACGCACCCCGCCACGCTGGCCCTGACCCTAGACCCCACGACCTGGTCGACCCAGTGGCTGCAGCAGCATCCCCGTCTCTTGCTCACCCTGGGTCGCCAGCTTCGCGTGGCCGGCTATCGCCTGGACCCCGCCGACCTGACCGCCGCGCTGTTGAACGACGGCCAGGCCGATGCCACCGACGCCTGCGGCCAGCGGGTGGCCGTGCGCATGCGCCTGGCCCTGCAGCTGGACGTGGAGCAGGCCGCCTGAAGCGCGCCCCCGGACGCGCCCTCGCCGCGCTTGTGCGCAGCCGGCATAAGGAAGCGCGTTTTGATTCGTTCCTCGCTGCAAGCGGGCTTCCTAGCATGGGACGCATCCCATCCCACCTGCCGCCCCGCGGCCACAAAGGAAGCCCATGCCGTCCCGCCGTTCCGCCCTGTCCCGCCTGAGCCACCTGGCCCTGGCCACCACCCTGGCCGCCACCGCCCTGCCCAGCTTCGCCAAGGACATCACGCTGCTCAATGTGTCCTACGACCCGACGCGTGAGCTCTACCAGGACTACAACAAGACCTTCGCCGCCCACTGGAAGGGCAAGACCGGCGACGTGGTGACGGTCAAGCAGTCGCATGGCGGCTCGGGCAAGCAGGCCCGCTCGGTCATCGACGGCCTGGAGGCCGATGTGGTCACCCTGGCGCTGGGCTACGACATCGACGAGCTGCACGGCGTGGCCAAGCTGATCCCGGCCGACTGGCAGAAGCGCCTGCCCCACAACAGCTCGCCCTACACCTCGACCATCGTGTTCCTGGTGCGCAAGGGCAACCCCAAGGGCATCCAGGACTGGGACGACCTGGTCAAGCCGGGCGTGAGCGTGATCACCCCCAACCCCAAGACCTCGGGCGGTGCGCGCTGGAACTACCTGGCGGCCTGGGGCTACGCCCTGAAGAAGCCGGGCGGCAGCGAGGCCCAGGCCAAGGCCTTCGTGACATCGCTGTTCAAGAACGTGCCGGTGCTGGATTCCGGCGCCCGCGGCGCCACCACGACCTTCGTGGAGCGCGGCATCGGCGACGTGCTGATCGCCTGGGAGAACGAGGCCTTCCTGGCCGTCAAGGAGCTGGGCCCGGACAAGTTCCAGATCGTCGTGCCCTCGGTCAGCATCCTGGCCGAGCCGCCGGTCGCGGTGGTGGACAAGGTGGTGGACAAGCACGGCACCCGGGCCGTGGCCCAGGCCTACCTGGAGTACCTGTACTCGCCGGAAGGCCAGAAGATCGCCGGCGAGAACTACTACCGCCCGGTGGACCCGAAGGTGGCCGCGCAGTTCGACAAGCTCTTTCCCAAGCTCAAGCTCTTCACCATCGACGACACCTTCGGCGGCTGGGCCAAGGCCCAGTCCACCCACTTCAAGGACGGCGGCGTCTTCGACGCGATCTACGCGAAGAAGTGAGCCCCGGCCCTGGGGGCACTCAGGCGCGGGGCAGCGCCGCCTCGATGTCCGCGGCCAGGCTTTCGGGCTTGTCCAGCGGGGCGTAGCGGCGCCGCACCCGACCGTCCGGGTCGACCAGGAACTTGGTGAAGTTCCACTTGATGCCCTCGGTGCCCAGCAGCCCGGGGGCTTCGTGCTTGAGCCAGCGGTACAGCGGGTGGGTGTCGGCCCCGTTCACCGCGATCTTGGCGAACATCGGGAAGCTGACCTCGTAGCGCAGGCTGCAGAACTGGCGGATCTCCTGGGCATCGCCCGGCTCCTGGTGGCCGAACTGGTCGCAGGGAAAGCCCAGCACCGCAAAGCCCTGGGGCCCGAAGCGGCGCTGCAAGGCCTCCAGCCCCGCGTACTGGGGCGTGAAGCCGCATTGACTGGCGACATTGACCACCAGCAGGGCCTGGCCCGCGTGGTCGCGCAGGTTGGCGGCCTGACCGTCCAGCGTGGTCAGCGGGATGTCCGGCAGCGCGCTCATGCGGCCACCTCCACCAGGGCCTGCAACTGTGCGGCGGCCTGCTGCACCGCCGGCCGCGCGCGCATGCGCTCGCGGTGTTCCAGCAGCCAGGGGAAGGCGGCGGTGTCCACGCCATCGCCCTCCAGCCATTCGCCGATCGTGTAGAGATAGGGGTCGGCCACGGTGTACTGGCTGCCGAACACCCAGGGACCCTGCCACCAGTCGCGGCCGATCAGCGTGAAGGCCTCCTGCATGTTGGGGCCGACCTTGGCCTTCATCGGCTCCCAGCTCGCCGGGTCGTCGGACCAGCGCGCGCCGCGGAACTTGTGCGCATGGGCCACATGCACCGTGCTGGCCAGGTAGCTGTGGAAGGCCTGCAGGCGGGCCCAGGCGAAGGCGTCGTCCAACGGTGCCAGCCGGGCCTCGGGAAAGGACTGGGCGACGAAGGCCAGCAGGGCCGGCGTCTCCACCAGGGGGCCGCGCTCGGTGACCAGGGCCGGCACGCGGCCCAGCGGGTTCACGGCCAGAAAGGCCGGGCTGCGCTGCTGGCCACTGGCGAAGTCCACCCGCCGCAGCTGGACGGGCGCCTGCGCCTCGCACAGCGCGATGTGGGTGGCCTGGGCACAGGTGCCGGGGGCCAGGTAGAGGGTCCAGTGGCGGGGATCCATGGTCGTTCCTCGGTCGGTCATGACAGGCCGGCGATTGTGGGGCGGATCGCGCCGCCCTGCACAAGGCAACGTCTTTCGCATATCGAAGCGCGTTTTGATTCGTTCCTTGTGATCAGGCGCCTGCCTAGCATCTGTTCACGCATGACCAACCACGCTGACCGCATGAGCGGTCCGCGCCCACCCCACCATGAATGCCGCCACACCGCCCCTAGACGCCGCGCTGGCCCCACCCGGGTCCCGGCCACGCCGTTCGTCCCAGGGGCTGCTGTCCCGGCTGCTGCTGCGCCAGCGCAGCGTGCTGCCCGGCTTCGATCTTTCGCTGGGCCTGACGCTGTTCTACCTCGGGCTGATCGTGCTGCTGCCGCTCAGCGCGGTCTTCCTCAAGACCTTCACGCTCAGCGCGGACGCCTTCTGGGCCGCGGTGGCCTCGCCGCGGGTGCTGGCCTCCTACCGGCTGACCTTCGGTGCCTCGCTGGCCGCCGCCCTGCTCAATGCCGCGGCCGGACTGCTGGTGGCCTGGGTGCTGGTGCGCTACCGCTTTCCCTTCCAGCGGGTGATCGACGCCCTGGTGGACCTGCCCTTCGCGCTGCCCACCGCGGTGGCCGGCATCGCGCTGACCGCGCTGTACGCACCCAACGGCTGGATCGGACAGTGGCTGCCGTTCAAGGTGGCGTTCACGCCCACCGGCGTCTTCGTGGCCATGACCTTCATCGGCCTGCCCTTCGTGGTGCGCACGGTGCAGCCGGTGCTGGAAGACCTCTCGCGCGAGCTGGAGGAGGCCGCCGCCACGCTGGGCGCCACGCGCGGCCAGACCTTTCTGCACGTGATCCTGCCGACGCTGGCGCCGGCCCTGCTGACCGGCTTCGCCCTGGCCTTCGCCCGCGCGCTGGGCGAGTACGGCTCGATCATCTTCATCGCCGGCAACATGCCGATGGTCTCGGAGATCACGCCGCTGCTGATCATCACCAAGCTGGAACAGTACGACTACGCCGGCGCCACCGCCATCGCGGTGGTGATGCTGGTCACCGCCTTCGCGCTGCTGCTGCTGATCAACCTCATCCAGGCCTGGTCGCGTCGGCGCCAGGGCCGCTGAGCCGGGAGTCTCACCACCATGTCTTCCCCTGTCACCGCCCAGCCCGCCCGCTCGGCCCTGCAGGCCACGGCCGAGCCGGCCTGGGTCCGGCTCACGCTGATCACGCTGGCCCTGGCCTTTCTGTCGCTGTTCCTCTTCGTGCCCCTGGTGGCCGTGTTCGTCGAGGCCTTCAAGAAGGGCTGGGACGTGTACATCGCGTCCATCGTCGAGCCCGACGCGCTCTCGGCCGTCAAGCTCACGCTGATCGCCGCGGGCATCTCGGTGCCGCTGAACCTGGTGTTCGGCGTCTGCGCCGCCTGGGCCATCGCCAAGTTCGACTTCCGCGGCAAGAACCTGCTGCTCACCCTGATCGACCTGCCCTTCTCGGTCAGCCCGGTGATCGCCGGCCTGATCTATGTGCTGGTGTTCGGCCTGCAGGGCTGGTTCGGCGAATGGCTGCGCGACCACGACCTGAAGATCATCTTCGCGGTGCCCGGCATCGTGCTGGCCACCGTGTTCGTGACCTTCCCCTTCATCGCCCGCGAGCTGATCCCGCTGATGCAGGCCCAGGGCAGCGAGCAGGAGGAGGCCGCCCGCGTGCTGGGCGCCAACGGCTGGCAGATCTTCTGGAAGGTGACCCTGCCCAATGTGAAGTGGGCCCTGCTGTACGGCGTGATCCTGTGCAACGCGCGGGCCATGGGCGAGTTCGGCGCGGTGTCGGTGGTCTCCGGCCACATCCGCGGCAGCACCAACACCCTGCCGCTGCACATCGAGATTCTCTACAACGAATACCAGTTCGCCGCCGCCTTCGCGGTGGCCTCGCTGCTGGCCGGTCTGGCCCTGGTGACCCTGGTGCTGAAGTACCTGGTGGAGCAGCGCGTCAAGCACACCCTGTCGTCCCATGGCGCGGACGACGCCGCTGAAGGAGCCCCCGCATGAGCATCGAAGTCCGCCACCTGGTCAAGCGCTTCGGCCCGCTGACCGTCTGCGACCACCTGAACCTGGACATCCCCTCCGGGGAGCTGGTGGCGCTGCTGGGCCCCTCGGGCTCGGGCAAGACCACGCTGCTGCGCATGATCGCCGGGCTGGAGCAGCCTGACGAGGGCAGCGTGCTGTTCCACGGCGAGGACGCCACCGAGGTCTCGGTGCGCGAGCGCAACGTGGGCTTCGTGTTCCAGCACTACGCCCTGTTCGGCCACATGACCGTGGCCGACAACATCGCCTTCGGCCTGCGGGTGCGCCCGCGCGCCAGCCGCCCGTCCGAGGCGACGATCCGCGAGAAGGTCCAGGAGTTGCTGCACCTGGTGCAGCTGGACACCCTGGCCGGCCGCTTCCCGCACCAGATCTCCGGCGGCCAGCGCCAGCGCGTGGCCCTGGCCCGTGCGCTGGCGGTGGAGCCCAAGGTGCTGCTGCTGGACGAGCCCTTCGGCGCGCTGGACGCCAAGGTGCGCAAGGAGCTGCGCCGCTGGCTGCGCCGGCTGCACGACGAGATGCACGTGACCAGCGTCTTCGTCACCCACGACCAGGAGGAAGCCATGGAGGTGGCCGACCGCATCGTGGTGATGAACCAGGGCCGCATCGAGCAGGAGGGCTCGCCCGACGAGGTCTACGACCAGCCGGCCACGCCCTTCGTGCTGAAGTTCCTGGGCGATGTGAACCTCTTCCACCGCCGCACCGACGCTGGCGAGGCGGTGAGCTATGTGCGCCCGCACGAGCTGGACATCGTCGCGCAGCCGCAGGCCGACACCTGGTCGGTGACCCTGTCGCAGACCCTCACCGTGGGGCCCAACACCCGCATCGAGTTCCTGCGCGAGGAGGACGGCAGCCTGGTGGACGTGGAGCTCTCCCGCGAGGCCTGGCGCGGCCTGCAGCGCGAGCTGGGCCTGGCCCCCGGCAGCCGGGTGCACCTCCAGCCGCGGCGGGTGACCCGCTTCGGGCAGGGTAGTGCCTGAACGGTACTTTTTCTGCCGCAGCAGGGTCAGGCGAACCTGACTTTCATCCCCTGCATCCGGGAACATCTTGTTGCGCCGGCTTGACCTGGCTCAAATGGAGCCGGCTCAGCCGTCTCGGGACATTCCCGAGCGTCCCCCTGCGCAGGTACATTGAAATCTACCGGCCCGCATCGCCGTTGATGCGCAGGCCGGCTTCTTCATGTCCGCGCAGTTCGCCCCTCCTTCTGCCTGCCCCCGTCCGACACCGGCACCGGCCCCCGCCGAAACCGTGCTGCCCGATGACGCCTGCATCGCCAAGGACTCGCAGGGCCGAATCGAGCGCTGGAGCCCGGCCGCCGAAGCCCTGTTCGGCTATGCCGAGCAAGAAGCCCTGGGGCAGGGCGCGGAGTTGCTGCTGCCGGAATCGCATCGGCACGAGTCCCTCTGGATTGCCCACCGGCTGGCGCAGGGCGAAAGCATCCTCCATCTCATCTCTACACCCGGCGACGGCACAAGTCCGGCCATCTGCTGCCGGTGAGCCTGACGGCCCGGGCCCGACGCACCGCCGACGGACAGTTGGCGGGCATCGACAAGCGCTACCGCCGCCTGGGTGACGAATGCGCCATCGTGCGGCAGCTGACCCTGGAGGCCGGCGACTTCGCCCGCCTGTTCGCCCGCACGCCGATGCCCATGTGCATCACCCGCATGACCGACGGCACGGTGCTGGCCATCAACACCAGCTTCCAGAGCTTCATGGGGCGGACGGAAGAGGCCTTGCTGGGCCACCGCACGCTGGACCTGGGCCTGTGGCGATCGGCCGGCGAGCGCAGCGCGCTGCTGGAGCGGCTGCACCGGGAAGGACGCGTGCACAACGCGCCGCTGGTCGTGCAGCTCGGTCGGCAGGGCGACCCGCAGGACCAGCGGGAGGTGCTGGCCAACATCGAGCCGGTGACGCTGGGCGGTCAGCCCTGCCTGTACGTGCTGCTCAACGACATCTCGGGCTGGCGCCAGGCCGAACGCCAGCTCCAGCGGCGCGACCGGGAGTTCGCCGACCTCGTCAACAGCGCCAGCGACGCCATCGTCAGCATCGACGCCCACCAGCGCGTCTGCCTGTTCAACCGTGCCGCCGAGCAGATGTTCCAGGTGTCCGCCGAAGAGGCCCTGGGCCAGACCCTGGACCGCTTCATCCCGGGCGAATGGCGCAGCCGCCACGCGGCCCTGGTGCAGCAGTTCATCGACAGCGGCGCCGAAGCCCGGCGCATGGGCAGCGGCCGGCTGATCCACGGCTGCCGGGCCGATGGCTCGGTGTTCCCGATCGAGGCCTCGATCTCGCGGGTGGGTCAGGGCGAAAGCCTGCGCCTGACGGTGGTGGCCCGGGACGTCTCCCAGGTCAAGGCGGCCGAGCAGGACCACCTGGCCCGCATCGCCGCTGAATCGGCCAACCAGGCCAAGACGGCCTTCCTCTCGCGCATGAGCCACGAGCTGCGCACGCCGCTCAATGCCGTGCTGGGCTTCACCCAGCTGCTGCTGTCGGGCCGGCAGGACCCGCTGTCGCAGGCGCAGGTGCGGCAGGTGGAGCTGGTGCAGCAGGCCGGCTGGCACCTGCTGGCCCTGATCAACGACGTGCTGGACCTCTCGCGCATCGAGGGCGGCCAGCTGCGGGTGGAGGCCCGCGCCATCGACCCGATCCACTGCCTGCAGGAGGCCCTGGCCCTGGCCATGCCCCAGGCCCAGGCCAGCGGCATCGCCCTGGCGGGCCCGGCGCCGGACGCGGACCTGCCGGTGATCCTCGCCGACCCGCTGCGCCTGCGCCAGGTGCTGCTGAACCTGCTGAGCAACGCCATCAAGTACAACCGCGCCCACGGCGAGGTGCAGCTGAGCGCCCTGCGCCAGGCGGATGGCCGGCTGCAGGTGCAGGTCCGCGACAACGGCCTGGGGCTGACAGCCGAACAGCTGCAGCACCTGTACGAACCCTTCAACCGGCTGGGCCGCGAGCGCTCGCACACCGAAGGCACCGGCATCGGCCTGGTGCTCTCGCGCGAGCTGATGCGCCTGATGGGTGGCGAGCTGCAGCTGCACAGCGCGCCCGGCCAGGGCACCTGCGTGACCCTGTGGCTGCCCACCGCCCCCGAGGGCACGCCACCCGCGCCCCCGGCGGCCGCCCCGGCCCCCGACGCCGCCGCCGGCGCTGGCGCCGATGCCGACTGGGGCGGCCGCGTGCTCTACATCGAGGACAACCCGGTGAACCAGCTGCTGATGCAACAGCTGCTGGCGCGCTGCCCCACCGTGACGCTGCAATGCGTGGACACCGGCGGCGCCGGCCTGCAGGCGGTGGCCGAACAGACCCCGGACCTGGTGCTGCTGGACATGCAGCTGCCCGACATGAGCGGGCTGGAATGGCTGCAGCGGCAGGCTGCCGCCATCGCCGAAGGTCGGCTGCGGGTGATCGCCGTCTCGGCCAGCGCCATGTCCGGCGACGTGGCGGCCGCCCGGGCCGCGGGCGCGGTGGACTACTGGACCAAGCCGCTGCGGCTGGACCAGGTGGTGCACGACCTGGCCGGCTGGCTGCGCCAGGGCGCCCGCACCGCAGGCCCCTGAGCCCACCCGCCGGACCCGCTCACAAGGGCGCCGAGGGGGTGCCCGCCGGCGCCGCCTGGGCCTGGCGGACCACGTCCGGCGCCAGGTGCGGGGCAAAGGTCTGGATGAAGGCGTAGGCGTAGCTGCGCAGCAGGGCGCCCCGCCGCAGGGCCACCGTGGTGGTGTTGACGGGGAACAGATGCCGGGCGTCCACCGACCGCAGCCCGGCGTCGCGCGCCTCGTCGAAGGCGATGGCCGCGATGATGCCCACCCCCAGGCCCAGGGCCACATAGGTCTTGATCACGTCGGCGTCCATGGCCGAGAGCACCACCTGCGGCTTCAGGCCGGCCCGGGCGAAGGCATCGTCGATGCTGCCCCGGCCGGTCACGCCCGCGTCGTAGGTGATGACCGGGAACTCGGCCAGGCGCGCCAGCGTCAGCGGCCCGTCCAGCAGGGCATGGCCCGGCGGCACGATGACCACATGGGTCCAGCGGTAGCAGGGCAGGGCCACCAGCTCGGGCTGGTCCTCCAGCGAGTGGGTGGCAATGCCGATGTCGGCCACCCCCTCCTGCAGCATGCGGGCGATCTGGACCGCCGAGCCCTGGTGCATCTGCAGCTGCACATGGGGATGGGCGCTGCAGAAGTCGTGCACCGCGCTGGGCAGGGCGTAGCGGGCCTGGGAATGGGTGGCGGCGATGCTCAGGGTGCCCACCTCGCCATGGCGGAAGTCCTCGCCCGCCCGGTGCAGGTTCTCGGCATCCAGCAGCAGGCGCTCCACCCAGGGCAGCACCCGCTCGCCCGCCGGCGTGAGGCCGGTCAGGCGCTTGCCCGAGCGCACGAAGATCTCCACGCCCAGCTCGTCTTCCAGTTCGCGGATCTGGCGGCTGATGCCGGGCTGGGAGGTGTGCAAGGCCTCGGCCACCTCGGTCAGGTTGAAGCCGCGGCGCGCGGCCTCCCGCACGGATCGCAGTTGCTGGAAGTTCATCGTGATGACGCGGTTGCCGCTTGGCGCCCGCGGGTTACTTGTTTTCCGCATTATCAAAACGGCCGCACGAGATCCCAACCATTGAAAACGCGCTAGCTTGTGCCAGGAGGGCATAAGGACGTGCGGCGCTATGCTCACCCCATGCGCCGCCAAGACGTCCCCCACGCCCTGACCCCCTTCCTGCAGCAGCCCGGCCACCTGGTGCTGGACGGTGCCCTGGCCACCGAGCTGAGCGCCGCGGGGCCGACCTCCACGACCCACTCTGGTCCGCCCGGGTGTTGCTGGAGCAGCCCGAGCTGATCCGCCAGGTGCACCTGGATTACTTCCACGCCGGCGCGGACGTGGCCACCACCGCCACCTACCAGGCCACCTTCGAAGGCCTGGCCGCACGCGGGCTGAGCCATGACGAGGCCGCCGCGCGCATGAGGCTGGCCGTGCAACTGGCCTGCGAAGCCCGCGACAGCTTCTGGCAGGCCTGGGGTGCCCCCGAGGGAGCCGCCCACTGGCGGGGCCGGCACCGGCCGCTGGTGGCCGCCAGCATCGGGCCCTACGGCGCCATGCGGGCCGATGGCTCGGAATACCACGGCGGCTACGGCCTGAGCCGCCAGGCGCTGAAGGACTTCCACCGACCGCGCCTGACGCTGCTGGCCCGCAGCGGCGCCGATCTGCTGGCCTGCGAAACCCTGCCCAGCCTGGAGGAAGCGCTGGCCCTGGCCGAACTGCTGGACGAACTGCGCCAGGTCCCGGACCTGGCGGACCTGGGCGCCTGGATCAGCTTCTCCTGCCAGGACGGGGCACACACCTGCGAGGGCCAGCGCCTGGCCGACTGCGCCGCCGCCCTGGAGGGCTTTGCCGGCGTGCTGGCCCTGGGCGTGAACTGCACCGCCCCACAGCATGTGGCCGCGCTGCTGGACAGCGCCCGGCCCTTCACCAGCAAGCCCCTGCTGGCCTACCCCAACGCGGGTGAGCGCTACGACCCGGTGGCCAAGGTCTGGCAACCCGATCCGGCCTGCGCCCACCGCCCGCTGGCCGAGATGGCCATGGACTGGGAACGGGCGGGCGCCCGCCTGATCGGGGGCTGCTGCCGCACCACACCGCAGGACATTTCGGCCCTGCTGGCACGCTGGACCGCCCAGGCATGAGGCCGTCCGGGGCCCGGCACCGGTAACACTCGCATCCAAGTGTTGCCACAGGCCCGCTTCCCCCTCCCCTTGGGGACACGGCGGGCCGGGGGCTGGCCGACACTCGCCGGTTCCGGCCTGACGGCCGATCCCGTCGAACCGACCCTGCCGAGCCGATGTCCCTGCCCGTTGCCGACCTCACTTCGCTGGCCGAGGCCGCCAGCGCCTCCCTGAGCACCGCGCTCGGGGCCTTCACCTGGCTGGAAGAGACCGAGCGCCTGATCACGCTGCGCACCGCGCTGCCAGCGCTGAACCTGGTGGCCACCCGCCTGGTCATGCGCGAAGCCGAGGGCCAGGGCTTCGAACTGATCCTCGACGCGGTCTCCACCTCGGCCTACCTGCCGCTCAAGACGCTGATCGGCGAGCAGATGACCGTGGGCCTGCGCCAGGCCGATGGCCGCTACGCGCCCTGGCACGGCTATGTGACCGAGGCGGCCCAGCTGGGCAGCGACGGTGGCCTGGCCCGCTACCGCCTGGTGATGGCGCCCTGGCTGGCCGTGCTGCAGCTGCGCCGCGACAGCTTCGTCTTCCAGGACAAGACGGTGCAGCAGATCCTGGACGAGGTCTTTGCCGACTACCCCCCCGCCCAGTGGCGCTGGGACCTGGCCGAGCCCGAGGCTCTGCGCACCCGCTCCCTGTGCATCCAGTACCGCGAGAGCGACTGGGCCTTCGTGCAGCGCCTGCTGGCCAGCGAGGGCCTGAGCTGGCACATCGAACACCTGGGCGACGAAGACGCCGCCACCGCCGACGAGCAGGGCAAGGCCCGCCATGTGATGGTCATCACCGACGCCGGGGCCGAGCGCGCGGACCTGGGGCCCATCCGCTTTGCCGCCCTGCACCCCACCGCGGTGGTGGCTGGGCTGGAAGACCCGATCACCGTCTTTGCCGCCCAGCGCACCTTGCCCCCCAACGCCGTGGCCCTGGGCAGCTGGAACTACCGCAACTTGGCGGGCAGCAGCGCCGAGCTGGCCAGCGCGCTGGACCTGGGCGAAGTGCCCTGGCTGGAGCAGTACGACGGCAGCGGGGCGGATCGCTTTGCGGACACCCAGGCCGCCGAGCGCGCCGCGCGCCTGGCCTTGGGCGCGCTAGAGCTGCAGGCCAAGCGCTTTGCCGGCCAGGGCGGCGCCCGGGCCCTGCGTGCGGGTGCGCAGTTCCAGCTGATCGACCACCCGCTGTACGGGGCCAACACCACGGCGATGAACTACGCGGCGGCCTTGACCGCCAGCCACCCAAGGCCCGACAACGCCTTCACCGTGCTGGCCGTCGAACACCATGTGGCCAACAACCTGGGCGATCAGGCCGCCGAGTTGCTCAGGAACACCGCCCTGGCCAAGGGCGGCTACCGCAACCAGTTCCAGGCCGTGCCGGCCGCGGCCCCGGTGCTGCCGCGCCCCTTGCGCGCGCCCACCGCGCCCTACCTGCTCACCGCCCGCGTGGTGGGCCTGCAGGACGAAGCCCTCACCACCGAGCGCGACCACCGCGTCAAGGTGCAGTTCCACTTCCAGCGCGGCAGCGCCCCCAACCCCGGCGGCCTGCCGCATGCCTACAGTGCCGACGAGACCGGCAACGCCCCGGGCAACGAGCAGAGCGGCACCTGGGTGCGGGTGGCCACCCCGGCGGCCGGCGCCAACTGGGGCGCCGTCTGGGTGCCGCGCATCGGCTCGGAAGTGGCGGTGCAGTTCATCGAAGGCGACATCGACCGCCCGATCATTGCCGGCGGCCTGACCAACGGCGACCAGCCCCCGCCCTTTGCAGCGGGCGTGGATGCGGGCGTGAACCACCCCGGCGTGCTGGCCGGCCTGCACAGCCGCACGCTGGATGGCCAGCACACGCAGCAATGGGTGGTGGACGACGCCCCCGGCCAGCTGCGCACCCGGCTGGCCACCACCCACACCGGCAGTGAACTCAGCCTGGGCCACCTGATCAACCAAAGCCCGAGCAGTGCCCAGCGCGGCGCCTGGCGCGGCAGCGGCTTCGAAGCCAACACCCAGGGCTGGGCCAGCCTGCGCGCCGGAGCGGGCCTGCTGGTGAGCACCCAGGCGCGCAGCGGCACCTACGGCTCGGCCCAGGGCCCACAGATGGACGCGGCCGAGGCCCTGGCCCAGTTGCGATCGGCCACCGAGCTGGGCCAGCGCCTGTCACAAGCCGCCCAGGCCATCGGCGCCCAGGGCCTGACCAGCACCGAAGAGGGCCAGGACCTCAGCAAGCTGCACCAGGCCCTGGACCCGGCCCAGGACGGGCGCCATCCGGACCAGGTCAACGGGCAGGAGGCCAAGATCCCCGCCGATGGCCGGGACCCCAGCCAGGGCGAGCCCGTCCCCGCCTTCGCCCAGCCTGCCGTGGTGCTGGACAGCGCCGCCGCCCAGCTGCTGGCCACCCCGGCCAGCGTGCAGCAGTTCAGCGGCCAGCGCCTGAGCCAGATCATGCAGCAGGACCTGCAAACCACGGCCGCCCACACCGCGTCCATTGCCGCGGGCCAGACCGCCAGCCTCTACGCCCACCAGGGCGGGCTGCAGGTCAAGGCGGCCAATGGGCCGGTCTCTCTGCGCGCGCACACCGACGAGCTCAAGCTGCTGGCCGACCAGAGTGTGACCATCACCAGCGTCAACGACGAGATCCGCATCAGCGCCAACAGCAAGATCGAACTCATCGCCGGCCAGTCGGGCATCACCCTGGAAGGCGGCAACATCACCGTCACCACCCCGGGCCGCTTCGCGGTCAAGGGGGCCACGCATGGGTTCCTGGGGGGCGGGAGTCAGGCGGCGAGTTTGCCGGCCTTGCCCGTTGGGACCTGTGAAGAGATCGAGGCATATGACGAGCAGTTCCACCTCGTTGACTCAAGTGGCGTGCCGATGGCCAACAGAAGGTACAGGCTCACAGGCTCCAATGGGCAAGTCTGGGAGGGGGTGACCGATGCATCAGGCATGACACAGCGAATTGTCACCAACGAGCCGGTGGAGGTCTCAATTGACATCTTCCCAAGCGACTCCGCTGCAACGATCCTCTAACACCATGGCAACGAAGAAGCATTCCACCCCGAGCTCAAGCAAGAAGGGGGCAGGAAAGACCAACAAAACGAAGAACACCTTGGTCAAGGTCGTCGTCTTGGAGGACGTGGGCACTTGGGTAAGGCCGGCAAGTGGCGAGAAGTTCTATATCTCAAATGCTGCAGAAATGCCTCAAATCGACTTTGAGATCAAAACCGATGCGGCAGGACCGGTTCAGTGGAGCTGGAAAATAGTTTGGGATGCCAAGGTCAGCGGCTTGAAAGAGAAACCCCGTGGCAAGTTGATTGAGAGCTTCTCCGAAGCGGGTTCCGCACAAACGGAAGGAACCACCTGGCGGGCAAACCTGAACAACCGCACCCTTGGCGGACTTCTCACCGTAGAGGCCAAGGTTGAAAAACTGACCTTCAAACGCAGTGTATATATACTCGGAAAGAACCCAACAAAGTCGGAGGTATCAGCATTTCTGCTCACCATTCCAGACACGGTCGGATTTGACAAACTTCTAGATCAGGAAACAGGCACAAAGCATTTTATCGATCTTGATGGTGAACCCATCGTCGCTTTCGACAAGGGCTTTGGAATTACACAGATGACGAACCCCGCCCCAAGTTTTGAGCAGGCATGGAGCTGGAAAGAGAATATTAAGGCTGGATCCCACCTGTATGCACAGAAACAGAAGGCCGCCAAATCCATGTTTGCATCCCACCCAACACCGGCGGCGACCGAGGAAATGATCTCCAATGAAACTTACTCCCGCTGGAATGGGGGGAGCTATTACCATTGGAACGCCACCAGCGAAGCCTGGGAGAGAAAGTCAAACATATTGTGCGACCCCGCAACCGGAAACATTGGATGGGACACCAACAATGAAGGCAATCAAAACAAAAGCGCTGAGGATCTTCACCAAAGGGATCAGCCAACCTATTCAAAAGGAAAGAGCGGCCAAGACAAAGATCACACTTGGATTTACTCCGGTGTTTGCTATGCAGACCATGTCAACGGCAATTGATAGATTCCTCAGAATAGCCCTTCTTCTGCTCACATTGCTGCCAATTTCATTCAATTGCACCGCTGCGCTTCATGTTGATGAAAATCGCTTCATTCTGAACCAAAAGGCAATTGAAAAAAGCAGCTATTCCCCCGTCTTGGCCAAGGCTTTGAAAGACACCGCCCTCATCTCCGTGAATGGCGAAGTCCGAATCTCGGATGCAGCGCTTGTGATTCTCCGACGACCTTCTAAAGAGCTACCACTTTCCCGATGCGGCGCTGGCAGTGAAGACCGTCTGGCCTTAATCGTCTATTCATCGAAAAAACTGCGGCTGGTTGACTCCATCCCTCTGCAAAGCTGCGAAAACAATGTCACGCTCGTCCTGCCCGATTTGAGCATCCCCGACAACCCAGCCGACGCCATCAAGCTTGATTCATCCGAACTGGAGTTCAGCACCTTGAATGCAGAGATGACCGGGCCTGAGGTCCATCGGTTCTTGATATCCCCAAGTGGGTTCAAGAAGATTTCATCACCATCGTCCGACGTGCATTGACCATACTGTCCCCAAAGGGTGTACTCGCCCTTCAATGTTCTACCAATGCGCGCTCCATCGCCTGCTGATTCCTCATCCTCCATCCCCCCCTACATCCCCTCCGGCCGCGCTGGTCTCAGGGCCTGGCTGATTTGGGCCGGTGCCGGCCTGCCTGCGAGCGCATTGCTGGGCGCCGCACTGGCCTGGGCGGCCGGCCATGCGTATGGCGTGATCAGTTGGGCCATTTGCACCGTGCTGGCCATGCTGGCCTACGGCGTGGCCTTTGGCTGGGTGGCCGACTGGAGCCATTCACGGCAACGCCGGTTGAGCCAAGGCTGGCTGTTGGCTTCCCTGCTGGTCAGCTTCAGTGTGCGTTGGTGGCTGGCCCCCGCCTTTGGAAGCTTGGCGCCATGGACGCTCTTTCGCCTGGGCGGGTGGGATGCCGCGCTCTGGCCCGGTATCGGCGCTCTGCTGGAACTGGCCGTCATCCTCGCCCTGACTTGGGACATGGTGGGGCAGCAGGCCGCCAACCCCTACAGCGAGAGCCAACACCAGTGGGCACGCAAGGTCTGGGAGCAGGAGTTGTGGCTGGGCCGTGGCGAAGCCGCGCAGGTACAGGAAGAACTGGCCAGCCGTGGCACGGCGTTCCTGCTGTCGCTGCGGCCAGCGGCCGATGTGACCGTTTCAACGGCGGCAGGCACCTGGCTGACGCTGAAGATCCAAGGGCGGTCGGTGCCGCAAGACCCGCAGGCCCGCTGGATCGACATCGACTTGCGCATGTACGAGCGCAGCGCCGAAGGCAAGGTCAAACCCGCCCGCCTGTCTCTGCTGGCCGCCGGCCTGGTGTCGGATGCCATCTTCGAAGCCTTGCACCGAATGCCTGCGGCGACGCCGGAGCGGGACACGCAGGCCACGCCATCGGAAGAGCCGGACACGCCCGAGGAACTGCTGCCCGCGGTGGCGGCCCTGGAAGGGGTGCGGTTTGAAGCCTGCCTGGAGGCGGCCAAGCCGCATGTACGCAGCGGCACGCGGAGCATCCAGGCTGACGCTTGGCGTCTGTGCGCCCTGGCGCATTCGCGGTTGGCTCAGTGGGCTGCAGCCGGCCATGACTTCGAGCGCCTGTTCGCTCTAGAACCCAGCAGCCACAATGCACTGCAGATCGCCACCACGGCGGTGATGGCGCAGGATCTGACGCGCGGCACCCATTGGTTTGAACGCGCGGTGGAGATGAACACCTCCGCCCAGGACATGCCGCCCGCCAAGATGCGCACGGCCTACCTCTCCTCACTGAGTCAGGCGGGGCACTACGACGCCTGCCAGGAGCACCTGGAATGGCTTGCGCAAGGCTACTCAGCCATGGGTATCACCGACAGCACCTTTGTCTGGATGCGCGGCTTTCCCTTCTTTTCCGAGTTCCTGAGCAAGTCGGCAGAGTTGCTGCTGCATGTCATGCCGGCCGAACAACTCCAACAGTGGTACGAAGCAAAGCTGGCAGAGGTGGACGAGGCGGGTCGCGCGGCGCTGGTGGCCCACTGCGCCTGCCTGGCGAAGAGCTCAGGCGCATGAAGCCGCGGCTTTGGATCTTCGGCACGCTCGTAATGGCCTTCGCTGCAGTGTCACTGCACCATGTCCGCTCGGGTCGTGAGTCCGCTGCGTTTTCCTGCCACCGCCTGTCGCCAACCGATGTGGAAGACCTCGTCAAGGGCACAACAGCACCTCCGCCCTCGGTGAATCCCCGCAGTCGACCTGCGGCAACGGTCAACCTGCTCTTGGTCGGCCTGCCCAGCCGACATGCCCCCGATACCCTGATGCGGGTGCTGTCCAGCCGCATCAACGCACCGATCTACCAGGGAACTCCGACGAATCGCATTCCGATCCAGGTGAGCGATCAGCTTCGTGGCGAAGATGGGGGCGACAACCTGCGTTTTGAGCTGCTGTCCCCTGGGACCCGCAGCATCTGCGTGAGCGAGCAGCAGCGTGCCGTCAACGTCTGGCGGGCTGGTCAGACGGTATGGATCGAGTTTCTGAGAGACCCCTACCCAGACGAACTCACAGGAACGCCCCGCCGCTTTCTCATCAACGGACTGTGATGACGGCGGCAGCTTTGCGAAGAGCCCCAGTAGCTGAAACGGAGCCCCTTGCGCGTGACTTCTCACAGCCAAGTGGCCGCTTGCCGCCACGCACTCGCGCAACAGACCGTGCGCATGGAGCAGTGGCTTTGGATCGGGCGCGCTCGGCGTGCTTCTGACCGCCTTCGGCGCAGCGTCACTGCACCATGCCCGATCGGGTCGTGAAACCGCTGCGTTTTCTTGCCACCGCCTGTCGCCAAGCGATGTGGAAGACCTCGTCAAGGGCACAGCAGCACCTCCGCCCTCGGTGAATCCCCGCAGTCAACCGGCGGGAACGGTCAACCTGCTCCAGGTCGGCCTGCCCAGCCGTTATGCCCCGATACCCTGATGCGGGTAATGTCCAGCCGCATCAACGCACCGATCTACCAGGGAACTCCGACGAATCGCATTCCGGTCGCAGGTAAGCGATCAGCTTCGTGGCGAAGATGGAGGAGACACCCTGCGTTTTGAGCTGCTGTCCCCCCAGGACCCACAGCATCTGCGTGAGCGAGCAGCAGCGTACCGTCAACATCTGGCAGGCTGGTCAGCCGGTAAGGATCGAGTTTCTGACAGATCCCCGTCCCTCCGAGCCCCATTTCGTTCTGGGGAGCCGGAACTTCACCTTGCCGACAGAGGCGCCGGTGATGAGGGCACGCCCCTACGGCGCGGTCGGAAGGCAAACGGGAATCCCAGGCCCCGCCGCATTCGCGGCTACATTCCAATCTTGCAGTACCCGGCCCAAGCAGTTCGAGCCACGTTGTCCGGCAGCGCATCACGCCACCGTCGTTGGCTGATCGGGCAAAGCCGCCCTTTTCCGAGGGCGCCCGCCGTTGATGATTCAGGATGAGATACGTGATGTCGACCGGATTCCGCGCGATGCTGCTGCCCTTGGTGGTCACCGCCCTGACGGCCTGCGGTGGCGGCTCGGGCACCTCGGGCGCAACGCCCTCCACACCTTCCACACCTTCCACGCCCTCCACACCTTCGACTCCTTCCACGCCAGCGGGCCCCGTGACGGCCGCCCTCACCGCCTCGCGCATTTCAGGTGTCGCACCGCTGGCCGTTCAGTTCGACGCCACCGGCACCAGCACCACCCTGGGCCTGGACACCTTCCGCCAGCTGAACTACGCCTTCAACTTCGGCGATGACCGCGGGCTCACCTGGGCCGTGTCGGGTCTGCCCAAGAACACCGAGACCGGTGGCCCCATCGCCGCCCATGTCTTCGATGTGGCGGGCACCTACACCGTTCAGGTGACGGCCACGGACCCCGGCACCGGCAGCCAGTCCAGTGCCACGGTGACGGTCAACGTCAGCTCGCCCGACAGCGCCTACGCCGGCAGCCAGACGGTCTGCGTCTCCGGCGCGAGCCGCTACACCGGCTGCCCCACTGGCGCGGCCAAGGCCACCGCCCTGCCCACCGGCACCGGCTGGAATGGCAAGCGGGTGCTGCTGGCCCGGGGCGAGACCTTTGGCGACATCGACATCCAGGATGGCAACGCCGGCGTGCAGGTGGGCAGCTACGGGACCGGGGCCTTGCCCGTGGTCAATTCCGTGGGCATCGGCTCCACGCGTCCGCAGACGGCCAACTTCGCCACCGACATCACGGTCATGGATCTGGCCGTGGCCAAGGACGTGACGCAGAGCCTGGGCAAGCAGGTGCTGCTCTACCGACTGGACCTCACCTCCGCCAGCGACAACCATGGTATCTACACCGGCGGCATGAGCTACTGGGCCCAGTCCGATCCCTACCGCGTGGTGCCCACCAGTGCCTTCTATTACGCCCAGCAGATCTTCGTGGTGGAGAACACCGTCACCGGCTCGTTCAACGACGGCGGCTACAACCTCTATGGCGATGGTTCCCAGTACGCCATGCTGGGCAATGTGATGGGCGTCTCCAAGTACCACACGGCCCGCTTCACCAAGCTGCGCAAGGCCATCGTGGCGCACAACGAGCTCAAGGGCATCAATCCGGCGGGCATCTACCACAGCCTGAAGCTGCACAGCGGTGGCCTCACGGCCTACACGAACCAGTATGTCGACGACGCCTGGTATTCGGACCAGGTGGTGGTGTCGCACAACCGCTTCGGCAACGCAGCGGACACCAACCAGTGGACGGTGGCCATCAGCCCGGAAAATGACAGCTCGGCCGAAGGCGTCCAGAACGTCCTGGTGGAGTCCAACACCTTCGTGCGCAATGCCAACACCGTGCTGGATCTGGTGCTGGGCGGCCGCTCGCTCACCTACCGGAACAACACCGCCAACGGGGGGGCCATCCTGGAAGACCAGGGCCACACCGCGGCCTTGCCGGCGGCCTGGATGGGCCCGTATTACAGCAACTGAGCCCCGCCGGGCGGTGGCTTACCAGCGCATCAAGGCCTGGCCCATCCTCACCCGCATCCCCACCTCGATGCCCTCGACCAGCGCAAAGCCCCGGGGCGCGAACACGATGATGGTCGAGCCGTGCTGGAACCAGCCCAGGTCCTGGCCCTTGTTCACGTGCGCGCTGCAAGGCAGTTCGTCCGGCCCGCGGTAGCGGGTGTGCAGCAGCAGGTCCATGAACTTCAGGCGCAGGCTGGCCACCAGCACAGCGGCCACCGGCACCAGGGCCAGCGGCTGGCCACCGCGGTCCAGCCTCAGGTGGATGGCCGCGCGCTCGTTCTTGCAGAACAGGCGCTCCACCCGCTTGAGCGCGATGGGGTTGACGTTCCAGGTGTCGCCGGCGATGTGGGTCACATGCTGCACCGTGCCATCGGCCGGCGCGTGGAAGTGGTGGTACATCGCCGAGGTCAGCCGCAGCGTGACGAAGACGCCGTCGCGGTAAGGCACCGCCCGGTCGGCATGACCGAACAGGTCGGCCACCGTGTACGGAAAGCCCTTGGCCTGCCAGACCTGGCCGTCCTGCACCGTGCCGCAGGCGCCCACGATGGCGTCGCAGGGGCTGGCCAGCACGGCCGGGTCCGCATCCACCGTGCGGGCACCGTCCTTCAGCTCGCGCACAAAGCAGTCGTGCAGGCTCTCGAAGCGCTGCTGCCTGGCCTCGCTCAGGTCCAGCTCGGTGAACAGCCGCCACACGCCGATGGACAGTCGCGCCAGCAGCGGGCTGCGGATCTGGCTGAACCAGCCCATCGCATGGGTCGCCGCCAAACGGGGAATCCGGTTGGTCAGCAGGAAGTTCAGGTCCTCCTGTTGCAGCAGGCGGTCACGCCAGGTACGCAGCACTTTCATGGGGATGTCAACAGCAGCGGGTACAGATACGCCTTTGGGAGCAGTCTCCCAGGACGATGTGACAAATGAACGAGACCCTGACCCTGAGCGCCGTGGCTGCGGCCGCCTTGCTGACCCTGGCGCCGAAGGTGGTTCGCCGCCTGCAGCTGTCGATGGCCAAGCACCCCTCGCTGACCGGCCACTCGCGCATGGCGCAGCGGGTGGCCCGGCTGCTGCCCGGCTATGCCTATGACGCCGAGCGGTTCTTCGGCTGCGACGACGCCCCCGCCGAAGTGCAGGCCCAACGCCGCCAGGGCTTCGCCGCCCTGGCCCAGCGCCTGGGCGAGCAACATGCCCGCTCCATCGCCTGGACGGACGCGCTGCGCCCCGGCCTGTCGGACCTGCAGTTCACCAGCCAGTACCGCGTGCCCTTCCAGTTCAGTCCCTACCTGCGCCAGCGCATCAAGCTGGGCAATGTGGGCGTGGCCACGCAGGGCGTCACGCTGACCGACCTGGACGGCCAGGTCTATGACGACCTCACCGGCTCCTACGGCGTCAACCTCTTCGGCCACGACGTCTACAAGCGTCTGATCGCCCAGGGCAGCGCCCTGGTGGCGGACTACGGCCCGGTGCTGGGCACCCTGCATCCCTGCGTGGCCGGCAATGTGGAGAAGCTCCAGCGCCTGTCGGGCCTGGACGAGGTGAGCTTCCACATGTCCGGCACCGAAGCGGTGATGCAGGCCGTGCGCCTGGCCCGCTACCACACCAAGAAGCGCCACCTGGTGCGCTTCTGCGGCGCGTACCACGGCTGGTGGGAGGACGTGCAGCCGGGCCCCGGCAACCCCCTGCCCCCGCGCGAGACCTACACCCTGCGCGACCAGGATGACCGCAGCATCGAGGTGCTGCGCACCCGCAATGACATCGCCTGCGTGCTGATCAACCCGCTGCAGGCCCTGCACCCCAACAGGGCCGCGCCGGGCGACTCGTCCCTGGTGGACAGCTCGCGCCGCGCCCACTTCGACCGCGCCGCCACCACCGCCTGGCTGAAAAAGGTGCGCCAGGTCTGCACCGAGCGCGGCATCGTGCTGATCTTCGACGAGGTCTTCATGGGCTTCCGCCTGGGCCGCGGCGGCGCGCAGGAATACTTCGGCGTGCAGGCCGACATGGTCACCTACGGCAAGACGCTGGGTGGCGGCCTGCCGGTGGGCGTGGTCTGCGGCCGCCGCGAGCTGATGCGCCGCTTCAACGACGCCCACCCGGCCGACATCTGCTTCGCCCGTGGCACCTTCAACGCCCACCCCTATGTGATGGCCTCGATGGCGGCCTTCCTGGACTACCTGGACACGCCCGAGGCCGAGGCGATGTACGCCCGCTTCGACACCGTGCAGGACGCGCGCGCCGCCAGACTCAACGAGCGGCTGGAAGTGGCCGGCCTGCCGGTGCGGGTGGCCAACATGACCAGCGTCTGGACCGTCTATTACACCCAGCCCTCGCGCTACAACTGGATGCTGCAGTTCTACCTGCGCGACCAGGGCCTGTTGCTGAGCTGGGTGGGCACCGGCCGCCTGATCTTCAACCTGGCCACCACCGACGAGGACTTCGAACGCATCGCCAGCCGCTTTGTCGCCGCCTGCCAGGCCATGCAGGCCGACGGCTGGTGGTGGCAGGCCCCCGGCCAGAGCGACAAGGGCATCCGCCGCGGGATCCTGCGCGAACTGATCGCCCACTGGCGCAAGCGCTGAGCCTCATGAGGGGGTCCCTGGCGGACCCCGCAAGCACAAGGGCCCGCCGGCTTGCACCGGCGGGCCCTTCTTGCAGAAGGTGCTCGCAGTCCTCAGGTCAGCGAGACATCCTCAGCCTCAGGTTCATGCGCGGCCACATGCTCCATCGGGTCCAGGCGCTGGCCGCGCAGCAGGTAGAAGGGCGACTTCCAGTACAGCATCACGTCGTGCACCGGGTCGGTCAGGATCTTGCTCATCCAGCACAGGCCGGCCATCACGCCCTGCAGAAAGAACAGGTGCACGGTGCGAAACAGCAGACCGCCCACGCCCAGCGCCAGCCAGAAGATGCCCACGTCGTGCCAGTAGCCCGACACCAGCAGCCCCGTCTCGCCGGCCGGCTCGATCAGGCCGAACAGGCTGGGCGACACCGCCAGCAGCACCGGCACCGCCACCCAGATGCCCATCAGCACCACCTTGCGGCGCAGGTTGTAGCCCACCTTGACGTCTTCCTTGTACTGGAAGCTGACGTCGTTGACGCGGTCGTAGCCGCGCGGCTCGAAGAAGAAGTGGCCCGCCTGGCGGCTGACCATCGACACGCCCCAGCCCAGCAGGCCGGCGGCCGCGGGGTCGACGAACAACAGCGCATAGGCCACCAGAAAGCTCAGCGCGCTCAGCAGGTGCAGCGACTGGTTGATGCGGCACTGGTGGTAGAAGCGATGGTCGTCCCAACGCTGCTCTCGCAGCAGCTTCATGAACTCGTTCACCGGGTCAACTCCAAGAAAAATGAGTGACCGGAGCATGACGAGGCTTGATGAAGCTGCCGTGACGATCTCCCTTCGTGTGGTGGGGTTGCACCGTCATCGGATTGTTGCGAAGCGTGCTCACCATGGGCGCATGCGCCCTGACACCACCGTTGCCGACATCGTCGTGGACGACTACCCCGCCCAGCGACGTTCGCTGCGCATCGCGGTGGTCACCGAAACCTACCCGCCCGAGGTGAACGGCGTGGCCCGCACCATCGCCAGCGTGGTGGAGGGCCTGCGGGCCCACAACCACGACCTGCAGCTGATCCGGCCGGGTCAGAAGAAGGGCGAGCGCGCCATCGACGGCGAGAGCTTCCACGAGGTTCTGATGCGCGGCCTGCCCATCCCGCGCTACCCGCAGCTGCGCATGGGGCTGACCTCCAAGCGCACCCTGGTCAAGCTCTGGTCCACCCAGCGGCCCGACATCGTGCACATCGCCACCGAAGGGCCGATGGGCTGGTCGGCCCTGCAGGCCGCGGCGCACCTGAAGATCCCGCTGTGCTCGGACTTCCGCACCAACTTCCACGCCTACAGCAAGCACTACGGCGTGGGCTGGCTGCACAAGCCCATCATGGCCTACCTGCGCAAGTTCCATAACCTGACGCAGTGCACGATGACGCCCGACGAGGGCCTGCGCCGCCAGCTCACCGACTACGGCTTCCGCAATGTCATCGTCGTCTCGCGCGGGGTGGACACCACCCTGTTCCACCCACTGCGCCGCAGCGCCGCGCTGCGCGAACAGTGGGGCGTGGCGCCGGATGATCTGGTGGTGCTGCACGTGGGCCGCATGGCCGCCGAGAAGAACCTGGGCACCCTGATCGAGGCCTACGAGGCCCTGCGCCAGGCCCAGCCCCGCGCCCGCCTGGTGCTGGTGGGCGACGGCCCGGCCCGCAAGGAGATCCAGCAGCGCCTGCCCGAGGCCATCTTCGCCGGCATGCGGCACGGCGAGGACCTGGCCGCCCATTACGCCAGCGCCGATCTGCTGCTCTTCCCCAGCCTGACCGAGACCTTCGGCAACGTCACGCCCGAGGCCATGGCCAGCGGCCTGCCGGTGCTGGCCTTCGACTACGCGGCCGCGGCCCAGCTGGTGCGCCCGCAGCACTCGGGCATGCTCGCGCCCTTCGGCAACATGGCGGCCTTCCAGCGCATGGCGGTGGACCTGGCGCGCGACCCGGAAGGCCTGCGCGTGATGGGTCAGAACGCCCGCCTGACCGCCGAAACCCTGGGCTGGGAGCGCATCATCGACCAGATCGAGCGCCTCTACGCCGACCTGATCGCCGGCCGCCCCGTGCTGCGCGCGGAGGCAGGTGCCGGCGTCAGCGCCTCACCGCTGGCCCGCGCCTGAGCCGCACGCGCCCAGACGTGCCTGGCGGCGCAGCGCGCGGCGGCGGGCCATCAGCACGAGCATGAAGGCGGCGATCAGGCCGCCGAAACCCATCATCAGCGGCACCAGGGGCAGGGCCAGCGCATGCAGGCCCGCGTAGACACCCAGCATCGTGAGCACGCTCAGGTTCTCGTTGAAGCCCTGCACCGCGATGGACCGCCCGGCCGTCAGCAGCTGGTGGCCGCGGTGCTGCAGCAGCGCGTTCATCGGCACCACCAGGATGCCGCCCACCGCGCCGGTCAGCACCAGCAGCGGCAGGGCCGGTCCCAGCGTGGTGAGCGGCGCCACCGCCGCGATCAGCCCGCCCAGGGCCACGCCGGCCGGCAGCACCCGCATGGCCCGGTGCAGCGGCACGAAGCGCCCGGCCAGCGACGCCCCGGCCACCACCCCCAGGGCCACCACCGCCTGCAGATAGGCGGCCCGGTCCAGGCCCAGGCCCACCCGCTCGGTGGCCCAGCGCAACACCGCGAACTGCAGCACACCGCCGACGCCCCAGAACAGCGTGGTCACCGACAGCGACAGGCCGCCGGCCGCGTCGCGCCACAAGCGCAGGTTGGCGCGCCAGAAGTCCGCGCTCAGGGCCAGCGGGTGCCACACCGCCTTGGGGTAGCGCGCGCCGCTGTCGGGCACGCCCCATTGCAGCACCGCCGCCAGCCCGTACAGGCCCAGCAGCAGGCCCAGCGACACCTCCAGCCCCAGGCTCAGCATCGTCGGCGACACCAGGCCGCCGCCCAGCACCGTGCCCAGCAGGGCCGCGCAGACGATGGACACCTCGATCCAGCCATTGGCCGCCACCAGCTGGTGCGGCGGCACCAGCTCGGTCACCAGGCCGTACTTGGCCGGCGCATAGCCGGCCGCACCCAGGCCCACCACCGCATAAGCCGCCACCGGGTGCACCGGCAGCAGCATGCCGCCCAGGCCCAGCATCTTCAGCGCGTTCATCCAGGCCATCAGCCGGGCCTTGGGCAGGGCGTCGGCCAGCGGGCCCACCACCGGCGCCAGCAGCACATAGGACAGCGTGAAGGAGAACTTCAGCAGCGGCGCCCACCAACCCGGCAGGCCCTGCTGCTGCAAGAGCGCGATGGCCACGATGAGCAGCGCGTTGTCGGCCAGGGCCGAGGTGAACTGCGCCGCGATCAGAAGAAGGAAACCCCGTGGCATGCCGCTGTCTGTCCCCCTGGGCTGTCGCCCGACACGTGCGAAACGTCGCAAAACCGCGCAGTAGACCGGCCCGCCGTGCCACGGTGATGACAGCCGTGCGACACCCCCTTGCGGTGGATGGGCCGCGCCCGGGGCCGCTGCTAGAGTGCCCGCCATGCCGCGCCCGCCCCTTCGCCCTGCCCGACCGCCCCGGTGGCGGCTGGCCCGCGCCGGGCTGGCGTTGAGCCTGGGTCTGGGTCTGGGTCTGGCCTTGAGCTTGGCCACCGGCCTGCGCGCCAGCACCCCGCTGCGGCCCGCGCCGCACCCCGGCCTGGCCCAGCTGCCCCCGCAGATGCTCTGGGCCTGGGAGCGGCCCGAGGACCTGCGCGGCCTGCCGCCGGACACCGGCGTGGCCTGGCTGGCCACGTCCATCCGACTGCGCGGCGAGGCCGCCGACATCCGGCCGCGCGCCCAGCCGCTGCGCGTCTCGCCCGGCACCGTGCTGCTGCCGGTGCTGCATGTGGACGCCGACCCGCGCGACCACCCCGCCCTCAACCCCGCCCAGCGCGAGGCCATCGTGGCCAGCGCGCTGCGCCTGGTGCAGGGCCAGCCGGTGCACGCACTGCAGCTGGATTTCGAGGTGCGGCGCTCGCAGCGGCCCTTCCTGGCCGAGGTGGTGCGTGCCTTGCGCGCGCGGCTGCCGGCCGAGGTCGCACTGTCGATGACCGCCCTGGCCTCCTGGTGCGCAGGCGACGCCTGGATGGACGGCCTGCCCGCCGACGAGATCGTGCCCATGGCCTTCCGCATGGACCGCGACGACCGCACCCTGCGCGCCCTGCTGGCGCGCGACGGGCACTTTCCCCGCCCCTACTGCCAGCAGGCCGCCGGCACCGCCACCGACGAAGCGCCGGTGACCGGCCTGCAGGCCCCGCGCCGCTACCACTTCGCCCCCCAGCCCTGGACCCGAGACCAATGGACCGCCCTGCTGAACACCCCCTCGCCCCCCGCCGCGCGCTGAGCACCCTGGCACGGACCCTGGCGCTGGCCGGCCTGAGCAGCCTGATCGCCCTGCCCGCCGCCCGGGCCAGCGGCGGCGATGGCTACGAAGAGAACGCCTACGCCCCCGAGCACCATGTCACCGAGGCCGCCCTGCCCGGCTACGCCGCCGGCCGCCTGGGCGTCGTGCCCGGCAGCTACTGGCGCGTCTACCTGGCGCTGGCCTGGCGCGCGGCCCAGGGCCACCCGCTGAGCGCGGCCGAGACCACCGCGCTCAACGTGGACGGCTGGCATGTGGGCCCCACCGCCCCCGACTGGCAGGCCCGCCACGACGAGGACGCCACCGGCATCGCCGCCTGGCTGGCCACCCGCGCCCAGGCCGGCGCGGCACCGGTCAAGATCGAGGCCGAGCGGGCCACGCCCGACTACAGCTTCTTCCTGAACTGCCCCAAGGACGCCTTCGACCGCGCCCGCCAGACCCTGGCCGAACGCCAGCGCCAGAGTGTTGCCGCGCCGCAGTGGGCCGCGCGCTGGCTGGCCCAGCAGGATGCGGTCTTCGCCAACTGCTCGCCCCCGGGTGTCCAGTTCGGCCAGGCCACCCAGCCGCCGGCCGTGCTGCCCCCGGCCCTGCCGGCCGAGGCCCCGGCCTGGCTGCGGGCCGACCACGCCTACCAGAGCGCCGCCGCGCTGTTCTACGCCGGCCAGTACGAGGCCGCGCGCCAGCGCTTCCTGGCCATCGCGCTGGACGGCAGCTCGCCCTGGCAGCCCTGGGGCCGCTACCTGGCCGCGCGCTGCCTGCTGCGCCAGGCCACCCTGGCCCTCGGGCCGGACGGCCAGCCCGAGCGCAGCGAGCGCACCCGTCAGTGGCTGAGCACCGCGCGCGACGAGCTGAGCGCCCAGGCCCCGAAGTTCGCGCCCGCCGCCGCCTTGCTCGGCTGGGTGGACGCCCGGCTGCGCCCGGCCGAGAAGGCCGCCGAGCTGGCCGGCCCGCTGAGCCAGGCGCCGATGGACGCGGCACAGGTGCGCGCCTTGAGCGACTACCTGGTGCTGCTCGACAGTCTGGAGCAGCAGCCCGGTCTGGAGAACCGCCCCGGCCTGATGCAGGCCGGCGACCCGATGACCCGCTGGATCGGCGCAATGCAGGCCGGCGACGAGCAGCGCCCGGCCGCGCTGGCCCTGGCCCGGCGCGAGGCCCAGGCCGCCCCGGCCGGCAGCCCCGCCGCCGTGCTGTGGCTGGCCGCCCTCCTCGCCCAGGCCCAGCCCCGGCCCGCCGCCCTGCAGCTGAGCGAGACCGAGCGCCGCGCCGCCGAGGCCGTGCCCGCCTCCTCGCCGCTGTACCTGCACCTGCGCTACCACCTGCTGCGCCTGCAGATCGAGGGCGGTCAGGCCGCCGCGGCCGACGCCGAGGTCAGCCGCCTGCTGGCCCACCCGCCCCAGCCCATGGACACCGCCACCCGCAACCGCTGGCTGGCCCTGAAGCTGGTGACCGCGCCCACGCTGGAAGCCTTCCTGGCCGCCGCGCCGCGCCAGATGGCGGAGACCGGGGCGGGCACGCCGATCGCCCGTGAGGACGCGGCCTCTGCCACCGGAGCCGCCACCCCGCCCGCCGCCCCGGTGATGGGCCTGGACGAGGACTTCCCGCGCCGCCTCTACCGCGCGCTGCCCCTGTCCCTGCTCAAGACCCTGCCGACCCGGCCGGACCTGCCCGCCGCCGTGAAGACCGGGCTGATCGAAGCCGTGTGGACCCGCGCGGTGCTGCTGGGCGACTGGGCCACGGCCGACACCTGGGCACCCACGCTGGCCCAGGGCCGCGGCACCACGGCGCACCTCTACACCCGCTTCGTCCAGGCAACCACGCCCGAGGCCAAGCGCCTGGCCGCCACGGTCATCTTCGTCAACACGCCCGAGCTGCACCCGCACCGCGTGGACCCGCAGGGCAACGACACCGAATGGGGCTGCCAGGGCTGGGGCACGGGCGCGCAGGATGCGCTGGCCCTGACGCCGCCGGCCTTCCTCAGCCCGGCCCAGCAGGCCGAGGCCCGGCGCGAGCAGGCCCTGCTGGACGCCCTGCCCAACCGCAATGCCTACCTGGCTCCCACGCTGCTGGCCTGGGCCCAGGGCAAGCCGGCCGACCCGGAGGCGCCCAAGGCCCTGCACTTCTTCGTGGCCAGCACCCGCAACGAATGCCGCCCGCCGGTGCCCGCCAACGGCCAGCCGGCCCCCGAGCCCACCTACTCGCGCGACGCCTTCCGCCTGCTGCACAAGCTCTGGCCCGACAGCGACTGGGCCCGCACGACCAGGTACCACTACGGCGGGCGCTGAGCCTCAGCGCGCCGGGGCCGGGGCCAGCGCGTCCGGCTCGGCGCCACCCGTCACGGCCGGGGCCGCATGGGCCGAAGAAGCCTGGGGCTGCGGATGCGGCGCCCGGGCCTGGATCAGCCGCTGGTCCACCAGGTCCGCCACCTCGAACACGGCCTGGTTGCGCACCCCGCGCACGCGGGCCTGCGCCGCGCCCAGGTCGGCCAGCAGACGGGCCACGCCCCCGGCAATGGCCTTGACCGAGGGCACCACCTCGCCCAGGCCCTGCTCGCGCACCCACTGGGCGTTGTAGCGCTCCTGCGGCATGGTCCAGCGGTTCTCGAAGGTGATGACCGGCAGGCCCATCTGCACTGCCTCGCTCAGCGAGCCCGGCCCCGGCTTGCCGACGAAGAAGTCCGCCAGCTGCATGTAGTGCACCACGTCGGGCGTGAAGCCCAGCACCGCGCGCGCCGCGCCCCCCTCGGGCACGGGCAGCGCCCGCAGGCGCTCGGCCAGCAGGGCGTTGTGGCCGCAGACCAGGATGAGCTGCACCTGCGGCAGGCTGCGGGCGATGCGCAGCATCTGCATGGAGCCCTGGCCGCCGAACATCACCAGGCCGGTGGGTCGGCCCGGCTGCAGGCCCAGTGCCTGCAGCGCCTGGGCGCGGGCTGCCGCATCCAGCGGGGCCATGGCGTGGAAGGCCGGGCGCAGGATCATGCCCGAGACGCGGTGCACATTGCGCGGCGCCACGCCCTGGGCCAGGGCCTGCTGCACCGCGCGCTCGGTGCCGCAGACGATCCACTGGTCCTGCCCCGGCTCGATCCAGAAATGCGGCGGCGTGTCGGCCAGGTCGGTCAGCACCGTGGCGCAGGGCGTGCCCGGCCGCGCGGCCTGCACCGATTCGTAGAGGCAGCGGTTGAAGTTGGGGATCAGCGAGACCACCACGTCCGGCCGCGTCTCGGCCCAGTGCGCCTGCAGCAGGCGCACGAGCCAGGGGTGGGCCCAGCGCACCGAGGCCTGCAGCAGCTTGAGCTCCTGCGTCAGGCCCAGGGTCCAGCCGCGCGCCAGGCGGCGGTTGTAGACATCCTCGGGCGCCATGCCGGTCAGGCGCCGGAAGCGGTCCTGCGCATCCAGCACCGCCATCAGGTTCACCAGCCGCACCTGCAGGGCAGCGCCATGTCGCTGCTGCAGCACGGCCTGCAGGGCCTGCGCCGCGGCCCGGTGGCCACCGCCCGCGTTGAAATACACCAAGTCCACGGTTCGGGTCATCCCCGGGAGGGTGCGGGGTGGGCATGACGTCCCTGTGACGCCGCCATGACGGGCGCTTGACCTGACGGCGGCCGTCAGGTGCACGCTGTCGTCCCTTGCATGGAGATACCGTCATGACCCCACCCCCTGCCTGCGACGACGCCCGCTGGCTGGCCGCCTTCCTCGCCGGCGAGCTGCCCGCGGCCGACTTCGACCATGCCGGCCACCTGCGCGCGGGCGGCCTGCTGCTGCAGCGCCACCCGCTGCCCCGGGCGCAGGCCCTGTACCTGGCGGGCCTGCGCCGGCTGGCCACCCGCCTGGGCGTGCCCGGCAAGGTGCACGCCACCGTCACCGAAGCCCTGCTGCACCTGATGGCCGCAGCCGGCGCCGGCACGCCCGGCCAGCCCTGGACCCTGTGCCTGCAGCGCGAGCCGACCCTGCGCCGCGACGCCCAGGCACTGCTGGCACGGCACTATTCGCCCGCGCGGCTGGCCAGCGAGGCCGCCCGCCAGCACGCCGTGCCGCCCGACCGGCTACCCTTGCCGCCATGCCCCGCCCCCGAGCCGACATGACGCCGATGACCCTGGGCCGCCTGGCGCGTGCCTGCGGCCTGGCCCGCAGCTCGGTGCTGCACTACGAAGCCCTGGGGCTGCTGCTGCCGGGCGCACGCAGCGCGGCCGGCTACCGCCTCTACGGGCCGGCCCAGGTGCAACAGCTGCAACAGATCCGGCAGCTGCGCGAGGCCGGCCTGTCGCTCGCCGCCATCGCGGCCCTGCTGGCGCGGCCGCGTGACGACGCCACAGCCCCGGTGGCCCACACCCTGCTGCAGGACCGCCTGCTGGAACTGGGCCAGGAGATGGCCCGGCTGCGCCAGCAGCAGCGCCAGCTCGCCCGCCTGCTGGCCGACCCCGCGCTGGCAGATGCCCCCGCCTGCCGCAGCAAGGCCGACTGGGTGGCCCTGTTGCAGCGCGCAGGCTTCGACGAGGCCGAGATGCAGCGCTGGCACCAGGAATTCGAACAGCAGGACCCCGTCGCGCACGCGCGCTTTCTGCGTGCCCTGGGGCTGCCTGCCGCGCAGATCCGCAGCCTCCGGGCGGCCGCCCGCCACGGCCCGGACCCGCAGGCGAAAGCCCCACCGGGGGCGGCCCCGCGTTGACAGCCTGCCCGCGCCATGCACACTGGGGCGTCTGCCACACACCCCAGATCAGGAGGCCACCATGTTCGACCACATCGGTTTCGGCGCCAGCGACCTGCCTGCCAGCAAGTCCTTCTTCGTCCAGGCCCTGGCCCCCTTGGGCGTGGGGGTGGTGATGGAGGGCGACTACGGCGTGGGCCTGGGCCTGCCCGGCAAGCCCTCGCTCTGGCTGCACCAGGACGACCTGCCGCCCACCCCCCTGCACCTGGCCTTCACCGCCAGCAGCCGTGCGCTGGTGGACGCCTTCTACCAGGCCGCCCTGGCCGCGGGCGGGCAGGACAACGGCCCGCCGGGCCTGCGCCCGCACTACCACGCCAACTACTACGCGGCCTTCGTCATCGGGCCCGACGGCCACAACGTCGAGGCCGTCTGCCACCTGCCCTGAGCCCCCGCCCAGGGCTCAGACGAAGTCCAGCGTGGGCAGGCCCGGCCGGGCCTGCAGGCATTGCCACAGGTAGACGGCCACACCGGCATCGCCGGTCCACAGCGTGTGACGCCCCACGCCGTGGGCCTGGCGCTGCTGCCCGCACTGGGCGATGGCGTGCATGGCGAAGCGACGCGCCCGGTCCAGCCAGCGGGCCTCGCCGGTGCGCTGGTGCAGCACCAGAAAGGCCTGGCCGTTGCCCGCCGTGCCATGGCACAGGCCCGGGCCCTTGGCCAGCGGGCCGGCGGCCCACACCGCTTCGCCCGCGGCCTGCAGCAGGGCGTCCAGCCGCGGGTCCTGCCCCACCGGGAAGCCGGCCAGCGCGGTGACGATGCCCGGCGCCCCATGGCACCACTGCATCAGCCACTTGGTGGGGGCCGGCTCGGCGCCGGGCACCCGGGCCTGGGGCGGCCAGTTCACGCCATCGCCCGCCTGCACGGCGGTGGCCACCAGGGTGTCGGCGCAGCGCGTGTACAGGGCCGCGCGCTGCGCCGGCGCAAGCAGGTCCGCCCCCAGCAGCAGGGGCTGCAGATTGCCGGCCCAGCCGTGCGCGGCACCCAGGTAGCGGGCCTGGCGGCCGTACAGGTCCTGGGTCCAGACCCAGGCGGACGGCTCGCCGTCGCCCACGCGGCTGTCCCAGCGCGCCCACAGGGCCTGCACGTTCTGAATGAAGGCCTCGCGCCAGCGCGCCTGGCCGGTCAGGCGCCAGAGGTGCAGGGCCGCCAGCATCGTGCCGGACGCGCCCCACAGCGGCTCCAGCGCCGGGTGGCCGATGTTGGCCATCACCTGGGCGTGCAGGCGCTCGGCCACGGCCGCATCGCCGGTGGCCCGCCACAGCGCCAGCAGGATGCCGGCCTCGCCCAGGTAGAAGGACGGCACGACCTCGCCCGTGTCCGGCGCGGCCAGGTAGGCCGCATGGGCCGAGCGCAGCAGGGCCACCGGGTCGGTGTGCTGCAGTTGCACGGCTCCGGTCTGCTGCAGATGCCACAGCGCCCAGCCCAGGCCGGCGCTGCCCAGATAGAGGCTCTTGAAGCCGCCGGCCGGGGTGTCGCCCTCCTCGTCCTGCGGGTGCACCGGCCAGTGGCCCTGGGGCCCGCGGCTGCGCTCGATGTCGTCGACGATGTCCTGCAGGGCGGCCTGGGCCCGTCCGGCGTCCCAGGGGGTGTCGCACAGGGCTTCGTGGCGGGCGGGGTCGAACAGCATGGTGCGGGCTCCTGGAACGGCGGCGCACGATGTTAGGCCGCGGCCAGCGCGGTGCCGGGCATGGCACCCATCCTGCTTGGGGTGACGGACCCGTCACCCACACCGTCCCGCCATGCCCGCTTTCGGTTCCCGCTCTGGACGCCTGCCGCGCCTGACCGCGCTGACCTGTCTTCTGCTCGGCCTGGCCGGCCCCGCGCTGCGGGCGCAGACCTTGCCCGATGCGCCCCAGGAACGGGCCTGCCGCACCGAGGTGTCGAAGTTCGAGGAGACGATCAGCTTCCTGCGCCACACCCAGGGCATGGAGGCCGCCGCCAAGCTCAAGGAAGAGCTGCTGCCCGCCCGGCTGGAGAACGAGATCCTGATGCAGCAGGGCTACTGCGGCCTGGCCCGTCACCTGCGCGAGAAGCATCTGCTCTGAAGCCCCGGCGGGCCGCCATGCCGGCTCAGAAGGCGTAGGGGCCGGGCCAGTCGCCCGTCACCGCGCCCAGCGTGACCAGGCCGTCGGCCAGGCTCCAGCGGTGCAGCAGGTAGCCCGGCGGCTCCAGGTTGAAGCGGGCCGGCTGGCCGGGGCGCAGCTCCAGCGCGATCTGGTGCGCGGTGCCGGGCGCGACGATGACCGGCACCCCGGCCAGCTGGCCATGGATGTGGCGGTGCAGGTGGCCGCACAGCAGGGCCAGCACCTGCGGGTGGCGCCCCAGCAGGCCGGCCAGGGCCTCGCGGCCTTCGCCCAGGTTCATGCCGTCCATCTCCTGCAGCCCGGTGTGCAGGGGCGGGTGGTGCAGGGCCAGCAGGGTGGGCCGCTGCGGGGCCTGCGCCAGGGTGTCGGCCAGCCAGTCCAGGCGCTCGCGGCAAAGCATGCCGCCGGGCCGGCCGGGGATCACCGTGTCCAGCCCGATCAGGCGCAGCGTGCTGCCCCCCTGGGGTTGGTCCAGCACCCACTGGGCGAACGGGCCTTCGGCCGCCCAGGGCTGCTCCGGGAAGGCCTCGCGCAGCGCCGCCCGGTCGTCATGGTTGCCCGGCAGCAGGCGCATGGGCAGGCGCAGCGGCGCCAGCAGGGCCCGCAGCCGGGTGTACTCGGCCGGGTGGCCGCTGTCCACCAGGTCGCCGGTCAGCAGCACCAGGTCGGGCGCCGGGTCCAGCGCGGCCACGCTGGCCACGGCCTGCTGCAGCAGGGCCGCGGTGTCCACCCGGCCGCTGGCCAGCGTGCCCGGGCGGGTGATGTGGCAGTCGCTCAGTTGCGCGATCAGCATGGCAGCAGCACCTCGTTCACCCATTCCGCAAAACCCAGGCCGCCGGGCGCCTGGGTGATGTGGGCGGGCGGCACCGGCAGCGCGGCCAGATGCGGCCGGATGTTGGCCACGCCCACACTGCGCCGGAAGGTCTCGAACATCTGGGCGTCATTGAGCGAATCGCCCACGAAGGCAGCGTAGCCCGGGGCCTGGTCCGGTGTCCATCCGTGGTGACGCCGCACCCAGGCCAGCGAGGCGGCCTTCTTGCTGAAGTCGCCCAGCCAGAGGTTGATGTGGATGGAGCTGGCGGTGGCCTGCACGCCCAGGGCATGGGCGGCGGCCACGGCCTCGCGCACCGTGTCGGCACGCACCGGCGGCACCACCTCCTGGGCGTGGTCCAGCGCCAGGTCGCAGCGCCGGTAGGTGTTGTCCAGGGCCAGGCGCAGGCCGGGGTACTGACGCAGCAGCGTGGCAGCCGCCTTCTGCAGCCAGGCCTGGTGGCGCATGCGGGTGGCCTCGTCCTGCCAGTCGCGGTAGCGCAGATGGCGGCCCTCGCGCTCGATCGTGAAGGCGCCGTTCTCGCCGATGACCGCGGTCACCGGCCAGGTGCGGGCGATCTGGTCGCACCAGCCCGCGCAGGCCCCGGTGACGGGCACCAGGGCGATGCCGGCCGCGGCCAGGCGCTCCATGGCCGCCAGCGTGACGGACGGCAGACGGCCCTCCCAGGTGAGGGTGTCGTCCACATCGGTCAGCACGACGCGGGGCAGCGGGTGTTCGGAAGGAATGGTGGTGGGCACGGGGGTCACTTCAGGCCGGCATGCATGAAGGATTGCATGAACTGGCGCTGGAACACCAGAAAACCCGCCAGCAGTGGCCCCACCGACAACAGGGTGCCGGCCGACAGCACGCCCCAGTCCACCCCCGTCTCGGGGGCGGCAAAGAGGGCCATGCCCACCGTCAGCGGCCGGCTGGCCTCGGTGTTGGTGGCCACCAGGGGCCAGAGGAAGTTGTTCCAGTGGTAGGCCACCGACACCAGGGCATAGGCCAGGTAGGTGGGCCGGGCCAGCGGCACGTAGACGCGCCAGAGGATGGCCAGACGACCCAGGCCCTCGATGCGGGCCGCGTCCTCCAGCTCCTGGGGCACGGTCATGAAGGTCTGGCGCAGCAGGAAGATGCCGAAGGCACTGGCCACATAGGGCAGGGCCACGCCCAGCCAGCGGTCCACCAGGCCCAGGCGGGCGATGCTGGCGTAGTTCTCGGCGATCAGCACCTCGGGCATCACCATCAGCTGCAGCAGCACCAGGGCGAACACCAGGCCCCGCCCGGCAAAGCGCAGCCGCGCCAGCGCATAGGCCGCCAGGGTGCAGACCGTGAGCTGCAGGGCCAGCAGCAGCGTGACGATGGCCACGGTGTTGAGCAGGTAGTGGCCGAAGGGCGCCACCTGCCAGGCGGCCCGGAAGTTGTCCAGGCCCCAGGGGCCGGCCAGGTCGAACTGCAGCGCGCCCGCCCCCGGGCGGAAGGCCACCCAGCCCAGCAGCAGCAGGGGCAGCACCCACAGCGCGCCCAGCAGCCAGGCCAGGGCCCGCGACGGGCCGGCCGAGAAGGGAGAGGTCAGGGTCGTCACTTGCGTCACCGTCGTCACGTGCGGGCGCCTCGTCAGCGGTAGTGGATGCGCCGCGCCAGCCAGAACTGCGCGGCCGAGACCGCCCCCAGCAGGGCCAGCAACACCAGCGTCAGGGCCGCGGCGTAGTTCAGGTCCTGGAACTTGAAGGCGATCTCGTAGAGGTAGTAGAGCAGCAGGGTGCTGGCGTTGTTGGGCCCGCCACGGGTCAGCACGAAGAGGTGGTCCACCAGCTTGACGGCGTTGATCAGCGCGTTGACGCCGACGAACAGCGTGGTGGGCGCCAGCAGCGGCAGCGTGACCCGGCGCAGCCGCGTCCAGGCCGAGGGCGCTTCCAGCCGGGCCGCGTCCATCAGCTCGGGCGAGAGCGACTGCAGCGCCGCCAGGTAGAAGACCATGAAGAAGCCGGCCTCCTTCCAGACAGTCACGGCCATCAGCGCCCACAGCGCGGTGCCGGCGTCGCCCAGCCAGTTGGGCCCGTGCAGGCCGGCCCAGGCCAGGGCCCGGTTGAGCAGGCCGATGTCGGGTGCGTAGAAGATCAGCCAGAGGTTGGCCGCCGCCACCATGGGCAGCACGGTGGGCGTGAAGAAGGCCAGGCGCAGCAGGCCGCGACCGGCGAAGCGGTCCTGCACCCACAGGGCCATGGCCAGCGCCAGGCCCACCGACAGCGGCACCGTCACCGCCGCGTAGAGCGCGTTGTTGCGCAGGGCCTGGCGGAAGACCGGGTCCTCGGCCAGGGCGCGCAGCTGGTCGGCGCCGGTGAAGGCCGCGGGCAGGCCCGGCGCCTCGGTGTGCAGGGCCTGCCAGAGGCTGGCCAGCGTGGGGCCGTAGGTGAAGCCGGCCAGCAGCAGCAGGGCCGGGGCCAGCAGGGCCCAGGCCAGGGCGGCCTGGCCTGCCGGGCGCCGGGGACTCGGCGGGGTGCGGGTCGGCGTCACCGTCACGGCCGGGGCTCAGCGCTGGTAGGGCTTGAGCAGGCGGTCGGCCTGGGCCTGGGCAGCGTCCAGCGCGGGCAGGGCGGCCTGCTGGCCGGTGATGACCGACTGGATCGCGTCGTCGAGCAGCTTGCGCACGCGGCCGGCCTGGTGGGTGGCCAGCTCGGCGGTGGCGACCTTGAGCTGGTCGCGCGCCACCAGGGCCTGCGGCACCTTGGCCGCATAGGTCTTCAGCGCGGGGGTGTCGTAGCTGGCGGCGCTCACACCCACATAGCCGGTGGCCACGCTCCACTGGGCCGAGCGCTCCGGCGCGGTCAGGAACTTGACCAGGCGGTAGGCGGCCTGCTGCTCGGCCTCGCTGCCGCTCTTGAACAGGTAGAAGTTGCCGCCGCCGGTGGGCGAGCCGGGCTCGGTGTGGGCGGGCAGCGGGGCCACGCCGACGTCGAACTTGGCCTCCTTCATCACCGCGGTCAGGTTGCCGGTGGAGTGCCACATGATGGCCGTCTTGCCCTCGACGAAGTTCTGACGCAGCGTGCCCCATTCGATCAGGCCCTTGGGGCTCAGGCCGTCCTGGGCCAGGCCGGCCCAGTAGTTCAGCGCCTCGACCGACTTGGGGCTGTTGAAGAAGGTCTTGTTGCCGGCCGGGTTCATCAGCGGCTGGCCGTTCTGCTTGGTCAGGGCGCCGAACATCCAGTAGGCGTAGCCGGTGGAGGGGATCATCACGCCCCAGCGGCTGGTGGTGGCGCCGTCCTTCTGCACCAGCTTGGCGGCGTCGGCGTGCAGCTCGGCCCAGGTGCGCGGCGGCTTCTCCGGGTCCAGGCCGGCCTGGCGGAAGGCGTCCTTGTTGTAGTACATGACGATGGTCGAGCGCTGGAAGGGGATGCCCCAGGTCTTGCCATCGGCCACGCCGTTCTCCATCAGCGCGGGGTAGAAGCTCTTGAGCCAGGCGCGGTCCTCGGGCGTCTTGGCAAAGTCGTCGAAGGGGCGGATCACGCCCAGGTCCTTCAGCTCGTGCAGGTCGATGGAGAACAGCACCGAGGTCTGCACCGGCGTGCCGGCCTTGAGCGCGGCCAGGGCCTTGGTGCGGGCGTCGTCGTAGTTGCCGGCGTAGATGGCTTCGACCTTGACGTCGGGGTTGGCCTGCTGGAACTCGCCCACCAGGGTGTCCACCACCTGGGTGAGCGGGCCGCCCACCGAGATCGGGTAGTACATGGTGATGCGGGTGGGCTCGGCGGCGGCGGCACCGAAGGTGGCCAGGGCGCTCATGGCGCCCAGGGCCAGGGCCAGGCATCGGGTCTGCAGGGACATCGCTATCTCCTTGGGTCGGTCGTGGGGAGGGACGGAAAAACGAACCGGGGCTCAGGCGTCCTCGGACGGGAAACGGCATTCGCGCTCGGCCGGCCAGCCCAGGCTCATCGGCTGACCCAGCGGCAGCGCCTCGCGGCCGGCGTGGCGCACCTTGATCACCTGGCCGTGCAGGCGCAGGCTCAGCAGACGGTCGGCGCCGTGGTACTCGGCGCTTTCCAGCACAGCGGTGTGCGGGCCCTGGCCCAGCGTGATGTGCTCGGGCCGGATGCCGCGCAGGCCGTCCTCGCCGGGCAGGCGGATCAGGTTCATCGGCGGCTGGCCGATGAAGCGCGCCACCACCGGGCTGACCGGGCGCTCGTAGAGTTCGATGGGCGTGCCCACCTGGGCGATGCGGCCCTGGTGCAGCAGCACGATGCGGTCGGCCATGCCCATGGCCTCCACCTGGTCGTGGGTGACGTAGACCAGGGTCAGGCCCAGGGCCTGCTGCAGCCGGCGCAGCTCCACCCGCATCTCGGCGCGCAGCTGGGCATCCAGGTTGCTCAGCGGTTCGTCCATCAGGCACAGCGGGTGCTGCGACACCGCCGCCCGCGCCAGCGCCACGCGCTGCCGCTGCCCGCCGGAGAGCTGGCCGGGCTTGCGCGCCAGCAGCGGCGCCAGGCCCAGCAGCGCGGCCGCGTGGTCCAGCCGGCGGGCCTGCTCGTCGCGCGGCAGGCGGCGGGCCTTCAGGCCGAAGACGATGTTCTCGGCCACGCTCAGGTGCGGGAACAGGGCGTAGGACTGGAACACCATGCTGAGGCGGCGCTGCGCCGGCTCCAGCGCGGTGACGTCCTGGCCGTCGATGCAGATGCGCCCGGCCTGGGGCCGGTCCAGCCCGGCGATCAGGCGCAGCAGCGTGGTCTTGCCGCAGCCCGAGGCCCCCAGCAGCGCGACGAACTCGCCCGGCGCCACCGCCAGGTCGATGCCGCGCAGCACCGGCTGGCCATCGAACTGCTGGGCCAGCCCTTCCAGGGTCAGTGCCGCCGTCATGCCGCCACCCCGCAGCGATGCAGGGCCACGCCGGCCCGCTCGCACAGGGCCTGCAGGGCCTCGGGCGCCTCGTCGTCGGTGAAGAGATGGTCCAGCTCGGCCAGGGGCGCCACCCGGCAGGGCGCGGCCCGCAGGTACTTGCTGCCATCGGCCAGCAGCAGCTGGCTCTGGCTGTGCGCCAGCAGCACGCGGCTGAGCTCGGCCTCCTCGGGCTGGAACTCGCAGAGCACGCCCTCGGCCGTGATGCCGCCGGCCCCCAGCACCGCCACATGGGCCTCGAAGCGCTGCAAAAAGTCCAGCGTGGCAAAGCCCATCAGGTCGCGGTCGGCGGGCCGCAGGCGGCCGCCGGCCAGCCAGGTCTCCACCGCCGGCTTGTCGGCCAGGGCCAGGGCGGCGTCCAGGTTGTTGGTCACCACGCGCAGGGGCTTCTCCGGCGGCAGGGCGCGGGCGAATTCGGCCACCGTGGTGCCGTAGCCCAGGAAGACGGTGGCCTCGTCCTGCAACCACGCCACCGCCGCCCGGGCGATGCGGCGCTTGCGCTCGCCCTGCACCCCGCTGCGCTGGGCGAAGCTGCGGTTGTGCTGGGCCGCCTGCAGCGCCAGCCCGCCATGCTGGCGACGCGCCAGGCCCTGCTCGCACAGGGTCTGCACATCGCGCCGGATGGTCTGCGGGCTGACCTGGAAGCGGTCGGCCAGCTGCTCGGTGCCCAGCTGATGGGCCTCCTGCAGCCAGGCCAGGATGTCGCGCTGACGGGGGCTGATGTTCATTCGCTCGCTCGGATCTTTCGAATGAAAGTGTCCGAAGCGGGCGTGTCAGGGGCATGACAGGCCCGCGGGCCGCCGCGCTAGCATCGCGGCGACAGACCGGACAGGGAGAACACGCCATGCGCACCGAGCCGCAGCCAAGCCGACCGATCGCTCTTGCCACCCGTGCCGCGCTGGTCGCGACGGGGCTGCTGGCTTTGGGCAGGGCGGTGGAGGCCGCCCCCGGCCCCAGCTTCGACTGCCGCGCCCGGGATCTGGCCAGCGCGGCCCGCCTGGTCTGCCAGGACCCGGCCCTGGCCGCCCTGGACCGGCAGTTGACCCAGGTCTATGCCCAGGCCCGCGCCAAGGCCACGAACGAACACCCGCCGGTGCTGAAGGCCAGCCAGCGCGGCTGGGTCAAGGGGCGCGACGACTGCTGGAAGGCGCCGGACCTGCGGGCCTGCGTGGAGGCCAGCTACCGCCAGCGCATCAGCGAGCTGCAGGCGCGCTACCGCCTGGTGCCCATGCGCGGACCCTTCTTCTGGGCCTGCAACGGTCAGCAGGCCAACGAACTGGTGGTGACCTTCTTCGCCACCGAGCCGGCCACGCTGATCGCCGAGCGCGGCGACCAGAGCGTGCTGATGACCCAGGTGCCGGCCGCCAGCGGCACCCACTACGAAGGCCCCAACGAATCCTTCTGGGAGCACCAGGGCGAGGCCACGGTGCGCTGGGGCTTCGGCGCGCCGGAGATGCGCTGCACCCCGGCCGCGATCACCCGCCCCTGAGCCCGCTCAGCTGGCGCTGACGGTCCCGGCCTGGGCCCGCTCAACACGTCGGCGCCGTCCCCCCTGCCGGCGGGCGCGGTGTCAAGGTTGTGGCGCAGCGCCTTGGCTGCCGTCACCGGGACGCTGATAGGCAGCGTGGCGACGGGGGCGGTCGTGACGGCGCTGCAGTCCGGCAGCCGAGGCGACTGGCGAAGGCGGCCATCGGATGCGCGGCCGCGGCATGGGTTCACGCCGTGGCGGGCGGCGGCAGCCGGGAGGCGAGCGGCCCGCTCAGCAGCGCCCGGAAGACCTCGACCGGCAGGCCCTGGCCGCCGGTGGTCCACACCAGGGGCACGACCGGCGCGGGGCACCAGGCGGCCACGGCCTCGGCCCAGGGGCCGGCCAGCATCTCGTGGGCCACGAAGCCGGCGGCGGCCGAGGGCTCCAACTGCAGGCCGTGCGCCTCGTGCTGGAAACGCAGCATGCGCAGCAGGTCGGCGTCGCTCACCGTCACCACCGCGTCCACCAGCGGGCCGGCCAGGGCCGCCACCCGGGCCGAGGCGCGCGGCACGGCCAGGCCATCGGCCACGGTGTGGTTGGACAGGCCGATATCGTAGACGCTGACCGCATCGTCGCCGGTGGCCAGGCGCAGCAGGAAGCAGGGCGCGGCCACAGGCTCGACGAACACCACCTGCACCGCGTCGCCCCACAGGCACTTGAGGCCGAAGGCCACGCCGCCGGGCGCGCCGCCCACGCCGCAGGGCAGGTAGACGCGCAGTGGCCGCGCCGCCGTGGGCGCCAGGCCCTGGGCCGCCAGCTGCGGCGCCAGATCCCAGGCCGCCGCGGCATAGCCCAGGAAGAGCAGCAGCGAGTCCTCGTCGTCGATGAAATAGGCCGCCGGATCGGCCGCGGCCAGGGCGCGGGCGCCGGCCACCGCCTGGGCGTAGTCGCCCGCGTGTTCCACCACCGTGGCGCCCACCGCGCGCAGCCGGTCCTTCTTCCAGGCCTGGGCGTCGTGCGACATGTGCACCGCCACCCCCAGGCCCAGCGCGCGGGCCATCACGCCCACGCTGTAGCCCAGGTTGCCGGTGCTGCCCACCAGCACCCGGTGGCGGGCGAACAGGGCGCGGGCCGGGGCATCGGCCAGCAGCGCCCGGTTGCCGTCGGGCGCCAGCAGGCCGGCGTCCAGCGCCAGCTGCTCGGCGTGGCACAGCACCTCGTAGACCCCGCCGCGGGCCTTGATGCAGGCGGTGATGGGCAGCTGGTGGTCGGCCTTGACCCACAGCGCGCGGCCATGGTCGTCGCCCTGGCGCAGCAGCGGCGAATCGATGCGGCCGTCCGGCCCGAGTTCGTGCGGGAACAGGCGGGCCAGCAGCGGGCCGAAGCGCCGCCAGTTGGCCACCGCCGCCTCCACGTCAGCCCGGCCGACGGGGCTGTCGGCCAGCACCTGGGCCGCCGACCGGCGCTGCGGGTGGGGCCAGAAGAAGGGTTGGGCCGCACGCAACGGCGCGGGCAGGTCGGACAGGGACATGGCAGAACGGGCCCGCAGGCCGCCAGGACGGGACCGTCCGAGCTTACGCCCCGGAGGCCGTCTGCAGCGCGGTCCGCAGCGCGGCCACGAAGGCCTCGGGCCGGCCCAGGTGCTGGCCCACCGGCAGCGGGGTCCAGCGGCCGGCGTGCTCCAGCGCCAGCGTCGGAAAGCCCTGGCCGCCCAGCCAGTCGAGCAGCGCCCGGCTCTGGGTGAAGTGGGCCTCGGTGGGCGCGCCGGCCAGGGCGTCGAGCTGGGCGGCGAAGGCGGCCTCGTCCAGCCCCAGTTCGGCGGCCAGCGCGCGCAGCACCGCGGGCTCGGCAATGCGCTGCCCTTCGACGAAATGGGCCTGCTGCAGTCGGTGCAGCAGGGTCAGGCCCGGCAGGCCCAGGACCTGCGCCGCCAGGAGGGCCGTGGTGGGCGGGGCGCTGTCCAGCACCACGGTGTCGTCCTGCAGCAGGCCATCGGTGTAGGCCGCGCCGAAGGGCTGGCCGGTGAGCTGGGCGATGCGCTGATCGTGCGGCATCACATAGGCCCGCCAGGCGGGCGTGAGCCGCAGGCGGCGTTCGCCCACCAGCATGCCGCCGCCGTGCAGCTGCACCGTCAAGCCGGGCAGGCGGCCGGCCGCCTCCACCAGGGGCGCGGCGGCATAGCACCAGCCGCACAGCGGGTCGTGGATGAGGTGAAGGGTGGCGCTCATGCGGCCTCCCGCACGGCGCGCTGGGCCAGCACATCGCCCAGCCGCACCTCGATCCAGTCGGCCAGCAGGCGCACCCGCTCGGCGGCCTCGCGGCCCAGCGGCGTGAGGCTGTACTCCACATGCGGCGGCACCACGTCGAAGGCCTGGCGCAGCACCAGGCCGTCGCCCTCCAGCCATTGCAGGGTCTGGGCCAGCATGCGCTCGCTCACCCCGCCCACGGCGCGGCGCAGCTCGGCAAAGCGGTGGGTGCGGGTTTCCAGCACCAGCAGCACCAGCACGCCCCAGCGGCTGGTGACGTGCTTGAGCACCTCGCGCGAGGGGCAGTCCGCCGCCAGCAGGTTGCCGCGGCGCACGGCCTCGGACAGGGGGACCCGGGCACTTACCTTCATGTGCGTACTTCCGAAAAGTAAGTGCAAATCGTACAGTGACCGCAACGCACTTTCAAGCGCGTTTCAAGACACCCCGTTCCCTCCGAACCGAACGCCCTAGGAAACCGACCATGACCACTCCCGCCCCGACCATTGCCATCACCGGCGCCACCGGACAACTGGGCCGCCTCGTGCTGCAGAGCCTGAAGACCCGCGCGCCCGGCGCCAACGTCATCGCCCTGGCCCGCACCCCGGCCAAGGCCGCCGACCTGGGCGTGAGCGTGCGCCAGGCCGACTACACCCAGGCCCCCGCCGCCCTGGCCGCCGCCCTGGCCGGCGTGGACACCCTGCTGCTGATCTCCGGCAACGAGATCGGCCAGCGCGAAGCCCAGCACCGCCACGTCATCGAGGCCGCCCAACTGGCGGGCGTCCAGCACCTGGTCTACACCAGCCTGCTGCATGCCGACCGCTCGCCCCTGTCGCTGGCGCCCGAGCACCTGGCCACCGAGGCGATGATCCGCGCCAGCGGCATCCCGGCCACCGTGCTGCGCAACGGCTGGTATGCCGAGAACTACAGCGCCGGCTTCCCGGCCGCGGTGGCGCACGGCGCCCTGCTGGGCAGCGCGGGCGAGGGCCGGCTGGCCCTGGCCACCCGGGCCGACTACGCCGAGGCCGCCGCCACCGTGCTGGCCGACCCGGCCGCCCACGCCGGCCAGGTCTACGAACTGGCCGGCGACACGGCGCCCACGCTGGCCGAGCTGGCCGCCGAGATCGGCCGCCAGGCTGGCAAGCCCGTGCCCTACAAGAACCTGCCGGCCGAGGAATACACCGCGGTGCTGCGCGGCGCCGGTCTGCCCGAACTGTGGGCCGTGGCCCTGCCGCAGTTCGACCTGGGCGCAGCGCAAGGCGCGCTGTTCGACGACGGCCACCAGCTCTCGGCCCTGATCGGCCGGCCCACCACAGCCCCGGCGGCCTACGTGGCCGCGGCCCTGAAATAAGGCGCCACCCAGGGCCCTGAGCCCGGCGGGCGCGGCGAGAATCCGCGCCCATGCCCGCTCCCGCCGAACACGCCCGACGCCAGGCCGGCCTGGACACCCTGCGTGCCCTGGCCATCGGCCTGGTGTTCATGTACCACTACAGGGTGTTCGTCTCGCGCGAGCCGACCTTCGGCTGGCTCAGCGACGTGGGCTGGGTGGGGGTGGACCTGTTCTTCGTGCTCAGCGGCTACCTCATCACCGACGGTCTGCTGCGCGGCCTGGCGGCCGGTCGGCGGCTGACGCTGGGCAGCTTCTACGCACGGCGCATCCTGCGCACCTGGCCAGTGTTCTGGGTGGTGCTGGCGGCCTACTTCCTGTGGCCGGACGCGCTGGGCGGGCGCACCCCGCCGCCGCTGTGGCGCTTTCTCACCTTCACGCAGAACTGGAACCTGCCCACCGGCACGGCGTTCTCGCACGCCTGGTCGCTGTGCATCGAGGAGCAGTTCTACGCCCTGCTGCCGCTGGCCGTGCTGGGCGGCGGCTGGCTGGCGCGCCGCCGGGGCTGGGGCGTGGGCGCCGCCTGGGCCGGCATGGCCCTGCTGCTGGCCACCGGCGTGGCCACGCGCGCCTGGCTGTGGCAGCGCCACGGCCTGGAGGCCCAGGGCCAGCTGGAGCAGTACTACCGCTGGGTCTACTACGGCAGCGCCAGCCGCTTCGACGAATTCCTGCCCGGCGTGGCCCTGGCCCTGCTGCAGCACCGCCACCCGGCCACCTGGCAGCGCCTGATGGGCCCGGGCGGGCGCTGGCTGCTGCCGGCCGCGCTGGCGGCCTGCGCCGCCATGGGCTACGGCGTGATCACATGGTTCTACATCGACGGGTACGGCTACGGCGGCTTCATGAGCATCGCCGGCTACTCGCTCATCGCCTGGAGCTTCGGCCTGCTGCTGGCCGCCGCGCTGCGCCCGGGCAGCTGGCTGCAGCGCACCCGGGTGCCGGGCGCGGCGTGGCTGGCGGCGGTGTCCTATCCGCTGTACCTGTCGCACAAGCCGGTGGCGCATTGGCTGGCCACGCAGGGCGGGCCGGCCCTGGCCGCCTCACCCGGGCTGCGCCTGGGCCTGATCACCCTGGCCTGCGCCGCCATGGCCACCCTGCTGCACCACGCGGTGGAGCGGCCCGCGCTGCGGTGGCGCGATCGGCACGTTCCCGGCCGATGAGCCGCCAGGGGCTTGACCTCAAGTGGGCTTGAAGTTCTAAGGTGCGCGCACCGACACGCTCCCCTGCCATGCACGACACCCCCTCCCCCGACGACCGCGGGCTCTTCGCCCCGGGCCGCGCCAGCGCCAGCGTGGGCGCGCTGGCCCTCATCTCCCTGCTGGCCTTCGAGGCCCTGGCCGTGGCCACCGCCATGCCCGCCGTGGCCGACGCGCTGGGCGGCCTGTCGCTCTATGCCCTGAGCTTCGGGGGCATGGTGGCCACCTCGGCCCTGGGCATGGTGTGGGCCGGCCCGCTGTGCGACCGGCGCGGCCCCTGGCGGGCCACCGTGCTGGGCCTGGTCTTCTTCACCGCGGGGCTGCTGCTGGCCGGCGGCGCCGGCAGCATGGCCGGCGTGGCCGCCGGCCGCGTGGTGCAGGGCCTGGGCAGCGGCCTGCTGGGCGTGGCGCTGTATGTGGGCATGGGCCGCGTGGTGCCGCCCGCCCTGCACCCGCGGCTGTTCGCGCTGTTCGCCGCCGCCTGGGTGCTGCCCGGCCTGGTGGGGCCGGCCCTGGCCGCCGCCCTGGTGCACAGCCTGGGCTGGCGCGCCGTCTTCCTGGCGGTGGCGGCACTGGTGCCGGTGGCCGGCCTGCTGCTGCGCCCGGCCTTCGCGCCGCTGGCGCCGCACCCCGCCCCAACCGAGGCGGCCAGCCCGACGCCTTCGCTGGGCGCACTGGCCTGGGCCGCCCTGGCCGCGGCGGGCGCCCTGGCCCTGCACGAGGCGGGCAGCGGCCCCTTGAACCCGCCGCGCGCCCTGGCCCTGGGTGCCGCGGGCGGGGCGGTGCTGCTGGGGGCCTGGCGCCTGCTCCCGCAGGGCAGCCTGCAGGCCCGCGCCGGCCTGCCGGCCGTCATCGCGGTGCGGGCCGTGCTGGCCGCGGCCTTCGCCGGCGCCGAGGCCTTCCTGCCCCTGCTGCTGACCCGGGAGGCCGGCTGGAGCCTGGCCCAGACCGGCCTGGCGCTGAGCCTGGGCGCCGTGACCTGGAGCCTCGGCAGCCAGTGCCAAGCCCGGCTGAAGGCGCCCGCCACGCGGCGGCGCGGGCTGGGCGCGGGCCTGCTGTCGGTGGCGGCCGGCCTGGGGCTGGTGATGGCGGCCACCGCCGGCCTGGGGCCCTGGGGCTGGCTGCTGCCCGGCTGGGCGGCGGCGGGCTTCGGCATCGGCCTGGGCTTTCCGATGCTGTCGGTGCTGACGCTGCAGCTGGCCGCCCCCGAGGCCCAGGGGCGTGCCGCATCGGCCCTGCAGCTGGGCGACGCCCTGGCCTGCAGCACCACGCTGGCCCTGGCGGGCGTGCTGTTCAATGCCGCGGGCAGCGCGGGCCGCCCCGCCTTTCTGGCCGTGCTGGGCCTGTGCGCCGGCCTGGCCCTGCTGGGCGCCGCGCTGGCCCCGCGGGCCTTCGCGGTGGCTCAGGGTGCGCCAGGGAACTGCACCACCGGCCCGGCCACCGGCGTGCCGGGCGGCTGATAGGCCGGCGCCGCCTGACCCGCCGGGCCCAGCTGGCGCACGTAGCGGTAGATCGCCCGCAGGTCCGCCTCGGACATGGCCTGCAGGTCGTACCAGGGCATGGGCGGCCGCGGCCGCATCGTGCGCACATGCTGCAACCACTGGTCCTCGCCCAGACCGGCCACCAGCAGCCGAAGATTGGCTGCGTAGCTCGTGCCCCAGGGTCCGCGCCAGCCCAGGCCGTCGCCGGTGAGCCAGCTCGACTCGGGCGTGTGCCCGCCCTGCTGCGCGTAGCCGGGCGAATGGCAGTCGTTGCAGCCGGCGGTGCGCACCAGGTAGCGGCCCAGATCCACCGCATCCACCGGGCGGTCGGTCTGCGCCCCGGCCGGTGCGGCCAGGGCCGCGGCCAGCAGCGGGGCCAGCAGCCGCGTCGCGGGCCTGGGCCGGGCCGCGCGCGGGGGGTGTTTCAGCTGCGCCATGGCAGCTCCAGGGCCTCGCCATCGGGCAGGCGGGTGGGCACCGGCGTGGCAGCGAGGATGCCCAGCGTTTCCAGCGGCATCGGCCCCACATTGAAGATCTGGTGCACCTGGCCGCGCGGCAGCACCAGGGTCGCGTCGGCGCCGAAGCGGCGCACCTGGCCGTCGCCGTGCACCTCGCCCCAGCCGCCCAGGCAGAGCACCACCTCGTCGCAGTCATGGAAGTGCGGCGGCGTGGCGGCGCCGGGCGCCATGCACTGGCGCCAGACCGAGAGCTGGGTCAGGCCATCGGCCTCGCCGGCCCAGGTGCTGTGCTGGATGCCCGGCAGGCCGGAGGCCTGGGGCGGAATCTGTTCCATCAGTTTCATGCGTGTCTCCAGGAAGTTGTCGAAGGACGTGGGGTCTGCGCCGGCTGCGGGTTCGCAGTGTGGGCAGGCGCGATTGATTCGAGAAGAGCGGTTCACGTCCTAAGATTGCCGACGTTTCTTCCGCAATGGAGGCACGCGCCATGCAGGGACTGCAGCAGTTCATCGCCTTTGCCGAGACGGCCAAGCAGGGCGGCTTCGCGGCCGCGGCGCGGCAGCTGGGCATGTCGCCCTCGACCACCGCCAAGGCCGTGGCGCGGCTGGAGGCGGCGCTGGGCGTCAAGCTCTTCCACCGCACCACCCGGCAGGTGACGCTGACGCCCGACGGCGAGCGCCTGTTCCAGCGCTGCCAGCGGGTGCTGGCGGAGGTGGAGGACCTGCAGGCCGAGGCCTCCGGCACCCGGGCCGAGCCCCAGGGCACGCTGCGCATCAACCTGCCGGTGTTCTACGGCCGGCGCTTCGTGCTGCCGCTGCTGGCCGATCTGGCCCGGCAGCACCCGGGGCTGAAGCTGGACATCAGCCTGACCGACACCAAGGTGGACCTGATCCGCGAGGGCATCGACCTGGCGGTGCGCATCGGCTTCATGAGTGATTCGACCCTGGTGGCGCGGCGGGTGGACACCCAGGGCCTGCTGCTGTGCGCCAGCCCGGCCTACCTGGCCGCGCACGGCACGCCGCGCCGGCTGGAAGAGCTGGCCGCCCACGCCGCGGTGGTGTTCCGCCTGCCCACCAGCGGGCGCGACCGCCCCTGGCAGTTCCGCCAGGCCGGCGCGCCGGTGCAGCTATCCCCCACCCCGGCCACGCGGGTGAACGAGACCGAAGGCCTGCTCGATGCCGTGCGCCTGGGCCTGGGCGTGGGGCAGATGCCGGATCTGCTGGCCCAGGACGCGCTGGACCGCGGCGAGCTGGTGGAGCTGCTGCCGACGCTGCGCCCCGAGCCCATGGCCATCCAGCTGGTCTACCCCTCCGGGCGCCTGCTGCCCAGCCGGGTGCGGGTGGCGCTGGACTGCCTGAGCCAGGGCCTGCGGCAGCGCCAGGCCGGGCCTGCTCAGGCCTTGGGCCCGTCGATGACCTCGGCCGCCGAGCGGAAGCCCTCCACCGCGGCGGGCACGCCGCAGTAGATGCTGGCGTGCAGCAGCACCTCCTGGATCTCCTGCACGGTGGCGCCGTTGTTCATGGCACCGCGCACATGGCCCTTCAACTCGTTCGACTTGCCCAGCGCGGTGAGCATGGCGATGGTGATGAGGCTGCGGGTCTTCAGGTCCAGGCCCTCGCGCTGCCAGGTGTCGCCCCAGGCGTTGCGGGTGATGTATTCCTGCAGCGGCGCGGTGAATTCGGTCAGGCCGCTGAAGGCCTTCTCGACGAAGGCCTCGCCCATCACCTGCTTGCGCATGGCCAGGCCGGCCTCGAAATCCTTGTTGTGCGGGGTGGTCATCGGGAAGCTCCTGGCGGGTTGGTGGTGCAATCGACCGAGATTCTAGAAACGGCCCTTGCCCGGGCCTGACCCCGAGGAGACCGACCATGGCCGACCGCACCGTCACCCTGCACCGCGTGCTCAAGGCGCCGCCCGAGCGCGTGTACCGCGCCTTCCTGGACCCGGAGGCCATGTGCAAATGGCTGCCGCCCAAGGGCTTCGTGGCCCAGGTGCAGGAGATGGACGCCCGCGAGGGTGGGCGCTACCGCATGTCCTTCCGCAACTTCGGCAACGGCCAGACGCACGCCTTCGGCGGCAGCTACCTGCGCCTGGTGCCCGACGAGACCATCCGCTACAGCGACCATTTCGACGACCCCAACCTGCCCGGCGAGATGATCACCACGGTGACGCTGCGCACCGTGTCCTGCGGCACCGACCTGACGGTGAGCCAGGAAGGCATCCCGGCGCTGATCCCGCTGGAGATGTGCTACCTGGGCTGGCAGGAATCGCTGGACCAGCTGGCCGCGCTGGTGGAGCCTGAGATCACCGGTTGAACCGGCCGCGGGCCGTGCGGCTCAGGCCGGGGCCGACACGCTGACGGCCGGTGCGGCCAGCGGCCCGCCGGGCGCCGGGCGGCCGAAGTGGTAGCCCTGCAGCTCGTCCACCCCCAGGGCGGCCAGCGCCGCGGCCTGCTCGGCCGTCTCCACGCCCTCGGCGATCACCCGCAGGCCGAAGCGCCGGGCGATCAGCACCGTGCCCTCGATCACCGCCAGCGAACGCTCGTCGCCGGCCAGCACGAAGCTCTTGTCCACCTTCACCGCGGTGAGCGGGAATTCGCGCAGGCGCGACAGTGACGAGTAGCCGGTGCCGAAGTCGTCCACATGCACCTCCACCCCGCTCTGCCGCAGCGCCAGCAGGGTGGCCAGCACGCGGTCGATGTCGCCCTCGTTGAACACGCTCTCGGTCACCTCGATGACCAGGCGCTGCGGCGGCAGGCCGGCCTGCTGCAGCGCCTGCCGCACCTCGGCTGCGAAGTCGGCCTGCAGCAGCTGCTTGAGCGAGGTGTTGACCGCCACCTTGGGCGGCGGCCGGCCCGCGTCCGGGTCGGCCGGCCAGCGGCTGGCCTGCTGGCAGGCCTGCGTCAGCACCCAGTGGCCGATGGCGCAGATCTGGCCCGAATCCTCGGCCAGCGGAATGAACTCGACCGGCGAGATGGGCCCCATGCCGGCGCAGCGCCAGCGCAGCAGGGCCTCGTAGGCCTCCGGCCGCCCGCTGCGGGCCGACACGATGGGCTGGAACACCAGGGTCAGGCTGTCATCCCGGGTGGCCGTGCGCAGGGCTTCCATCAGGCAGTTGCGGCGGGTGTGCAGCATCTGCAGGGTGAGCGTGGCCTCCACGGTGCGCCCGCGGCCGCTGCGCTTGGCCTCGGTCAGCGCCAGTTCGGCCTGCTGCACCGCGGCGTTCAGGGTGTCCTCGGGCCGCCAGAGCCGGGCGCTGAAGCCCAGGCTCACCCCCACCGTCAGGCTGCGGCCTTTCACGGTGTAGGGCTCGGCCAGGGCCTGGCGCACGCCCTCCATGGCCTCGAGCACCTGGTCGGGCAGGGGCTGCCGCCACAGCAGGCTCAGCATGAACTCGTCGCCGCCCCAGCGGCACACCACCGGCGGGCGGCCCTCGCAGCGCGGCGCCAGCCGCTCCAGCTGCGACAGCAGGCGGCGCGCCACCGCGCGCAGCAGCAGGTCGCCCCACTCGTGGCCCAGCGTCTCGTTGATGCGCTTGAAGTGGTCCAGGCTGACCTGGGCCAGCACCCAGACATCGCCCTCGCGCCCATCCACCCGGCGGTGGGCCTCGGTCATGCCGCGGCGGTTGAGCAGGCGGGTCAGGGTGTCGTGCTGGGTCTTGTAGAGCAGGGCCCGCGTGCGGTCGGCGACCCGGCGTTCCAGCTCGGCATTGGCCTGCATCGCCTCGTCGGAGCGGGCCGACAGCGCCACCACCAGGGCCTCCTTCTCCAGGTCCAGGGCCACGATCTGCCGCAGCACCCGGTAGGTGGACTCGTGGCCGGACACCATCACCCAGGCAAAGATGGCCCCCAGGACGGCGAAGACCAGGTTGGGGGTGTCGCCCAGGTGGCCCAGTTGCCAGCAGGCCGGCAGCAGCACCAGCAGGATGAACAGCTTGCCCACCAGGCGCGAGGGCGCCAGATTGGCGGTGGCCCCACCCGCCAGGGCGGCCAGCACGATGAGGATGGTGAAGCGATCCACCCCCTGGTAATAGGGCACGCCCCACCAGGCCAGCGTGGCCCATTGCAGGCCCGCCAGGATCACGCCGGCGTCGTGCCAGCGCGCCCAGACGCGCCAGTGGCTGCGGCCGTCCTCGCGCCGCAGATCGGCGCGGCAGAGCAGGTACAGCAGGCCGCGGATCAGGGCGACGCCCACCATGCCCACCAGCCAGAGCCACACGGCCTCGGTCGCGTTGCGCCCCAGGCTGACCCCGACACCCACGGCAGCCGCGGTGGTGACCACCAACCCGCGGGGGTGGTGGACCAGCGTCTGGCGCCACAGGCGCTTTTCGTGTTCTGCCATTCAGGTACTGCCCAGATCCTGCAGCGACGGCCTCGCCCGTGGTGGGCGGGCAAACCGCTGTCCTCGTCTCCCCGTATCGACCGGGGCGGAGCCCGACTTAAGGGCGGCACACCCACCCCGCCCCCCCGGAGCAACCCGGTTGACGGCACCCGGGTGGCGGTGGCATCAAGCCATCATGCGCGTCCGACGGATGCAAGGAGGATTGCCATGGCCCTCAAGCACGCCTGCCACGACGAGGTCATCGACCCCTACGCCGGCATTGATGAACAAGGCATCGGGGTGAGCGCCAGCCTGCTGCGCACCCCCCACCTGCAGCTGATGCGCCTGGTGCTCAAGGCCGGCGCCACGCTGCGCGAGCACCGGGTGCGCGGCGAGATCACCGTGCAGTGCCTGCGCGGCGAGGTGGATGTCTCCACCCCCGAGCGCGAATGCAGCCTGGAAGCCGGCCAGCTGGTGGTGGTGCCCGGTGGCGAGCCCCACGCGGTGACCGCCCGCAGCGACTGCCTGCTGCTGCTGACGGTGGTGCACGGCATCACCTGAACCGGCTCAGCACCGGGGCGGCCTCGCCAGAAAGCCCGCCACCGCGTCCAGCACCATCTGCGGGTGCTGGCGGTGAGGCACATGGCCGCAGCCGGGCAGCCGGGCCAGCGTGGCGGGGCCGCCCGCCAAAGCCATGAAGCGCTGGGGCTGGGCGGGCGAGCCGTATTCGTCCTGCTCACCGTGCAGCACCAGCAGCGGGCAGCGCAGGCCGGGCAGCAGGGCGTCCAGGTTCCAATCGGCGAAGTCTTTGGACAGCCAGGTGTCCACCCAGGCGCGCAGCACCCAGGGCGCCTTGTCGCCGTGGTGGGCCGCCAGCCGGGCCATGGCGGGCGAGCTGCCGTCCGGCCCCACAGCGGCGAACTGCGCTTCGGCCGCGCGGATGCCGGCCAGCGTCAGCGGCTCCACAAAGGCCTGGGCCGATTCGAGCACCAGGGCCTCGCAGTCGTCCGGCCAGGCGTGGGCGCAGCCCAGGGCCATGCCACCGCCCACGCTGTGGCCCAGGGCCACGAAGCGGCCGATGCCCAGCTGCGCGCGCAGGGCCGCAAAGCCTTCGCGGGCCTCGTCCTGCACAAAGCTCAGCGCCAGGGCGCCGGGGTGCGGGTCCGACCGGCCGAAGCCCAGCCGGTCGTAAGCGATCACTTCACGCCCGGTAGCCCGCGTCAGCCGGGCGGGAAAATCCCGCCAGACGGAGACGCTGCCCAGCGATTCGTGCAGCAGCACGATGGGGCTGTGCGCCCCGCCCTCGGCCTGCGGCGGCGCCCAGCGGCGGGCGAACAGCCGGCCCTGCGGCGTGGGGATCCAGTGGTCGTGGGTGGGAATGGGCGGCAGCGTCATGCCCCGATGCTAGGCGCTGTGGCCGCGCCCCGCCCCGGGCTGCGCAGCAGGCTGATGCCCGCCGCCGCCAGCGCCAGCACGGCCGATGCCGCCAGGCCCCAGCGGGCCGCCGGCCCGGCCGGCAGGGCGTGGAAGAGCAGGCCCATCATCAGGCTGCCCAGCGTCTGGCCGGTGAGGCGGGCGGTGCCCTGGGCGCCCCCGGCCGCACCGCTGCGTTCCTGCGGGGCGTTGAGCAGCATGTTGCGGTTGTTGGGCGTCTGGAAGAAGCCGAAGCCCGCGCCGGCCAGCGCGGTGAACACGCTGACGCCCAGCCAGGGGTGGCCCTGCAGCGGCACCGCCGCGCACAGGGCCAGGCCCAGGGCCAGCAGCGCGCCGCCGCCCGCGCACAGCCAGGCGGTGGGCAGGCGGTCCGACAGGCGGCCGGCCAGCGGGGCGGCCAACATCACCGCCAGCGGCCAGGGCGTCATCAGCAGGCCGGTGGCCAGGGTGCTTTGGCCCAGGCCATGCAGCAGGTAGAAGGGCATGGCCACGGTGGCGCCCATCTGCCCCGTGAAGCAGCAGACCGAGGCCAGGATGGAGATGCGAAACGGGTGGCTGCGCAGCAGATCCAGCGGAATGAGCGGCGCGGCACGCGGCAGCTCGCGCCGCACCAGGCCCACGCCGCACACCAGGGCCAGCGCCAGCAGCGCCGCGCCTTGGGCGGGTTGCTCCATCAGCCGGTCGGTGCCCAGCACGAAGGCGGCGAACAGCCCGGCGTTCAGGGCGATGCTGCCCACGTCCAGCGGCCGGTGCGAGCCCGCCACCCGCGGCAGCCCGACGCAGGCCGCCAGCACCAGCGCGCCGATGGGCAGGTTGATGGCGAACAGCCAGGGCCAGCTGGCCACCGACAGCAGCGCCGCCCCCGCCGCCGGGCCGGCGGCCGAGGCAGCGGCCACCGTCAGCGCGTTCCAGGCGATGGCCTGGCCCAGCAACCGACGCGGGTAGGTGAAGCGCAGCAGCGCCAGCCCCACCGGCATGACGGCCCCGCTGCCCAGGCCCTGCAGGCAGCGCCCGGCCACCAGCCAGGGCAGCGACGGCGCCGCCGCGCACAGGGCCGAGGCCGCGATGAACAAGGCCAGCCCGCCGGCAAACACCCGGTGGTAGCCCACCCGCTCGCCCAGGGCCGCGGCCGGCAGCAGGCACATCACCACCGCCAGCTGGTAGGCCGTGGCCACCCACACCGCCTGGGCCGGCGTGGCCTGCAGGGCCTGGGCGATGGCGGGCAGCGCCACGTTGGCGATGGTCATGTCCAGCACCACCATCACGATGCCGCCCAGCAGCGCGGCCATGGCCACCCAGCGGCGCGGCGTGGGCAGGCCATCGGCCACGGTCGGGGCGGCAGAGGGAGCGGGCGGCAAGGCGGGCGAGGCCGCGGCAACAGGTGAGGACATGGGTGGCAAGGCTCAGCAGCAGGGCACCGCCAGCTTAGGCAGGCGCCGCCCGCCTGCCCAGCGCGTGGCGTGCAGGTCATTCATGCACGCCACGCCAGGGTTGGAACCCAGCCCCGGCGCGCCACGCCATGCTAGCTTTGCGCCCATGCCCATGGCCCCCGACCTGAACCTGCTGCCCGCGCTGGATGCGCTGCTCTCCGAAGCCAGCGTGACCCGCGCCGCCGAGCGCCTGCAGCTGAGCGAATCGGCCATGAGCCGCACCCTGGCCCGCCTGCGCGCCACCACCGGCGACCCATTGCTGGTGCGCGCCGGCCGCGCCATGGTGCTCACCCCGCACGCCCTGGCCCTGCGCGAACAGGTGCAGGCCCTGGCCCGCGACGCCAGCGCCGTGCTGCAGCCCGCGGGCGAGGACTGGAACCTGGCCACGCTGGAACGCACCTTCACCCTGCGCGCCAACGACGGCTTCATCGAAGCCTTTGCCCCCGGCCCTGGTGGCCCGCGCCGCCCGCGAGGCGCCCGGCGTGCGCCTGCGCTTTGCGCCCAAGCCCGACAAGGACGTGCGCCCCCTGCGCGAAGGCCTGATCGACCTGGACCTGGGCGTGCTGGGCCCGGCCGCCGGGCCCGAGGTGCGGGTGCAGGCCATCTACCGCGACCACTTCGTGGGCGCCGTGCGCCCGGGCCACCCGTTGCTGCAAGATGGCCCCCTCACCCCCGAGCGCTACGCCGCCTGCGGCCACATCGTGGCCTCGCGCCGGGGCCACGGCGCCGGGCCGGTGGACGACGCCCTGGCCGCACGCGGCCTGAGCCGCACCGTGGCGGCCATGGTGCCCAGCTTCCGCGCCGCGCTGTCCATTGCCGCGGTGACGGACCTGGTGGCCCTGGTGCCCGCGTCCTTCTTCGCCCACCTGGGCGGGCAGAGCGAGACGCTGGTGTCCTTTGCCCTGCCGGTCAGCACCTAGCCCATCGTCATCTCCCAAATGTGGCACCCCCGGCTGGAGCGGGACCCGGGCCACCGCTGGCTGCGCGGCCTGGTGCTGGCGGTGTGCCGTGAGGCGCCGCCCCCCTCGAACTGCTGATGGCGCCTGCGCCGGCCTCATGCACGATGGCGGGCAGCGTCCACGCCCGTGGGCCCCAGCCCGGGAGCAGCACCATGGCGACAGCCCACACGCAGCAGGACTCTTCCCAACACAGCCACAAGACCTTGGCCGACCTGGGCGATGCCTGGCTGGCCTGGCAGATTGCGCTGCTGAAAGGAAACCGCCTGCCCCTGTCGGGCGACGTCACCCAATGGATCAAGACCTGGGGCGAGATCGTCGGGCAGGTGGGGCTGGTCAACTACAACATCGCTGGCTCGGGTGACCCCTTGGCCGAGCAGCGCATCGGCACCCAGTTCAGCTACGGCCGGCAACTGGGCAAGATCCTGGATGCCTTGGTGCCGTTTCTCGAAGCGCACCGAGCGGAGTTTGCCCAGTCGCCCGAGCACCTGAAGGCGCTGGACCAGCTGGTGACCATGACCCGAGAGATCAAGGTGCTGAAGCGAAACAGCGTGGAGGACGTGGTGAAGCAGGTGCAGCGCTGGAAGGGCGCGGAGGACCTTCAGGCCAGAATCCAGAAGCTGCGTGAGGCGCTCGACGCGTTGGACGAGGCATGAGCGCCCCATCCCACTCGCGCCCAGGGCCGGGACCGAGAACGACGCCGGGCCGCAGCGCCAAGCGGGCCATTGTGGCCGTGGCGAGGAGGCCATGCGCCGACATCAGCTGGCGGCGTCGGCCAAACGGCCGACCAGGCAGTGACTTCACTCTGCCAACAGCAACCAGTCGCGACCGGCAGTCTTTCGGCCGTATTTAACTTGATTCGGCCACGTCGTTCGAAGGTTGGGCCTGAAATGACTGGGGCCCTCGCCACTGACGGCTGGAGCTGACTTGAAATCAGCCGTCGGTCCGGCCCAGTCAACCTCGCAATCCAGCTTTGATCGCCAAGGTGGCACGGTCTAGCATGCATCATCCGTCCCGCATCCGTGCGTTTCTGTGCCCCGGAAAAGCACAGCGCGCCAGTAGATGCACTTCGTGCCAGCAGTGCGGAGACCCGCCTTCGTAGCTCGGCATTTTTCGATCCATCTAGCCCATGCGCCCCGCGTTTCTCCGTCCGAATGCGGTGGATTGCCTTAGAGCCTATGTGCTACTCTCATCGGACTAAAGTCAACTCATCAATCTGCCTGCGCATGCCCAAGCCCCTGCCGCTCAAGCTCAAGAAGGAGCCGCTCGTTGAAGCCGCATGCCAGCTACGGGTTTCCTCGAGCGTTGCCCTGAACACGTTTTTCCCTGGCTTGCTACTGGCAAAGCACCAGGCTGATGTCTCAGACATTCAGCAGTTGCCCACGGCAATGATCCCGGAACAAATGCGAGCAACGCAGCCGGAGATGTCTTTTGTGGCGCTCGTGCAGCTGAAATTCAAGGGCGTACTAGTACTGATCGGTGAGCGGTCTGTGACGATTTCGAATGCCGCGCCTTATCTTGGGTGGAGCGGATTTAAGCCTCTCATTGAAGAAGTCTTCCATGACTTGCTCAGCTCTAAGCTAGTACCATGGGTTGAACGCTATTCAATCAAGTACACCAACGTCCTAAAGGCTGGTGAGGCTCTGAATCACCTTGAGGCGTTAGATTGGTCCCTGAAAATTGGTGATCTTACCCTGAACAAGAACGCCACTTTCTTACGCACTGAGACGCTAACCGATGGCCTGACGACCATAGTCTCAATAGGTGGAGGGGTTACGGTTCAGGCAGCTGGCCAAGCGCCGGTGCAGGGATCGTTGATTGATATTGATACCGTGTGCGCAAGCAATCCTCAGAACACAGATATGTTCCTTGCCTCGATGTCCTCGGAGTTGGACAGAATTCGAGGCGTCAATAAGGCGGCATTTTTCGAGTGCCTGACCAATGAGGCTATCAATGCACTTGACCCTGTCTACGAGTGACCGTCAGTACGGTATGCCTCCGGGGCGGCTTCCCGGGACGGTTGGCTCTCTGAAAATTGCTTTCTCAAACTTGCCAGCAGCTTCGGCTGCTGCGAACCAGCCGGCACAGGCCGTTCCACGTAGTGTTACGGTCGTTAATCGGATCACCTCAGACACGCAGCAGTCATCCATAGTGAAGTCCGGGCTCCTGCAGGATGACCAAACGACACTGATCAGCCCGCCGGCGAAGGATGCAATCGGAGCGAATGGCCTCAGACGTCTGGAAGCCTTCTTTCATTTACAGGCAGGATGGGATGGCACGGCAAGCAAGCCGATTGATTTGAATTCTGTTGTGGTCTTCTCCCGCTTCTTCGAGGAGACTCGTTTAAATCCCAAGCGCTTGGGCGTCTTCATGTCCGCCAGAGGAAACGTCGTCGTCAACTGGCCGGAGCAAGATGGTCAGCTTGTTGAGTTGGAGTTCCATTCCAGCGGTGTGGACTACTTTATCGAAAGCTCCGGTGACGAAGGCACGGTAGCAAACAGTGATATCGGTTTCAGCAAGCTCTTCCAGCTCATTTCGGAGAGCGTTACAGCCTGATGGCAAAGGGTGATCCAATCGGTGCGAACGAGGAAGTCGTTCGAGCTTACCGGTATCCATACTGGGACGCGGCCGTCAACCGTGGCACACCCTCAGCTTTCACTGAGGCTGAGGTTTCTGTAAGCAGGTTGGCAATCCTCGACTTCGAGAAGATCGTGGCGATCTTCAAGACGGATTTTGACGGACGCATTCATCCGGATGGCAGCTCCATGCAACTCCGTGGTACCGGTCGAGCCATAGTGGCCGACATTGTTCGGCAAGCCGAGGTGCCTGCTGACCCCAAGAGCAAAGAGCTACCGAACGTTGTCTTGACCGTGAACGAGGACAAGATTGAGAACGAGCCGGGCATTACCGACAACCCCGCCCACGCGCTAATCCGTGGCTGGGAGCGCGCTAACCAGACGCAGGCTAGACGGATTCCCAGAAGTGTCGCCAAGCGTCTGCTTGACCTTTTCGGCGCAGCGGCAATTCCGGATGATGCGCCGGGAAATGCCGTTGCGGCTGGCGGCGACGCCTCCCCCGCGTAAGAGAACAGGGGGCGAAGTCGCGGAGGTTGTCTTCCGCGACTCAGGCGAGGTTGCCGCGGTTACTCGACGGCACAAGCGTCGGCCCTTGCGCGCTCCGTTCGATGAGCTCTATGGTGGCTTGGGGTCGAAACGGACCACCGATCACCGGTCCACGGGCATCAACGCCAAAGAGCACGCAGCCACAGGGACTTTCGACAGCTCATCCGCCCTACTCCAACCCCTCCACCCTCACCCCCCTCACATCCACCCTTCCCACCTCATCCACCACCCGCAGGCTGTAGTCGCCGGGTTGGGGGGGCAGCCAGGGCAGGCTTTCGCCGGGGGCGGTGCGGCCCAGCAGGCTGTCGTTGGCAAACCAGTACAGGGTTTTGACACCGGCTGCGGCGTCGGCGCGCAGCAGCAGGGGTTGGGGCCTGCGGGGGTTGAGCAGGTAGCGCACGGCGCGCAGGGGTGAGGTGATGGTGGGGGCGTCGGCGCCGGTGGCGTCGGGCACTGGGCCGAGGGTGCTGCCGTCTGAACTGGCTCCGTGGCGGCAGGCGCTGTCGTCCAGGGTGCGGCGGGGCAGGCCGGCTTGTTTGAACAGGCGCTGCATGTCGCTGCCCCACTGTTCCACCACTACTTCTTTGGCGTGCGGGGCGCTGGCGGCCTGGGGGCCGCACAGCACCTGGCCGGTCTGCGCGTCCACCCACAGGGCGCGGTGCAGGTGGCTGGGCTGGATGGGCGATTTGCCGGCAATGAACCAGGTGGTGGTGCGCGCGGGGCACAGGGCGTCCGGCGGGGCGCCGGTGCTGGTGCACACCTCCACGCGGCGCAGGTTGGCGGGCTGGGGCTGGGGCAGTTCGCCCGGGTCCAGGCGCTGGGCGCGCAGCGCGTCCACCATGCGCAGAAAGAGCGGGGCCGCGGCGTCGATGCCGATGAAGGCGGGGTTGCCGCTGCCGTCAAATTCGCCCACCCACACCACCAGCACATGGCGGCCGAAGACGCCGGCCGTCCACGCGTCCCGAAAGCCCCAGGAGGTGCCCGTCTTCCAGGCGATGGCGGGCTGGGCGGGGGCGCCGGTGTCGGGCCGGGGCGTCTGGCGCAGCATGTCCAGGGTGATGAAGGCGGCCTCGGGGCTGAGCAGGCGCGGCGGGGCGGCGGCCGCTTCGGGCGGCGCGGGGCGGGAGCCTTGCGGCGGCGGGCGCAGGTAGCTCAGCGGGCGGGCCACGCCGCCGTTGGGCAGCAGGGCGTAGAGGCGGGCCAGTTCTTCGGGTGTCACCTCGCCACCGCCCAGCACCAGGGCCAGGCCGTAGTGGGCTTCGCTTTCCAGCCGGCTGATGTGGTTGAGCTGCAGGAACTGGTAGAGGTTGGGCTGGGTGAGCCGCGCGGCCAGGGACACGGCGGGGATGTTGCGGCTGCGGATGAGCGCGTCCTGTGCGGCCACGGGGCCCATGAACTGGCCGTCGAAGTTTTCGGGCGTGAAGGGGCCGAAGGCGGTGGGCGCGTCCTTCAGCAGGGTGCGGGGGTGCAGCAGGCCCTGGTCCAGCCCCAGGGCGTAGATGAAGGGCTTGAGGGTGGAGCCGGGCGAGCGCTTGCCCAGGGTGCCGTTGACCTGGCCGGCGATGGCTTCGTCCCGGTAGTTGGCCGAGCCGACGACGGCGCGCACTTCCATGGTGGATGCGTCCAGCAGCAGGGCGCTGGCGTTGCGGATGCCCACGCCGGCCCGGCCCTTGAGGTATTCGCCCATCACCCGTTCCAGGGTGCGCTGCATGGGCAGGTCCAGCGTGGTGTGGATGCTGCCGTCGTCTTCCAGCACGGGGTTGTCGCGCGCGCTGGCCTGGCGGGCCTGGGCCAGGAGCATGTCGGTGAGGTGCGGGGCTTCGAAGGGCAGCTGGCCGCGGCTGAGGGCGGCCAGCGGGGGCAGGTGGGCGTCGGCCTCGCCGGGGTGGCGCGCGCGCCAGAGCGCCCACAGGCGCTGGCGGGCGGCTTCCAGCGCGGGGTTGGGGGCGCTGCTGGCGGTGCCGTTGCGCCCCGCGGCCACGCGCTGGCCGGGGTGCTGGGGGATGACGGCCAGGGTCAGCGCTTCGGGCAGGGTGAGGTGGGCGGCGTCGTGGTGGAAGTAGACGAGGCTGGCCGCGCCGGCGCCTTCGATGTTGCTGCCGTAGGGCGCGGTGTTGAGGTAAGCCTCCAGCAGCTCGCGCTTGCCATAGCGGGCTTCCAGCCACAGGGCGGCGGCCATTTGCTGCAGCTTGCCGCCGGGGCTGCTGCTGTCCAGGTGGTAGAGCCGGCGGGCCAGCTGCATGGTGAGGGTGGAGCCGCCCTGGCGGCGGCCACCGCGGGCCATCTGCCAGGCGCTGCGGGCCAGGGCGGCCGGGTCCACGCCGGGGTGCCACCAGAAGCCGCGGTCCTCATAGAGCAGGGTGGCCTGCACCAGGGGCGGGGCGATGGCGTCCAGCGGGGTCCACAGGCGGTACTGCTCGTCGGGCGCCAGGGTCAGGCGCAGCAGGCTGCCGTGGCGGTCGTACAGCGGGGTGGACAGGGCCAGCTGTTCGCGCAGGGGCGCGTGCGGCCACAGGCGCAGGGCGAGCAGCAGCGCCAGCAGCAGGCCCAGGCCGGTGGCGGCGCGGGTGGCCCACCGCACCGCCCGCGGCCACCGCGCCATCCACCCGGCCCCCCGCTGCCGCCCGGGGCCGGGGCGCTTACTTGCCCAGCGGCGCCACATTGAACCGGCCCGCCGCCGAGCGGCCGTAGACGCGGCGCTCGTACATGGCTTCGGCATAGGCCGCGGGCAGGGCGAACTGACCGACGTTGGTGGCCCGGGCCTTGAAGCTGATGTCCTGCGTGCCGCGGCCCACGTCGCCGAAGAAGATGAGCCGGTCTTCGCGGATGTCCACGTAGTTCAGGCTCCAGCTGCCGGTGCCGCCCACGCGGCGTTGCCACAGCGGGGTGTCGGGCGCGGTGTCGTCGGCGCTGCCGCTGTTGAGCACCGGCTCCAGCCCGCTGGGCAACACGTTGACCAGCACCACCTGGCGGGCGCTGTCGCGGTCCACGGCGCGCACGGTCAGGCGCACCGTCACTTCCTGGCCGATGCGGGCTTCGCTGATGGCGTTGCCCTTTTCGTCGAGGATGGCCTGGGTGATTTCCAGGCCGTGGGTGACGGCGGTGTCGGGCAGGTTGCGCTCGTAGCCGGTTTCGGCCCAGCCGTAGTAGAGCGGCAGGTTGCCGGGGTTGGACAGCTTGAGCTTGGCGGTGCCGTTGGGCACGGCGGCCTGCTGCAGGCTGCGCAGCTCGCCGGTCAGCGGCAGGGCCAGGCTCTTGCCAGCCTTGTCCACCGCCTGGGCCGTGACGCTGCCGCCGGCCGACGCGGCGGCCGCGCGGGCGTAGGCGTCCACCGCCAGGATGGTGGTGGCCGAGGACTGGGTGCTGTACCAGCCCTCGCCGATCATGGCGGCCAGGCGGCTCCAGCTTTCCACCGGCAGGCTGGCCAGCAGCTTGGGGAAGTGGCGCGCCCCCAGCAGGATGAGCGTGCTGTCGTGCACCAGCGGGTCGTAGTAGTAGTCCCAGCGGTTGAGCGGCTGCTTGCGGGCCACGCGCTGCTGCAGGTCGCTCCACACCGGGGCCATCAGGGCCTGGGCGGTGGCGTCCTGCTTTTGCAGCGCGAAGGCGGCGGCCAGGTAGGCCGCGCCCAGGTCGGTGCCCAGGGGGCTGGCCTTGTCGCGCTGCAGAGCAGCCTGCTGCGCCTGCCGCAGGTTGGCCAGCGCGGCGGGCACCAGCACACCCTGGCGGGTGAGCAGGTAGGCCATCTGCGCGCGGTTTCGCCAGCTGAAGGCGCTGCTGGTGTCGCCACTGCCCAGGCGGCTTTGCAGGTAGACGGTGGCCTTGCTGACCATGTCCGGCGGCACGGCCAGCTGGCGGTCCTTGGCTTCCAGCAGCAGCTGCAGGGCGTAGGTGCTGGCAAAGTCATCGGCGGTGCCGCCCGGCCACATGGCAAAGCCACCCTCGGCCGTCTGGCGGGCGCGCAGCTGGGTGAGCGTGCGCTGCAGCGCCTGCTGCGGGCTGAAGGCCGCCTGCCCCAGCGCGGCGCGGTTCTTGTTCAGTTCCTTGGCCAGCTCGGGCTGGGCGGCCAGCACCACGGAGGGCATGGTCTGGCTGACCAGCTGTTCGGTGCAGCCGTAGGGGTAGCCGTCCAGGTAGCGGATGAGGCCGGAGGCAAAGGCCCAGGGCGTGGCCGACACGGCCAGATCGCTGCGGGCGAAGGCGGGGTAGGCGTCCAGCTGGGACTTGAGCTCGCCCGCGCCCACGGCGGTGCCGCTTTGCACCAGGGTCACCAGGGCGGAGGCGGGGCGCACGCTCAGGTCGGTGCTGAGCTTGGCGCTGGCCTTGCCGGACGTGGCGGTGAAGGCCACGCTGGCCGAACCCAGCACGGCCTGCGCACCGGGCTTGGCGCGCAGGTGGAAGACGGTGGTGGCCTCGCCCTTTTCGCTGACCTTGACGGTCTGCGCGGCGTCGCCCACCACCTCCAGCCCGTTGCCCACGGCCAGGGCCAGGCGGATGGGGGCGTCCTTGCCGGAGCCGGCGATGTTGTTGGCCACGCCCACGCCGATGTCCACCGTGTCGCCCGGGGCGAGCGAGGTGGGCACGGTGGGCAGCAGCACGATGTCGCCGCGCACGGTGCTGGTGGTGGTGGCCGAGGCCACGGCCTCGTCGCTGACAACCACGGCCATCACCCGCACGGCGCCGTTGAAGGTGTCGGGCAGGGTGTAGCTGAAGGTCTTCTCGCCGTTCACGTCCACCAGGCCGGACCAGTAGGCCACCGGCGTGTCGCGCTTGCGCTTGAAGGGGTTGAGGTGCTTGCCGGCCTCGCCCTCGCCGTCGCCGCCGGGGGCGGCGCTCTGCATGAGCTTGCGGAACTCGGGCAGCACCAGGTCCAGGGTCTGCAGGGTGCTCACCTCCAGCGCGCGCTTCTGGAAGAAGTGCTTGAGCGGATCGGGCGTGGTGTAGCGCGCCACCTGCAGGATGCCCTCGTCCACCGCGAAGACGAAGGCCCGCGCCGGCTTGTCGCTGTGCAGGGTCATCTTCAGGGTGTCGCCAGGCTTGGCCAGGGCGGGCGCGTCCAGCTTGATCCTGGCGGTGCGGCGGTCCAGCCCGGTGGCAAAGGGCACGGCGCCGTAGGACAGGGGGCTGGTGTAGATCTCGTCGGAGGACGGGTCGCGCACGAACTGCACGTTCACGTAGCCGTTGCCCTCGAAGTCCTTGGGCAGGGCGATGTGCTGCACGCTGGCGGTCTGGTCGGCCTTGAACCAGGCGTGGGCGTAGACCTTGTCACGCTCGATGGTGATGAGGCCGGCGCCGGTGTAGGGCGCCTGGATGGCCAGGTCGACGGTCTCGCCGGGCTCGTAGCTCTTCTTGTTGAGCTTGATCTGCAGCTCGGCGTTGCGGTCCATCGAGCGGCTGAGGTTGGCGGCACCGGCCACCGCGTACTGCACGCGGTTGAGCACCAGGCCCTGGGCGTCGCGCACCTCCAGCGCAAAGTTGCCGGGCGCGCTGGTGTTGAGCGCCACCTTGCTGCCGGCCGCGGCAATGGCCAGCGGCTGCTCGTCCAGCGTCACGTCCTTGGCGCGGCTTTCATAGCGGTACAGGCCGTTGTTCTGCTTGACCAGCACCGACAGCACCTTGTGCTCCACCCGCACCAGCTTCAGGCCGGGCACGGCGATCTTCCGGGCCTTGGGGTCGATGGCGATGAGCTGGATCTCGCGCTTGGCGTTGCGGGCGATGTAGTCCAGCGGGTCGGGCGTTTTCACGCCCACCAGCCAGGGCTGGTCGCTCACCAGGGTCTGCACCTCGGCGGCCACGCTGCGGCCGCCTTCGGGCTCGAAGGCCTTGACCAGCACATGGGCCTGGTAGGTGGCGGCTTCAAAGCGCGAGAGGCGCAGGTCCACCTCGGCGTTGCCCTTGTCGTCGGTCTGCACGGCGCCCAGGTCGTCCATCTGCGAACGGCGGCTCACGCTGGGGTCGTAGAAGCTGTAGTCCGGCAGGCTGCGGAAGTGCGGCCAGGTGGGGGTGAGGGTGAGCCGGCTTTCCACGCGGCGGTTCTGCGCCGGGGTGCCGAAGAGGTTTTCCACATGCACCTGCAGCTTCAGGTCGTCGGGCTTGACCCAGCCTTCGGCCACCTCGGTGGAGAGGTGGGCGCTGACCTTGGTGCGGTCGGGCAGGAATTCCTGCACCTTGACGGTGGTGGAGCCGATGAGCAGCGGCGGCACGTCCGGCGCATTGGCGCTGGTCTGGCGCGGCAGGCTGAGGTTGACGGTGTAGTTGCCGGTGGGCGAGCTGTCCTGCGTGCTGTGGGCCAGCTCGGCGGTGCCGGCCGGGCCCAGGCGCAGGGTTTCGCGGCGCACGCTCAGGCCGCGCGGGTCGATGATCTCGGCCTCGACCGGCAGGTCCTTGAGCGAGGTGGCCCAGTTGGACGCCTTGACGGCGATGCCCACATGCAGCGTGTCACCGGGGCGGTAGATGCCGCGGTCGCTGAAGAGGAAGGCCGTCATCTGGTTGGGCACGCCGCTGGTGTGCAGGCCGCCCACGTCGAAGCGCGACATGTCCAGCGTGCGCTCGCCGCGGCCCAGGCTGGCCGCGCCGCCCATGGGCAGGAAGCTGAGGTCGCCGTCCTTGCGGGCCAGCAGCAGCACGGGGGCCTTTTCGCGGGTGTAGCCGTTGAGGTTGGGCAGGCTGGCGTGGCCGCTGGCGTCGGTGCTGGCGTTGGCCAGCACCAGGCCGTTGCGGCCCCAGACCTCGATGCGCGCGCCACCCACCGGCTGGCCGCTGGCGATGGACTGCACGAAGACGTCGCGCGTGCCGTCGGCCGCGCGCTTGGCGATCAGGCCCAGGTCGGTGACGATGACCAGGCGCTGGTCGTGGATGGTGGTGGGATCCACCTGCGCGGCTTCGGCATCGCCGCCCTCGCAGCAGCCCTCGCCTTCACCCTCGCCCTCGCCGCCGGCCATGGCGCTGGCGTCGCCCTCGTCACCGCCGGTGGCGGGGCCGCGCTTGGCGGCCGGGTCGTAGCCCTGCACCTTCAGCAGGAAGACGCCGCGGCGCTCGCCGCCGGCCTGCAGGTACTCGGCAAAGTCCACCGTCTCGTAATGGGACTTGCCGGGCTTGAGCTTGAGCGGGATCTCGCGCTCGAAGTGCTCGGCCAGGGTGTCGTCGTTCACTCGGCCGTAGAACTGCGGCTGGCTGAAGTTGCCATCGGCCTGGCTGACCAGCAGGTGCAGCTGCTGCGGCAGCACGCGGGCGATGTCGATCTTCACGCCCGGCAGGTCGCGCACCAGCAGGGGCAGCTTCTTCTCGCCAGACAGCGCCAGCAGCGAGCCGCGGCTCATGATGGACAGCTCGGGCGCGAAGGTCTTGATCTGCAGGATCTCGAGCCGGTCGCTGCCCAGCAGGTAGCCGCCGGGCGACTTCATGCCCTTGGCCACCTTGACGAAGAGGAAGCGCCCGCCTTCGGCCTGGGGCAGGCGGAAGGCGGCGGCCTCGGTCACCTCGCGCTCGCTGGCGATGGGGTCGAGCTTCATGGGCTTGGCGCGCTTGAGCACGGCGGGCGTCACCTCGGCCGGGTCGCTCCAGGCGAAGGGCTCGCCGCCGTCCTGCTCGGACACGGGCAGCATCCAGGCCTGCACGGTGCGGGCGTACTCGCGCTCGTGCACGGCCATGCTGGCGCCCACATGCAGCACGTGCTCGGGGTCGCCGGCGTCGTTGCTGACCACGGCGGTGCTGATCTCGCTGATGGCCAGGCTGTAGAGCCCCGGCACATCGACCGACTTGACCACCGGCGCGGGCGTGCCCGGGCCGCCGCGCTGGGCGCCCACGCCCTTGTCGATGGTGATCTGCATGGCCACCGTCTGCGCGGGAATGGCCAGCGGCTCGGACTGCACGGTGGCCTGCAGGCGCTGGGTGTCGTAGCTCACGCTGAACTTGCGCTCGCTGCCGTCGTCCAGGTGGATGCGGCTTTCCAGCGCCTTGGCGTCCACCGGGTGGTTGAAGTCCAGCGTCATGACCACGCGGCGCAGGCCGGCCTGCACCGGGTCCTGGTAGAACTCGGCCGAGCCCACGTTCATCGTGAAGCCGGCGGCGTCGAATTCGTATTTGCGCTCCTTGAGCGCCACATGCGGGGCCAGGCTCTTGCGGCCGAGCTTGAGGGTGTAGTGCTCGCCGATGGGCCAGTGGCCCTGGGGCTCGAAGCGCAGGGTGCTGGCGTCCACCCACCTCCACTGGCCGGCCACCTCGGGCGAGAGGCTGACGTCGGTGGGCTCCTTGCCGATGCGCAGCGGGGGCGCGGCCGGCGCGCTGAAGCTGAGCACCAGGGGCTGCGGGCCGCCGTTGTTGCGGTAGTCCGGCGCGCCGGGCGGCTGCAGCTGCACGGTCACCGTGGCCGCGCCCATGTCGTCGCCCAGCAGGCCCAGGTTCATCCAGGCCGGGGCCCAGGCGCGCCAGCGCTGGGCGATATGCGGGGCCTGCCACACGGCCGCCCCGGCCAGCGCCGCCACCACCAGGGTGAGCAGGGCATGGGCCTGCAGCAGGCCACCCAGCCGGCCCAGGCCACGCCCGGCCGCCTGCGCCCAGGCCGGCGGGGCCCACTGCCCCAGCACCCGGCGCGCCACCGGCGCCGCCGCCTGCCCCGCCTGGCCCAGCCAGCGTGCCACCTGCGCGAACGCGCGCCCGACCTGTTCGTTGGCCTGCTTGAGCATGGCTCTCCCCCTCCGTGATGGCGGGGATTATTCCCAGGTGTGCTGACAGAGGCACCCTCATCCCGGGTGTCCTCCCCAATTGGGGGATGTCCCGTCGGTGGAATCAGACAGTGGGTAACACGGGGTAAGGCAAGATCCCAGGCAGCTCTCACACGCATCCAGGGAGGGATCGGTGCCTGCGTTGAACGAAGACGCCCGCGTGGCGGTGATGGTGGATTGCGACAACGTGTCGCCAGATATCCTGGAACATGCCCTGCAGATGGCCGCCCAGTTCGGCCGCGTGGTTCTGCGACGTGGCTATGGCAACCCGGAGGCCCTGAGCAACAAGTGGCAGGAAGCCCTGGTTCAGTGGGCCTTCACCCCCTGCCTGCAGTTTCGCTATTCGGCCGGCAAGAACACCTCGGACATCGCCCTGGCGCTGGACGCCATGGAGGCCCTGTTCGACCAGCGGGCCGAGGTCTTCTGCCTGGTGACCAGCGACTCGGACTTTGCCTACCTGTGCCGCAAGCTGCGCGAGCGGGGCGCGTCGGTCTGCATCGTGGGCGAGGCCAAGACGCCCCCCGCACTGCGCAATGCCAGCGATCAGTTCTTCGAGTGGGCCAAGCCCAAGCCTCAGCCGCCCGAGCCGCCGGCTGCGGAATGCACGAAGGCCCCGGAGAAGCCTGCTGGCGACATGGGCGTCGCGCCAGCCGCCAAGCCACTGCCCAAGCACCGCCCGCGCTTTGTGCTGGATGCTGTGAAGCTGCTGGTGAGCGAAGCCTCGGAGGGCAAGGTGGGGTTGGGCGCGCTGGGCCAGTACCTCAAGCGCACCAACCCCGCTTTCACACCCAACCAGTACGGGCACGCCGGCCTGCTGCAGATGCTCAAATCCTATGAGCACCAGCTCTCGCTGAAACAGGAGCCCAATGGCGGCTGGTCGGTGAGCCTGAAGACCGCCACAACCGCCGATTGACCCCCACCAAGGAGCCCCCCCATGACCACCGCCCTGCTCGTCATCGATGTCCAGACCACCCTCTGCGTCGGCCCCTGGGCCGTGCACGATGCGGCCGGCCTGATCGACCGGATCAACAGCGTGTCGCGCACCGCGCGTGCGGCGGGGGCGCCGGTGGTGTTCATCCAGCACGAGGACGACCACCCGCTGATGCGCCATGGCAGCGAGGGCTGGCAGCTGGCGCCCGGGCTGGAGACGGCCGAGGGCGACCTGTTCGTGCGCAAGACGACGCCCGATTCCTTCTTCAAGACGGACCTGATGGGCAAGCTGCAGGCCCGGGGCGTGACGGCGCTGATCGTCTGCGGGGCGCAGACGGATTTCTGCGTGAGCACCACCACCCTGGGCGCGCTGGAGCACGGCTTTCCGGTGACGCTGGTGTCCGATGGCCACTCGACGCTGGACAACGGGGTGCTGACGGCGCCGCAGATCATCGCCCACCACAACCGCACGCTGTCCCACATGGACAGCTTCGGCGTGAAGGTGACGCTGGTGCCGGCCGCCGAGGTGACCTTCCCCCCGGCGGCCTGAGCGGCTGACCCGTCAGGTCACCACCCTGCTCAGAAGCGCTGGGTCACCCCCAGCACCACGCCGCGGCGCGGGCCGTACTGGGCCGCGCCCACGCCGATGCCCGAGCCGTCGCGGATCTGGTACACCTTGTCGAACAGGTTGGTGACTGCCACGCGCAGCTCGGTGGGGCCCACGCCCTGGGCCAGCATGAGGCTGTGCTGCACGCCCAGGTTGACCTGGGTGTAGGCCGGCAGGTGGCCGGTGTTGGCAAAGCCGTTGCGCAGGCCGCTGCCGTGGATCAGGTCCAGCGAGGCGGTGCTGCCTTCGGCCCAGCGGTAGCTCACGCCGGCCGAGGCCGAGGTGGCCTGGTCGTGGTCCAGGTGCACCCAGTGGCTGTTGATGTAGTCCAGCTCGTCCTGCTCGAAGTTGAACTGGCCGCTCTCCACCCCCTTGCCGAAGGCCCGCGCCAAGGCCACGTTGGCGTAGGCCGAGAAGGCGTCCTGGTGGTAGTTGGCGCTGAGCTCCAGGCCCCAGATGCGGGCCTTCTGGTAGTTGAAGGCGGAGTAGATCAGCGCGTTGCCGAACTGGCCCTCGTCCTGCAGGTGGCGCACGTGGCGGTAGTAGCCGTCCAGGCCCACGGTCAGCGCGGGGCTGAGCTGCTGCGAGATGCCGGCGTCGACGTAGTGGCTGCGCTCGGAGCGCACGGCGGTGTTGGCATCTGACGGCAGGGCGTTGGTGGTGCCCAGGAACTTGGCCACCGAGGTCTGGTCGATCAGCTCGGTGGGCGGCGGGGTGAAGTAGCGCGCATAGCCCACATGCACCCGGGTGCTGGGGCTCAGGTCGTACACGGCGCCCAGGCGCGGGCTGAGCTGGTGCTCGTTGACCACGGTGTTCACCTGGTCGTAGCGCAGGCCGTAGTTGACGGTCAGGGCCTCGGTCGGGGTCCACTCGTCCTGCAGATAGGCGCTCCACTGGTGGCCGATGATGCGGCTGTTGTCGACGAGGGTCTCGGGCACGTCGCTGGTGGCGTTGCCGTCGGCATCGGCCGGGAAGACCTGGGCGGTGTTGTCGGTGGTGCCGCGCTCGTGCTGGAAGGCGAAGCCGCTGCGCAGGGTGTGGGCCGGGTTGATGACCCAGCTCAGGTCGCCCTGCAGACCGGTGGCGGCGTTGCTGCGCAGCACGTTGGCGGCCACGCCGTTGAACATCAGGTCGCCGCGGTCATCCGGGGTGTAGTGCACGTCGGTGCTGCGGGCATAGGCGGCCAGCTGGTAGTCCACGCCCTCGCCCAGGCTGCTTTGCAGCGCCAGCACGCCAAAGCGGTTGCGCTCCTTCTGGCGCGCGTCCAGCGTGGCCGAGTCGATGCTGTCGCTGCCGTTCAGGCTGAAGTTGGGCGTCTGGCCCGGCACGTCGGGGATCTGGAAGCGGTTGTTCGAGAAGCCGCCCATGACGCTCAGCCGTGTCCCGGGGCTGAGCAGGTAGGACACGGTGCCGAAGGCGTTGCCCTGCTGGGTCTGGTCGTGCAGGGGATGGCGACTGCTGGTGGGGTTCTCGATGCCCTCGTCGCTGCGCAGGGCCGAGCCGGTCAGGTAATAGCTCAGCACCCCCTCGGTGCCGCCCACCTCGGCGCTGGCCTGGCGGTGGCCGTTGCTGCCGGTCTCCAGGCCCACGCTGCCGCCGTTGGCGAAGGTGTTGTCATGGGTGTGGATGTCCACCACGCCGGCGGTGCGGTTGCCGTACTGGGCCGGCAGCGCGCCGGTGATCAGCGAGAGGTGGTCGGCCAGGCGGGTCTGCAGGGCCTGGCCGAAGCCGCTGATGGACTCGGGGATCTGGATGCCGTCGATGCGGTACTGCAGGTTGGCGTGGTCGCCGCGCACATGCAGCTGGCCGTACGAATCCTGCACCACGCCGGGGGCCTGCAGCAGCACCTGGTTGAGCGGGGTGGATTCGCCTTGGGGCAGGCGCTGCAGGTCCTCGGCATCGAAGCGGTAGACCGAGCTGCCGGTGTCGGGCGACAGCCCATTGCGGGCCGCGTCCAGCTTCTGGCGCTGGGCACTGATTTCCACGCGCTGGGTGGGCGCGGTGTCGGAGGAGGGGGACGCGGTGGTGGTGGGTGCCGTCTGAGCACGGGCGGGGGTGGCCAGCAGGCTCAGGGCGCCGGGAAAGGCCAGGGACAGGGCGAGCGCCAGGCTCGTCCGGGGAAAGTTCTTCACGCAGAAACTCCTTGCGATGCGCGCAGGAGCGGACACAGGCACGCCAGGTACAGGCAGGCCTGCGCTCGCGCGCATCGGAATGCAAATAGGGGTGCAGCGAGCGGGCCAGCCGCGCCGCCAGGGCGCGGGCCGTCCCGCTCAGGACAGGAGGGCGGTGAAGCGCGCCGGCGGATCGCGGGCGCTGTGCGGCGGGCGCGCGGCCTCGCGCCACAGGAAGGGCTCGCTGCGCGGCGCCGTCTGCTGCAGGGCCAGCAGCGCCGGCGGCGCGAAGCGCCACACCGCCAGGTCACCCAGCTGGGCAAAGCCCAGGCAGAGCTGGCAGACGGCATCGGCCCGGTCGCGGCCCTCGCCGCGGGGTGCCTGGAACGCGCCGGCGGCCGCAGGCTCGGCCAGGGCCACGGCCGGGCCGGCCGCGCCACGCAGGGCCGGCAGCAGGTGGCTGAGCTCGTGCAGCACCGCGCCCTGCTGGGCCAGCAGGAGCACGAGAGACAACAGTGAGAACCGCCAGGACAGCCAGGACTTGCGCACGGTCAAGATTCTAGAGAGGCGGGTGTGGCCCCGTGCATAGAATGCCGGCCCCTGCCCGCCCTTCCCCCCAAGTTCGCATGTCCGACACCCCCACCATCGTCATCCACGAGGGCCTGCAGGCCTACATCGACCCGCTGCGCCCCGAAGAGGAAGAGGCCCTGGAGGCCAGCCTGCTGGCCGAGGGCTGCCGCGAGGCCCTGGTGCTGTGGGGCGACGTGCTGGTGGACGGCCACAACCGCCACCGCCTGTGCACCAAGCACGGCATCCCCTTCCGCACGGTGCAGAACCCGCGCCTGAAGACGCTGCAGGACGTGCAGCTGTGGATGATCGACCAGCAGTTGGGCCGGCGCAGCGTGTCCAACTTCCAGCGCGGCGTGCTGGCCCTGCGCAAGCGCGAGCTGCTGGAGGCCCGCCGCGCCGCCCGCATGGCCGCCCTGGCCGAAGCCCCGAGCGCCACGGTGGACGCCGCCGCCCCGGCCGCCGCCGAGCCGACCACCGAGGGCGAGGCCCCGCCCTGGGCCGGTGAAGGCGGCAGCGCCCCCGCGGCGCCCCTGCCCGAGCCCAAGCCGCTGGACAGCCGCGAGGCGGTGGCCAAGGCGGCCCGCCTGTCCAGCGCCCAGGTGCAGATGATCGAGAAGATCCACCAGCAGGCCACGCCCGAGGTGGTGGCCGCGGTGCGCGCGGGCACGCTGTCGATCAACGCCGCGGCCGCGGTGGCCACGCTGCCGGCCGAGGAGCAGGCCGCCGCCGCCCAGGCCGGCGCCGACGAGCTCAAGCAGGTGGCCAAGCGGGTGCGCGACGCCAAGCGCAAGCCCAAGGCCGAGGAGGGCAGTGAGGCGGCCGAGGCCGGCGGCGACACGCTGGACAGCCTGCGCCAGCGCGTGGCCGCGCTGGAAGCCGAGAACGCCGAACTGAAGCGTCAGCTCGCCGCGCTGGGCGCCACGCCGGCGGTCTGAAGCCCGGCCCGCGCGGCATAGCGCCGCGCCAGCACCGCGCAGACGAAGAGCTGCAGCTGGTGATAGAACATGATGGGCAGCACCACGGTGCCCAGCACCGGGTTGCCGGCGAACAGCAGCCGCGCCATCGGCACACCGGAGGCCAGCGTCTTCTTGCTGCCGCAGAAGACGGCGACGATCTCGTCTTCCACCGCAAAGCCCAGGCGGCGCGCCAGCCAGCGGGTGAAGGCCAGCATCGGGAACAGGAACAGCGCCGCGCCGGCCAGCACCAGGGCCAGCAGGCCCAGGCCGTGGCGGGCCCACAGGCCGTCGGCCACCGCGTCGCTGAACGAGCACCAAACCAACATCAGGATCACGCCTCGGTCCACCCACTGCGTGACGGGCTTGATGCGCTTGAACCACTCGCCCACGAAGCGCCGCGCCACCTGGCCCAGCACGAAGGGCAGCAGCAGCATGCGCGCCACCTTGAGCATGGTCTCGCCCAGCGGCATGGCGCCGCCGTCCACGCCGGTGTGGAACATCAGGCTGGCCAGCAGCGGGGTGAGCACCACGCCCAGCAGGGTGGACAGGCTGGCGTTGAGCACGGCGGCAGCCACGTCGCCCCTGGCCAGCGCGGTCATCGCCACCGACGACGACACGGTGGACGGCAGCACCGCCAGGTAGAAGAAGCCCAGGCGCAGGTCCGGCGGCACCCACTGGCCGAAGGCCGCGTCCAGCGCCCACCACCACAGCGGGAAGAAGGCGTAGGTGCACAGCTGCACCAGCAGGTGCAGGCGCCAGCGGCTGGCCCCGCTCAGCAGGCTCTCGGTGGACAGGCCCATGCCGTGCAGGAAGAAGATCAGGAAGATGCCGATGTCGGAAGCCTGGTCCAGGTGCAGCCAGCCGCCGCTGCGGCCGATCTGCGGGGCCAGGCTGGCCACCCCCACGGCGGCGATCATGCCGACGAGGAAGACATCGACCTTGCCGGCGGCAGCGCGGCGCGGCCGCAGGGACGGGAAAGAGGAAGGCATGGCGGGCAGTGTCGTGTTCGGGATGGCGTTAGGCTAAGGGCTGCGGCCACGCTCCCCTGCCTGCGCTGCGCCAAGCCATGCCGCCAAACCGCCAAACTGCCCTGCGCCGCCCCCAGGCCGAACGCCGCGTCCCGCGGCTGGCGGCCCTGCCGCGCCCGGTGCTGGCCCGGGTGGAGGCCCTGGCACCCGGCGCCTGGAGCGCGCCCCACAGCCATCCCTGGGGCCAGCTGTCCTATGCCATCGAGGGGGTGCTGCAGGTGGAGACGGCCGACGGCTGCTTTCTGGCGCCGCCGGAGCGGGCGGTGTGGGTGCCCGCGGCGCTGGCCCATTCGATCCACAACATCGGCCCGGCGCAGATGCGCAGCCTGTACGTGCAGGCCGGCACGCCCGGCCTGCCGACGCAATGCCAGGTGCTGGAGATCCCGCCGCTGCTGCGCGAGCTGGTGCTGGCGGTGTGCGCCCTGCCCGAGCACTACGACGAGGCCGGCCCCGAAGGCCGCCTGGTGGCGGTGACGCTGGACCAGCTGGCCCAGGCCCGCCCGGCGGCGCTGGACCTGCCCCTGCCCACCGATGCCCGGCTGCGCCGGCTCTGCAGCGCCCTGCAGGCCGACCCGGCCAACACCCGCACCTGGGCCCAGTGGGGCGAGGCGGTGGGCCTGAGCGAGCGCTCGCTGGTGCGGCTGTTCCAGGCCCAGACGGGGCTGGCGCCCGGGGCCTGGCGGCGCCGGCTGCGCCTGCTGCTGGCCCTGGGGCCGCTGGCCGCGGGCACCAAGGTGGCGGCGGTGGCGGCCGAGTGCGGCTATGCCTCGCCCTCGGCCTTCATCACCGCCTTCAGCGCCGAGTTCGGGCTCACGCCCACGCAGATGTTCGCCGCCCCATGAGCGCCCCATGAACGCCCCGCGCCCCGCCAAGGCGCTGCCGGCCATCGCCCCGGCGCGCTGCACCGGCTGCGGCCGCTGCGTGGGCCTGTGCCCGCCGCAGGTGCTGTGGCTGGCGGCGGCCGACCCGCGCGGCTGGGGCCCCAAGCAGGCGGTGCTGCACGACCCGGCCGGCTGCACCGGCTGCGCCCTGTGCGCGGTGCACTGCCCCTTTGACGCCATCCAAATGCTGCGCATTAGTACCGCCCCGGCGGCACCACAAGGGTCAAGTGGGGGTCAGTGATGGCCGACAACGGTGAACAGCCGCGGGATACTGACATTTCCGCGCCCCGAAGCCGAACGCCCGCCAACCGCCGCCAACCCACCATGTGGACCACCTTGCGCCGCCTGCAGACCGCCTGGACACGGTCCGCGCCGCCCCCCGAGGGGCGGCCGCAGGGGGTGCCGGCCGTGCCGGCGGCAGGGCCGGCCTCCCGGACGGCAGGCGATGAATCGGTGCCGCCGGTGCTGCTGCTCCCACCCGACCCCCTGCTGGACCAGCGCTTTGCCGGTCTGCTGCTGAAGGTGGCGCACTGGGACGACACCGCGCCCAACGCGTCCGAGCAGGAGACGCTCAAGCGGCTGGCCGCCCTGGTGGCCCAGCCCCAGGCGGATGCCGTGGTGCCCCGCCGCCCCACGGCTCTGCCACGGCTGCTGGGCCTGATGCAGGACGACAACGCCTCGCCCCGCGAGCTGGCCGCCCTGGTGGCCCAGGACCCGGCCCTGCTGGGCGAGGTCATGCGCCTGGCCAACTCGGTGCATTACCGCGGCGAGCGGCGCATGGAAAGCCTGGAGCAGGCCCTGATGATGCTGGGCCAGTGGGGCCTGCGCCAGCTGGTGACCCGGGCCCTGATGACCCCGGTCTTCAGCGCCCGCCAGGGCCGCTTCGGCCCCCAGGCCAACCCCCGGCTGTGGGACGAGGCCGCGCGCTGCGCCCATGGCTGCGCCTGGTTGAGCCAGACGCCGGAGACCCGTTTTGACGCCTACCTGGCGGGCATGGTGGCGGACACCGGCCTGATCGCCGCGCTGCGCCTGATGGACCAGGTCTTCCCCGCCGACGCCCCCGTCGGCAGCAGCCGCTTCCTGGCCGAGCTGCTGTCGCTGGCGGCCCGGCTCTCGGCCGGCATCGCCCGCCAGTGGCACCTGCCCGGCCCGGTGATCGCCGCCCTGGCGGCCCATGCCGAGGCCTGCGGACGCGAACACACCGCCCCGGCCCCCGGCCTGGGCGCGAACCTGGAAACAGCCCTGCGCTGCGCCCGCCTGCTGATGCTGCGCAGCAGCGGCGTGGCGGACGCCGAGGCCCTGGCGCCGGCGAGCGCCCCCTGCCTGCAGGAGCTTGAACGGGTCTTCCTGCCCGCGGCCCAGACCACCCTGCACGCGGCCTGAGACGTCCGCAGGGCGCCCGGCTCAGCGCGCGGCGACCGATTTCGGGGCCGCCTTGGGCAGCACGTAGCCGTCGCTCAGCGTCTTCAGAAAGGCCACGATGTCCTGCACCTCGGCCTCGCTCAGGCGAGGCTTGTCGCCCGGCTTCTGCCCGAAGGGCGCGTCCCGGTTCAGGTTCCCGACATAGGCGGCGGGCAGGTCGTCGGGCACGCGCTGCGGCCGGCCGTGCGCATCGCGGTAGAGCTTCTGCGGCTGGGTGTCGCGCAGGGTGTAGAAGCGCACCGCCTCGTCGAGCCGGTGGTAGACGCCGTTGTGGAAGAAGGCCTGGCGGGTGGCCACGTTGCGCAGCGAGGGCGTCTTGAACAGGCCGCAGTACTCGGGATGGTCCTTCAGGTCGGTGCGCAGCGGGCCGCACAGGCCCAGGTCGAAGAAGGCCGGGTCGGCATTGGCCGGCAGGCTGCGGTTGCGCGGCACGCCCAGGGCGATCAGGCCGTCGTCGGTGAAGCGCGGCCAGGTGCCCCGCTTGATGGCGCTGATGTGGCAGCTCGCGCAGTTGCCGCGGGCGGGATCGTTGAAGGCCTCGAAGCCGCGGTGCTCGGCCGGCGAGAGCTGCACCTGCCCGCGCAGGAAGGCGTCGTACTTGCTGCTGTAGGGCGAGAAGGTGGGCGGGTGCTGCTGGAAAACCTCCAGCGCCAGCAAGAGGCCCTTCCAGGCCAGTTCGGGCTGGGCCAGCACATGCGGGCCGAAGGCGGCCTGGAAGGGCGCCGCGCTGGACGAGCGGGCCAGGCGGGTGATCACCTCGGCCGGGTTGGCGTTGGCCATCTCGTTGGCCGCCAGCAGGGGCAGGGCCGCCTGGTCGTGCACGCTGGCGGCGCGGCCGTCCCAGGTGAAGCCGCCGGTGGGGCCGTTGTCGATGCTGTCGTCGCCCTCGCTCTCCTGGTAGTGCTCGGAGAAGCTGGGGGTGGCGGCCCGGTACATCAGCGAAGGCGGCGGGCGCAGACCCACCTGGTCCAGATGCGGGCCGCCCTTCTGGGCCGACAGGCCGTTGGGCGGGCCATAGGCATGGGCCGGGTCGTGGCAGCTGGCGCAGGCCATGCGGCCCGAGGCCGAGAGACTGCGGTCGAAGAACAACACCCGCCCCAGATCGGTCAGCGTGGCGGCATCGGGTTGGTGCTCGAAGCGGGTGCCGTAGAAGGAGGGCGCGGCCGCGGCGGACAGCAGCGTGGCGGCCAGCGCCAGCGGCCAGCGCCGCAGGAATCGGGACAGGGCAATCACGGGGAACCTGTGTGAGACAGCGGAAACCAGGTGACACGATAAGACCGCGAAGCTGTCCATCGGGTGACATCGGCGAGAGGCAGTACGGGGCGCTGGCCCATCACGGAACTGTCACGCGGGATGCCGAAGCTGCGCGGACGTTTCAACTTCTTTGCCCGCCCACCATGATCGGAAACATCCGCACCCTGCGTGCCCTGACCGCCCCGGCCGTGCTGCTGGCCACCCTCGGCACCACCGGCTGCAACGGCAGCAGCCAGACCACCACCGAGGCCCTGCAGTCGGACATCCAGAACATCGTCGTCATCTACGCCGAGAACCGCTCCTTCGACAGCCTGTTCGGCCACTTCCCCGGCGCCAACGGCCTGTCGGCCGTGATGGACGCCAACGGCAAGCCCACCAGCGCCTACATCCCCCAGGTGGACCGCGACGGCAGCGCCCTGTCCACCCTGCCCCCGGTGTGGGGCGGCGTGACCGCCGGCGGCATCACCCCGGCCGTGACCCAGGCCCAGAGCACGGGCCTGGCCAACCAGCCCTTCAGCGTCGAGACCGCCTTCCAGACCTCGGCCAACGCCACGCTGGACCTGTCCACCGTCACCCGCGACATGTACCACCGGTTCTTCGAGAACCAGATGCAGATCAACGGCGGCAAGAACGACCAGTTCGTCGCCTGGGCCGACTCCGGCGCCATGGTGATGGGCCAGTTCGACAGCAGCAGCTCGGCCCTCTACAAGCTGGCCCAGCAGTACACCCTGGCCGACAACTTCTTCCAGGGCGCCTTCGGCGGTTCCTTCCTGAACCACCAGTACCTGATCTGCGCCTGCGCGCCCGAGTACCCCAACGCCGACACCGCCGCCGCCGCCCCCAGCATCGCCGTGCTGGACAAGGACAGCAGTGGCAACTACACCCACAACCTGAGCGTGGCCAGCGGCAGCCCGGCCTCGGCCATGGACGGCAAGCCCGTCTTCGTCAAGAGCGGCAACATCACGCCGGCCAACTACTTCGGCGACAACAAGTTCTACGCCGTCAACACCATGCAGCCGCCCTACCAGCCCAGCGGCAATGCGCCGGTGGACGTGAGCGGTACCGACAGCCTCTACGCCAACGCCACCAAGAGCACCACCCTGCCGGCCCAGACGGCCACCAACATCGGTGACCTGCTGACCGCCAAGGGCGTGAGCTGGAAGTGGTACGCCGGCGCCTGGAACGCCGCCACCACCGACGGCACCCAGGACCCGGCCAGCACCCGCTCGGTGATCTATGCCGGCAACAGCTACGGCGTGGCCACCACCGCCAACCTGGACTTCCAGCCCCACCACCAGCCCTTCAACTACTACGCCGAGTTCGACCCGGTCACCCACGCCACCGAGCGCGCCAACCACCTGCAGGACTACACCAACCTGGTGGCCGACGCCGCCGCCGGCACCCTGCCCGCCGTGTCCTTCTACAAGCCCGAAGGCCTGTACAACCAGCACCCGGGCTATGCCAACGTGACGGACGCCGACCAGAAGATCGCCGACCTGGTGGCCAAGCTGCAGGCCAGCCCGCAGTGGAAGCACATGATGATCGTCATCACCTACGACGAGAACGGCGGCCAGTGGGACCACGTGGCGCCGCCCGCCGCCGACAAGATGGGCCCGGGCACCCGCATCCCGGCCCTCATCATCTCGCCCTACGCCAAGAAGGGCACGGTGGACCACACCCAGTACGACACCGCCTCGGTGCTGCGCCTGATCACCCGCCGCTTCGGCCTGCCCACCCTGCCGGGCCTGACCACCCGCGACGAGGCCCTGAAGGCCAATGGCGGCCAGCCCATGGGCGACCTGACCAACGCGCTGAACCTGTGATGGCCTTGTGAGGATCGCCGGACGCCCCCGGGGCGTCTGGTGTCAAATCCGCGGCGCGGCGCCTCCGGCAACGGGGGGCCGCGCCGCGTCCATTTCAGTGTGCAAAAGGGCGCGTCCATCTGGGAGCCCCGCCATGAAGACCCCGACCCTGTTCCTGCTGCGCAGTGCCCTGGCCCTGGCGGCCCTGCATGCCCTGTCGGCCCAGGCCGCCCCGGCCGCCCCGGCCACCGCGCCCGATGCGCTGACCACCGCGCTGCGCGCCAAGGTGCAGAACATCGTCGTCATCTACGCCGAGAACCGCGCCTTCGACAACCTCTACGGCCGCTTTCCCGGCGCGGACGGTCTGGCCACGGTGCTGGATGCCCAAGGCCGCCCCACCGCCGCCTACGCCCCCCAGCACGACCGCGACGGCAGCCTGCTGGCCCAGTTGCCGCCCACCTGGGGCGGGGTGACCATGCCCGGCGTGCTGCCGGCGGTGACCCAGGCCCAGAGCGCCGGCCTGCCCAACCGGCCCTTCGACATCGGCCAGGCCTTCGGCACCCGGCTGGGCACGGACACCGTCACCCGCGACCTGTACCACCGCTTCTTCGAGAACCAGATGCAGATCAACGGCGGCCGCAACGACGGCTTCGTGGCCTGGGGCGACAGCGGCGGCCTGGTGATGGGCCACTTCGACACCGGCGAGACCGCCATGACGGCGCTGGCGCGCGAGTACGTGCTGGCCGACCACTTCTTCCAGGGCGCCTTCGGCGGCTCCTTCCTGAACCACCAGTACCTGATCTGCGCCTGCGCGCCCGAGTACCCGAACGCGGACACCGCGCCGGCCAAGCCCAGCATCGCCGAGCTGGAACGCGACGCGCAGGGCGCCTACCTGCCCCGCCTGGCCGTGTCGGCCAAGAGCCCGGCCTCGGCCATGGACGGTCGGCCCATCTTCGTCCACTCCGGCAACCTGACACCGAAGAACTACTTCGGCGACGGCACCTTCCGCGCCGTCAACACCATGCAGCCGGCCTGGCAGCCCAGCGGCAACCCGCCGGCCGATGCCGCCAAGGCGCCGATGGTGGCCAACCCGGCCAAGCCCACCACGCTGCCACCGCAGACCACCCCCACCATCGGCGACCTGCTCAGCGCCAAGGGCATCGGCTGGGCCTGGTACGCCGGGGCCTGGGCCGAGGCGGTGGCCGACGGCCAGCAGCCTGCCGGCACGCCGCGCCGGGTGATCTACGCCAGTGAGCAGACGGGCGTGACCTCGCCCGCGGCGGTGGGCTTCCAGCCGCACCACCAGCCCTTCAACTACTACGCGGCGATGGACCCGCTGCGCCACCCCGAGGCCCGCGCCGCCCACCTGCAGGACGGCCGCGACCTGCTGCGCGCCGCGGCCGCGGGCAGCCTGCCGCCGGTGGCCTTCTACAAGCCCGAGGGCCTGTACAACCAGCACCCGGGCTATGCCAGCGTGGCCGATGGCGACCGCCAGATCGCCGCCCTGGTGCGCCGCCTGCAGGCCAGTCCGCAGTGGAAGCAGATGGTCATCGTGGTGACCTACGACGAGAACGGCGGCCAGTGGGACCACGTGGCGCCCCCGACCGGCGACAAGCTGGGCCCGGGCACCCGCATCCCGGCCATCGTCATCTCGCCCTTCGCGAAGAAGGGCACGGTGGACCCCACGCCTTACGACACCGGCTCGGTGCTGCGCCTGATCACCCGGCGCTTCGACCTGCCCACGCTGGCCGGGCTGCGCACCCGCGACGAGGCGCTGAAGGCGCATGGCCAGCCGGCCATGGGCGACCTGACCGCGGCGCTGACGCTGGACTGAGCCCCGGCCGGGGTCGGCGGATCAGGCCACCCGAGCCATCCGCTCGGCCGCCAGCGCCAGCCAGCGGCCGTAGATGCGCGCGGCGGTGGCCTGGCTGTCGGCCAGCCAGCGCGCGGTGTCGGCCCGCATCGCGGCCTCGCCCTGCACGCCGGCATGGGCGCGCAGCGGGTGGCCGTCGGCCGGGGCCTCGGCGCACCAGCGGTCCAGCTTCTCGGCATCCACCTCGATGTGGAACTGCATGCCCAGGTGCGGCCCGAAGGCGAAGGCCTGGTGGGCGCAGGCGGCGTTGCGCGCCAGCAGGGTGGCCCCGGCCGGCAGCGCGAAGGTCTGGAAGTGCCACTGGTAGGCCGGCAGCGCGGCGCGCTCGCCCAGCCAGGCGGCGGCCAGCGGATCGGCGGTGGTCTCGACGCGCGACCAGCCGATCTCGGGCACGGGGTTGTCGGTGGTGGGCGCGCCCAGGGCGCGCGCCAGCATCTGCCCGCCCAGGCAGTGGCCGACGATGGGCACGCCGCGGCCGATGGCGTCGCGCATCAGGGCCTCGGCGCGGCGCAGGAAGGGCAGCTCGTCGTTGACGCTCATGGTGCCGCCCAGCATGGCGATGGCGTCCCAGTCGCGGGCCTCGGTGGGCACGGTGTGGCCCTCGGCCACCTGGCACAGCGTGAAGGCCTGGCTGCGCTGCTGCAGCCAGTGCGCCAGAAAGGCCGGGCCGTCGCTGGCCAGGGGTTGCAGGATCAGGACACGGGGCGCGGCAGACGGCATGGGCGGCGGGAACAGGACGGGTCTTCAGTGCCCCGCACTGTAGCCGGCCGTGCGCACCGGCGCCTCGGGCACGAAGACCCACAGCAGCACGTAGAGCAGCAGGCCGGTGCCGCCGAACAGCACCAGCAGCACCGCGATCAGGCGCCAGATCCACGAGGCCAGGCCGGTGATCTCGGCCAGGCCCCCGCAGACGCCGCCCAGCCAGCGGTCCTCGCGGCTGCGGCGCAGGCCGTTGACGCTCTGGGCGAAGGCGTTGGCGGGCGGCTCGCCGCGCAGCAGCCGCGCCTTGGCACGGGCGAATTCATCGTCGGAGAGCTGGCCGCGGGCATGCAGCTCGGCCAGCTTGGCCAGTTCGTCGGCATCGGACATGGGGGTCTCCTGGGGAAGGCATCGATGGGCACAGTGTGAGGCGGTCGGCCGGCCCCGGCCATCCCCAGGCGACCAATGGGGTCACCGGCAGCATGGTCTGCCCATGGCCGCGACGAACCGCGGCGGGCCGCGGCCGCCGGATCAGCCCGGGGTCCCGGTCAAGGCCCGCGCGGCCGCCTGCCGACACAGCGCCCCGTCGGCCAGGCCGTGGGCGGCATGGTCCTGGCAGGCATGCACCAGCTTGATCACATGGTCGTCGTCCTGGGCGCAGGCGGCCGCGCGCAGGGCCGGCCAGCCGGGCAGGGTGTCGGGCCGGGGCAGCGGGCGGAACGATGCCCGGTGCAGCGGCGCGGCCAGCCAGCCGGCCACCACCACCCGCCACAGCACGCTGGCATCGGTCTGCGGCGGCAGCCAGGGCAGCAGCACCCGCACCGCCCGCAGGCCGGTGACCAGGTGCAGCACGGTGAAATCGCCGCTCAGGGCATGGCCTTGCAGGGCCACGGGCACCAGCCGGGCCAGGGCCTCGCCCAGCGGCAGGGCCTGCGGCGCCCGGGCCAGCAGATGCTGGTAGAGCGGGCTGCGGCTGGCCTCGGCCATGCAGTGGCTGATCGACGGCGCCTCCAGCGCCAGGCGCCCGCCCGCGGCCTGCAGCGCCACGACCCAGTCGGCCCAAGGCTGGGGATCGGTGGCGGCCACCGCCGGCAGGGGGCGCCAGCGGCTGGCCCAGAAGGCCAAGGCCGAAGCCAGCTCGGCGTCATGGCCGGCCTGCAGCGCATGGGCCACGCGGATGGGGCCGTGCAGCGCAGCCGCGCCCAGGCCCGGCCAGAGCGCGGGCAGCACGCCCCGCACCCAGGGCCCGGTGCCATGCAGGGCCAGGCCCTGGACCATGGCCTCGCGCAGCGGGCCATAGGCGTCGGCCAGCCCCCGCAGGCGCTGCCAGCCGGGCAGCACCTGCGGCGGCGCCGGGGGCGGCGGAGGCGCCCCCTCGGCCGCATCGGTCCCGTTGGTCCCGTTGCCCCCGTTGGCCGCACCCGCTCCCGCCAGACCCTGACGCATCAGGTACTGGTGGGCGAAGGCCTCCAGCCGGTCGGCATCGGCGCCCAGACGGGCCAGGGCATGCAGGGCCATGGGCAGGTGGTTGGTGTAGCCGCTGGGCAGCGCGGGGTCGAGGGTGGCGCAGCGGTCCAGCAGCGCCTGCAGGGCGGTGCGGGCCCGGGCCGCCGGGCGGCTCAGCGCCTCGGGCGGCAGCTGCGATGACGGCACCCGGGACGGCGGAAAGGGCAAGGCGGCAGAGGCCTGACGGGCCAGGGCGGAAAGGGCAGCGGGCATGGCGGGCTCATCGGCTAGGTGGGAAGATGGGCGCCATCGTGCAAGTTAAAGTGAACTTCATGTCAAGCGTCATTTCGGACCCATCCCTGCCCGCCGAGCGGCCGCAGGCCACGCAGGTTCTGAGCATCGGCGAGCTGGCCCGGCGGGCCGGCCTGGCGCCCAGCGCGATCCGCTTCTACGAGCAGCAGGGCCTGATGGCCTCGCAGCGCAGCGCCTCGGGCCGGCGGCGCTACACGCGGGCCGATCTGCGCCGGCTGGCCTTCATCCGCGCGGCCCAGACCCTGGGCCTGTCGCTGGAGGAGATCCGCGCCGCGCTGGCCAGCCTGCCCGAGGGCCGCACGCCCACCAAGGCCGACTGGGAGCGGCTGTCGCGCGGCTGGAAGGCGCTGCTGGACGACCGCATCGCGGCCATAACGCGGCTGCGCGACCGCCTGGGCAGCTGCATTGGCTGCGGCTGCCTGTCGCTGAAGACCTGCGCGCTGTACAACGCCGAGGACGCGGCCGCGGTGCGCGGCCCCGGCGCGCGCTACCTGCTGGGCGAGCCTCCGGCCACCCGGCCTCCGATGGAGGCCGCGCCGATCACGCCGCCCGCAGGCAATCGACGATCTGCAGCCGGGCGGCCCGCCAGGCGGGGATGAAGCCGCCGACGAAGCCCATGGCCAGCGCGAAGACCAGGGTCTGCACGACGATGCCGGGCGTGAGCTTGAACTGGAAGGCCAGTTCGGCGAAGGTCTGGAAGTTGGTGGTGCTGATGTTGACCGTCTGCATCAGGCTGGCGCCGGCCAGGCCCATCAGGCCGCCCACCAGGGCCAGCAGCAGGCTCTCGCCCAGGAAGGCGACCAGCACCGCGCCGCGGCGAAAGCCCAGGGCGCGCAGCGTGCCGATCTCGGCGGTGCGCTGCGAGACGGCGGCGAACATGGTGATCATGGCCCCCACCACCGCGCCGATGCTGAAGATGATGGACAGCGCGGTGCCCAGGATGCGGATGAAGGTGGCCAGGGCCTGGCTCTGCTCTTCGTAGAACTGCACCTCGGGCTTGGCCTCCACGGTCAGCCGCGGGTCGGCGGCGATGACGGCCTGCTGGCGCGCGAAGCCGTCCGGATCGGCCAGGCGCCAGAGCACCACCGAGTAGGCGCTGCGGCGGAAGGCCTGCATCATCACGTCCACATCGCCCCAGATCTCGCTGTCGAAGGCGGTGTGGGCGGCGTCGAAGATGCCGACGATGCGCCACTGCCGCCCGGCAAAGCGCAGGCTCTGGCCCAGGAGGGCGCCGGCAAAGCCTTCGCTGACGGCGCGGCCGACGATGATCTCGGCGCTGCCGGGGCGGAACATGCGCCCGGCCACCAGCTGCACCTGGGGCCGCAGCGCCAGGCCGGCGGCCGAGGTGCCGCGCATGGTCAGGTTGCCGGCCTTGGCGCTGTCCTTCTTGGGCAGGGCGTTCAGCACCACGGTCTCGGCGCTGGCCAGGCGCTGGCCGTCGGCCCCGCGGGCGATGCCCGGCAGGCTGGCCAGGACGGCGGCCTGGCTGCGGTCCACGCCGCTGCTGATCTCCGAGGGCGAGCCCTTGCGCAGGGCGATGACGTTGTCGGGCCGGCCGGTGGCCACCAGGGTGGCGCGGATGCCCTCGCTCATCATCAGCACGGTGGCGAAGGTGTAGACCACCAGGGCCATGCCGCCGGCGGTGAGCAGGGTGGTGACGCGCCGCACCCAGAGGTTGCGGGCGATGTAGGACAGCGGCACGGCCTTCATGCGGGCCCCCTCATGCCATGAACCTCAGGCCGCTGACGATGTCGATGTGGCTCATGCGCCAGGCCGGCCAGGCCGCGGCCACCGTGCCCACCAGCAGGGCCGCGCCGATCTGCAGGCCCATGGTCAGCGGCGTGATGTGGAAGGCCGGCAGGAAGCTGCCCAGCGCGTGGGCGATGCCGGCCACCGCCGGGAAGGTGGCCAGGAGACCCAGCGCGCCGCCGATCACCGCGATCAGCAGGCTTTCGCCGAAGAGCAGGGCGACGACGAAGCGCGGCGGGAAGCCCAGGGCCTTGAGCGTGGCGTACTCGGACAGGCGCTCGCGCGCGGTCATGGTCATGGTGTTGGCCATGACCGCCATGATGATGACGATGATGATGAAGCTCACCGCCTGGATGGCCGCCAGGATGGCGTCGCTCATCGAGACGAAGCTGAGCTGGAAGGCGGCTTCGGTCTCGGTCAGGGTCTCGGCCAGGGAGTTGCGGAACTCGGCGTCGATGTGCTGCGAGATGAGGGCGGCATTGGCCGGCTGGTCGATGCCGACGATGAAGGCGCCGGTGCTGTCGCCCCGGCCGGGGAAGCGCTGCTTGATGCTCTCGTTGACCAGCTCGTAGTGGACCAGCATCTGGTTCTCGTCGGTCCTGGCTTCGGCGCCGGTCCAGATGCCGCGCAGCGTGAAGGTCCAGGTGCCGGGGTAGATGGTGCCGCGCAGCGGGATCTGGTCGCCGATCTTCCAGCCGTACTGGGCGGCCAGCTTGCGGCCCACCACCGCCCCCTGGCGGTCGCGGATGAAGGCCTCCTTCTCCTCGGGCTTGAGCACGTACTCGGGGTAGAGCTTGAGGTAGCTGGCGGGCTCCACCGCGAACTGGGGGAAGAAGTTCTTCTCGCTCTGGTAGATGCCGCCGAACCAGTTGGCCCAGCTGACCGCGGTGACGCCATCGACCGCCTTGATGCGCGGGGCGTAGCTCAGCGGCAGGGCGAAGGTCAGCGAGATGGCGCTGCGGGTGACCAGGCGGGTGCTGGAGCTGGCCTCCACGCCCGCGTACCAGGCGTTGATGAGGGTGCGCAGCAGGCCGAAGGCGGTGATGGCCACGACCAGGCCGAGGATGGTCAGCCCGGTGCGCAGCCGGTGGCGGAAGGCGTTGCGCAGCAGCAGCTTCAGTAAAAACATGCCTACCCCCGCCCGTGGCCGCTCACGCCGGCGCCTCGTCCACCAGCACGCCCTTTTCCAGGTGCACCATGCGGTGGGCCCGGGCGGCGGCCTTGGGGTCGTGGGTGACCATCACGATGGTCTTGCCCAGTTCGCGCACCAGCGCGTCCATCAGCGTCAGCACCTCCTCGCCGGTGGCGCGGTCCAGGTCGCCGGTGGGCTCGTCGGCCACGATGAGGGCCGGGTCGGTCACCAGGGCGCGGGCGATGGCCACGCGCTGCTGCTGACCGCCGGAAAGCTCGTTGGGGTAGTGGTCGGCGCGGTCCGTCAGCCCGACCATGGCCAGCACCGTCTCCACCCGTTCAGCCCGCTCGCGTGCCGACAGCGGGGTGAGCAGCAGCGGCAGCTCCACGTTCTCCCAGGCGCTGAGCACCGGCAGCAGGTTGTAGAACTGGAAGATGAAGCCGACGTTCTGGGCCCGCCAGTCGGCCAGCTGGCCTTCGCTGAGGGTGGCGATGTCCACCCCGCCGATCTCGATGGTGCCGCTGCTGGGGCTGTCGATGCCGGCGATCAGGTTGAGCAGGGTGCTCTTGCCCGAGCCGGAGGGGCCCATCAGCGCGACGAACTCGCCGGGCATCACGGTGAGGTGGATGTCCAGCAGCACGGGGATGGTCTGGTCGCCGCGCCGGTAGTGCTTGCCCAGCGAGCGGATGCGGATCAGCGGCGTGGGGTCAGCGGCCATTCACTTGGCTCCCGCGGCGGCCACCTTGACGCGCGCCTGGTCCTTCAGGCCCTCGGGCGGCGAGAGCACCAGGCGGTCACCGGCCTTCAGGCCGCCGGCCTGGCGCAGCTCGACCACATCGCCCAGGGTGCGGCCCTTGGCCACGGTGACGGCGCTGGCCTTGTCGTCGGCGCCGATGCGGAAGACCACCTCGTGGCCGTCGCGGGGGACGATGGCCTGCGGCGGCACGGCCAGCACCGGCTGCTGGTCGGCGGCGCTGACCGCCTGGGACAGGAAGCTGACCTTGGCGCTCATCTCCGGCAGGATGCGCGGGTCCAGCTGCTCGAAGCGCACCTTGGTCATCACCGTGGCCTTGGCCCGGTCCACCGTGGGCACGATGCGCGAGACGCTGCCGCGAAAGCGCACGCCGGGAATGGCGTCCAGCGTGATCTCCACCGGCTGATCGGGCTTGACCTGGGCCACGTTCGATTCGGAGACATCGGCCTCGACCTCCAGCGTGGACATGTCGGCCACCGTCACCACCGCGCCCGAGGTGCCCGAGGCGTTGGAGAAGGGCGTGATCAGGTCGCCCACGTTGGCGTTCTTGACCAGCACCACGCAGTCGAAGGGCGCGCGGATCTCGGTGAAGTCGCGGTTGACCTGCTGGACCTGCACCTGGGCCTGGGCCTGGGCCAGGCCGGCGCGCGCGGTGCCCACGCCGGCCACGGCGGCGGCGGTGGCGGCCTGGGCCGCCCGGGCCTGGGTGCGGGCCGTCTCCACCGCCTGGGGCGAGACGAAGTTCTGGGCCGCCAGGCCCTCGGTGCGGCGCAGGTTGTCCTCGGCCAGGGCCTGCTGGGCCTGGGCCTGGGCCTGGCTGGCCTGGGCCTGCCTGAGCGCCGCCTCGGCCTGCTGCACCCCGGCCTGGCTGGCCGACAGCGAGGCCAGCACGTCGGAGGCGTCCAGCCGCGCGATCAGATCGCCCTTCTTGAGCACGCTGCCCTCGCGCACTTCCAGCGCCACCAGCCGGCCGGTGGCCTTGGACGCCACGGCCGCGCGGCGCTGGGCCACCACATAGCCCGAGGCGGCCAGCAGGTTGTACTGCTGCGAACCGTAGGCCGTCTGCACCGCGGTGGCCTGCACCTCGGTGGTGTGGGGCCCGAACAGGCCCACCGCCACCGCGATGGCCACGCCCACCGCCAGCACCACCGGCCAGCGGCGGCGGCGCCGGGCCGGGCCGGCACCGCGCTGGATCTTCAGGCCGGCCAGGCCGGTGGGCGCCGCGGGGGGCGGGGGGGCGGAAGCGGGCGAGGCGTGGGAGGGATCGACCATGGGCAGGAGCGGGGCGAGCCAGGGAAACCCCAAGCATGCCATGAGTGCACCGGTCGCCAGAAACCCGGCCCCCCTGTCCACCGCCCGGGCACTGCTAACGTTGGAGGCCATGTTGGAACCTCATGGCCCGGACGGACTCTGACACCGGCGCCCTGACCTTTGCGTGACAAGGAACCCGTTGTGAACCGTCGACACTTCACCCTGCAGACCGCCGCCGCCCTGATGGTGGGCGTGCTGGCCGCCTGCGACCAGACCCCGGCCCAGGCCGCCGCCCCCAGCGTGGCCAAGATCCCGGCCGACCAGGCCTACGCCCTGGCCGCCAAGGGCACCGGCTTCTCGGTGGGGCCGCTGATGGCCGCCCACACCGCCTATGTGTTCTTCGACACCACCTGCCCGCACTGCGCTCACCTGTGGCAGGCCCTGCAGCCGCTGGCCAGCCAGGTGCGGGTGGTGTGGATGCCGGTGGGCTATCTGCAGCCCAAGTCCCTGACCCAGGGCGTGACCATCCTGTCGGCGCCGGAGCCCAAGGTGGCGATGGCCGAGAACGAGCAGCGCCTGCTGGCCCGCCAGGGCGGCATCACGCCGGCCAGCACCCTGAATGAAGACCTGGTGCAGAAGGTCAAGGCCAACACCGCGCTGTTCATGCAGATCAGCGGCGAGAGCGTGCCGCTGATCCTGTTCCGCAACGCCAAGACCGGCGAATACGGCAGCCAGGCCGGGGCGATGGACACCGCCCAGTTCGCCGCCCTGCTGGGGCTGTGAACCCGCCGCGCAGGACGGGCGTCGGCCTCAGGTCGGCGCGTCCTGCAGTTCGGCGCTGGCGATGACGCCACCGCCCAGGCAGACCTCGCCGTCGTAGAGCACGGCCGACTGGCCCGGGGTGACGGCCCATTGCGGCTCGGTGAAGTCCAGCCGCAGCGTGGCCCCGGCGCCGGGCGCCAGCGTGCAGGGCGCGTCAGCCTGGCGGTAGCGGGTCTTGGCGGCGATGGCCCCGGGCGCCGGCGGCTCGCCGGCCACCCAGCTGGTGTCGTCGGCCACCAGGCTGCGGTACTGCAACCAGGGGTGGTCGTGGCCCTGCACCACGTAGAGGATGTTGCGCTCCAGGTCCTTGCGGGCCACGTACCAGGGGGCGTGCTCGCCGCCGCCGCGCTGGGCCTTCTTCTCCTTCACGCCGCCGATGCCCAGGCCCTGGCGCTGGCCCAGGGTGTAGAAGGACAGGCCCACATGCTCGCCCAGCCGGCGGCCGCGGTCATCCAGGATGGGGCCGGGCTGGTTGCTGAGGTAGCGGTTGAGGAAGTCGCGGAAGGGCCGCTCGCCGATGAAGCAGATGCCGGTGGAGTCCTTCTTCTTGGCATTGGGCAGCTTGAGCTCGGCGGCGATGCGGCGCACCTCGGTCTTGGGCAGCTCACCCACCGGGAAGATGGTCTTGGAGAGCTGGGCCTGGTTGAGCCGGTGCAGGAAGTAGCTCTGGTCCTTCAGCGGGTCCAGGCCCTTGAGCAGCTGGAAGCGTCCGCCCACTTCGCGCACCCGGGCATAGTGGCCGGTGGCGATCTTGTCGGCGCCCAGGCGCATGGCGTGGTCCAGGAAGGCCTTGAACTTGATCTCGGCGTTGCACAGCACGTCCGGGTTGGGCGTGCGGCCGGCCTGGTACTCGCGCAGGAACTCGGCGAAGACGCGGTCCTTGTACTCGGCCGCGAAGTTGACGTGCTCGATCTCGATGCCCAGCACGTCGGCCACCGAAGCGGCGTCCAGGAAGTCCTGGCGCGTCGAGCAGTACTCGCCGTCGTCGTCGTCTTCCCAGTTCTTCATGAAGATGCCGATGACCTCGTAGCCCTGCTGCTGGAGCAGCCAGGCGGAGACCGAGGAATCGACGCCGCCGGACAGGCCGACGACCACACGTTGTGAAGCCATATCCCGGATTGTAAAAAGGCCGGGCTGCCCGCGCCGGCGTGGGGCCTCGCCCGGCGGCCCTCAGGCCCGGCCGTAGAGGCTGGGATCGGTGTGCAGCAGGTCCAGGGGGTAGCGCTGCCCGGCCCGGTACTGGCCGATGCTGTCGAGCACGAAATGGCTGCGGTGCCGCGCACGGCAGGCCTGCAGTTCCTCCCAGCTCAGCCAGTGGTTGGCCACCACCGGCGCGTCGTAGACCCGGCCGGCCACAGGCTCAGCCACCGAGCCGGTGAAGGCGAATCGCAGGAAGGTGATGTCCTCGCCACCCGGGCGCTGCAGCCGACCCATGTGGATGCCCACCAGCGCCTGCGCCACAAAGGGCCGCATGGTCTCTTCCAGCACCTCGCGGGCCACCGCCTCGACCAGGCTCTCGCCCGGGTCCAGGTGGCCGGCCGGCGTGTTCAGGCGCAGGCCGTCGGCCGTCATTTCCTCGACCAGCAGAAAGCGGCCGTCGCGCTCGATCACCGCGGCCACGGTGACGTTCGGTTTCCAGCGTGGTGCACCCATGCCGGCATGGTAACCAGCCTGAAACCCGGCGCGGTTTTTGGGGGGTGGCGGGCAGGCCCGTCGGGGGCCTGCCACACCCCGGCCGCCCCCCTCTCGCAAGTGGGGCCATTGCCTGTAAGCTGCCCTGCAACCAGCGGGCGGCAACGCACCGCCCGCAGACCATCCCCGCATTGAAGAAGAGGAGAGACCCATGTTGATCGGCGTTCCGCTGGAAACGGCGGCCGGAGAGACACGTGTGGCCGTCACGCCCGAGACGGCCAAGAAGCTGGTGGCCCAAGGCCATCAGGTGAAGGTGCAGGCCGGCGCCGGCCTGGCCGCCAGCGTGCCGGACGCGGCCTATGAGGCCGCCGGGGCCACGCTGACGGACCGCAACGGCGCCCTGGGCGCCGAGCTGGTGCTGAAGGTGCAGCGCCCCTCGGCCGACGAGCTGGCCCTGATGAAACCCGGCGCCGCCCTGGTGGGCATGCTCAACCCCTTCGACAAGGACGGCCTGGCGGCCCTGGCCGCCGCCGGCCTGTCCAGCTTCGCGCTGGAGGCCGCGCCCCGCACCACCCGGGCCCAGAGCATGGACGTGCTGTCCAGCCAGGCCAACATCGCGGGCTACAAGGCGGTCATCATGGCGGCCGACCGCTACGGCAAGTTCTTCCCCATGCTGATGACCGCGGCCGGCACGGTGAAGGCGGCCAAGGTCGTCATCCTGGGCGTGGGCGTGGCGGGCCTGCAGGCCATCGCCACCGCCAAGCGCCTGGGCGCCACCATCGAGGCCTCGGACGTGCGGCCTTCGGTGAAGGAGCAGGTCGAATCGCTGGGCGCCAAGTTCATCGACGTGCCCTACGAGACCGCCGAGGAAAAGGAGGCCGCCGAGGGCGTGGGCGGCTACGCCCGGCCGATGCCGCCGAGCTGGCTGGAACGCCAGAAGGCCGAGGTGGCCAAGCGCGTGGCGGCGGCCGACGTGGTCATCTCCACCGCCCTGATCCCCGGCCGCGCCGCGCCGGTGCTGATCACCGAGGAGATGGTGAAGGCCATGAAGCCGGGCTCGGTGATCGTGGACATCGCCGCGGGCAAGGGCCCGGGTGGCAGCGATGGCAACTGCCCGCTGACCGAGGCCGGCCGCACGGTCGTCAAGCATGGCGTGACCATCGTCGGCGAGACCAACTTGCCGGCGCTGGTGGCGGCCGATGCCTCGGCCCTCTATGCCCGCAACGTGCTGGACTTCCTCAAGCTGGTGCTGCCCAAGGACGGCGGCGCGCTGACGATCCCGGCCGATGACGACATCGTGGCCGCCTGCCTGGTGACCCAGGGCGGCGCCGTGCTGCGCGCCTGAACCTCTTTCATCCCAACATCGATCGGAGCCCTGCCATGGACGCCGTGTCCCCGACCCTGATCAACCTGATCATCTTCGTGCTGGCCATCTACGTGGGTTACCACGTGGTGTGGACCGTCACCCCCGCGCTGCACACCCCGCTGATGGCGGTGACCAATGCGGTGTCTGCCATCGTCATCGTGGGCGCCATGCTGGCCGCCGCGCTGACCGAAACCCCCCTGGGCAAGACCATGGGGGTGCTGGCCGTGGCCCTGGCCGCGGTGAACGTCTTCGGCGGCTTTCTGGTGACGCGCCGCATGCTGGAGATGTTCAAGAAGAAGGAGAAGAAGAAGCCGGAGGAGAAGGCGTGAAAGCCGTCGTCCTCACCGTCGTCTTCGTCGTCGGCCTGATCAACGCCAGTTTCGTCGGCGTGGTCGTGGCCGAGCTGGCCGAATCCCGCACCGCGGGCGCGCTGGCTGCACTCGTCACGATGGCCCTGGAGGCCCTCGTCGTGCGCCAGGTCCGCAAGGCCATCGCCGCTTCCTCTTCCGCCCAGCCCCAGCCCGGGAGTCCCGCATGAGCATGAACCTCGTGACGCTGCTGTACCTGATCGCCAGCGTCTGCTTCATCCAGGCCTTGAAGGGCCTGTCCCACCCCACCACCTCGATCCGCGGCAATGTGTTCGGCATGACCGGCATGACGATCGCGGTGGTGACCACCGCCGCGCTGATCGCCAAGCTGGCCGGCTCGCCCATGGGCCTGTCCTGGGTGCTGGTCGGCCTGCTGGTGGGCGGCAGCGCCGGCGCCATCATGGCCCAGCGGGTGGAGATGACCAAGATGCCCGAGCTGGTGGCCTTCATGCACAGCATGATCGGCCTGGCCGCGGTCTTCATCGCGGTGGCCGCCGTGGCCGAGCCCGGCGCCCTGCTGCACGGCCTGGCCAAGGGCGACCCCATCCCCACCGGCAACCGGCTGGAGCTCTTCCTGGGCGCGGCCATCGGCGCCATCACCTTCAGCGGCTCGGTCATCGCCTTCGGCAAGCTCTCGGGCAAGTCCAAGTTCCGCCTGTTCCAGGGCGCGCCGGTGCAGTTCGGCGGCCAGCACCTGCTGAACCTGGTGCTGGGCCTGGCCACCGTGGGCCTGGGCCTGGCCTTCATGGCCACCGAGAGTTGGAGCGCCTTCTTCGCCATGCTGGCCCTGGCCTTCGTGCTGGGCGTGCTGATCATCATCCCGATCGGCGGCGCCGACATGCCGGTGGTGGTCTCCATGCTCAACAGCTACTCGGGCTGGGCGGCCGCGGGCATCGGCTTCTCGCTGAACAACGCGATGCTGATCATCGCCGGCTCGCTGGTGGGCAGCTCGGGCGCCATCCTCAGCTACATCATGTGCAAGGCGATGAACCGCTCGTTCATCAACGTGATCCTGGGCGGCTTCGGCGGTGACACCGCCACGGCGGCCGCGGGCGACCAGGTGCAGCGCTCGGTCAAGAGCGGCAGCGCCGACGACGCGGCCTTCATCCTGGGCAATGCCGAGACGGTGGTCATCGTGCCGGGCTATGGCCTGGCGGTGGCCCGCGCCCAGCACGCGGTCAAGGAGCTGGCCGAGAAGCTCACCGAGAAGGGCATCACGGTCAAGTACGCCATCCACCCGGTGGCCGGCCGCATGCCCGGCCACATGAACGTGCTGCTGGCCGAGGCCGAGGTGCCCTACGACCAGGTCTTCGAGATGGAGGACATCAACGGCGAGTTCGGCCAGACCGATGTGGCCATCATCCTGGGCGCCAACGACGTGGTGAACCCGGCCGCGCTGCAGAAGGGCTCGCCCATCTACGGCATGCCCATCCTGGAGGCCTACAAGGCCAAGACCATCATCGTGAACAAGCGCTCGATGGCCGCAGGCTACGCCGGCCTGGACAACGAGCTGTTCTACATGGACAAGACGATGATGGTCTTCGGCGACGCCAAGAAGGTGGTCGAGGAGATGGTCAAGGCCGTGGAGTGAGGGCGGCGCGAGGGCCGGCCCGCGTACCATGCGGGCATGACCCTCGCCATCGTCAGCGCCCTGCCCGACGAGCTGGCCGCGCTGCAGGCGCGGCTGGACGTCGACCACACCCAGACCCTGGCCGGCCGCACCCTGCACCGCGGCCGCCTGGCCGGCCACGACGCCATCCTGGTGCTGTGCGGCGTGGGCAAGGTGGCCGCGGCCACCACCACCGCGCTGCTGCTGGACCGCTTCGACGTGGGTGAGCTGCTGTTCACCGGCGTGGCCGGCGGCATCGGCCCCGGCGTGGCGGTGGGCGACGTGGTGGTGGCCGACACCCTGCTGCAGCACGACATGGACGCCTCGCCGCTGTTCCCGCGCTGGGAGGTGCCGCTGACCGGCCTCAGCCGCTTCGCCGCCGATGGCGCGCTCTCCGCCCGGCTGGCCCGCGCGGCCGCGCAGGTGCTGCGCGAGGCCCCGCCGCCCGCGCTGCGCGAGTTCGGCGTGCAGGCGCCCCGGGTCCACACCGGCCTGGTGATCAGCGGCGACCGTTTCGTCTCCTCGCACGCCGAGGTGGACACGCTGCGGGCCGAGCTGCCCGACGCCCTGGCCGTGGAGATGGAGGGCGCGGCGGTGGCCCAGGTCTGCCACGACTTCGGCCGGCCCTTCGCGGTGCTGCGCAGCATCTCCGACCGTGCCGACGACGCGGCGCACGTGGACTTCCCGCGTTTTCTGCGCCAGGTGGCGGCCCCGTATTCGCGCGACATCGTGCTGGCGGCCCTGCAGGCCGGCTGAGCGCCGCGACACCGGATACACCCCCCGGGATTACCCGGATCCGACTTATTTTCGAACGATCGTTCGATTACGATCTGGGTCGCATCTATGGAGTCCCCGGGAATGGAACGAATCTGGTTGAAGCACTATCCGGAAGGCGTGCCCGCCGACATCGACGTGTCGGTGTACCCCTCGCTGGTCGCCCTGCTGGAGGAGAGCTTCCGCAAGCATGCCGCGCTGCCGGCCTACCGCTTCATGGGCAAGAGCTTCAGCTACGCCCAGGTGGACGAACTGTCGCGCGCCTTCGCGGCCTATCTGCAGGCCAGCGGCCTGCAGCCCGGCGACCGCGTGGCGGTGATGATGCCCAACGTGCCCCAGTACCCGGTGGTGGTGGCCGGCATCCTGCGCGCGGGCATGGTGGTGGTCAACGTCAACCCGCTCTACACCCCGCGCGAGCTGGAGCACCAGCTCAAGGACGCCGGCACCAAGTCCATCGTCATCATGGAGAACTTCGCCGCCACGCTGCAGGCGGCGCAGGCCCACGCCAAGGTGGTGGACCACGTGGTGCTGACCGCCATGGGCGACATGCTGGGCTGGATCAAGGGCGCGGTGGTCAACCACGTGGTGCGCCGGGTCAAGAAGATGGTGCCGGAGTTCCAGCTGGCCGACGCGGTGCGCTTCAACGACGCCATCGCCCAGGGCCGCGGCGCGGTGTTCAAGCCGGTCACCGTGCGCCCGGACGACATCGCGGTGCTGCAGTACACCGGCGGCACCACCGGCGTCAGCAAGGGCGCGGTGCTGCTGCACCGCAACCTGGTGGCCAACGTGCTGCAGTCCGAGGCCTGGTACCGCCCGGCCATCGACCGCGTGGCCGCCGAGGGCCAGGTGGTCACCATCTGCGCGCTGCCGCTCTATCACATCTTCGGCTTCAACACGAACATGATGCTGGGCCTGCGCATGGGCGGCTGCGGCATCCTGATCCCCAACCCGCGCGACCTGGCCGGCACGCTCAAGACCCTGTCCACCGAGCGCTTCCACAGCTTCCCGGCGGTCAACACCCTGTTCCACGCCCTGGCCCACCACCCCGACTTCGACAAGGTGGACTGGAGCCACCTGAAGATGTCGGTGGGCGGCGGCATGGCGGTGCAGCAGGCCACGGCCAAGCTGTGGCTGGAGAAGACCGGCTGCCCGATCTGCGAGGGCTACGGCCTGTCGGAGACCTCGCCGGTGGTGTCCTGCAACCCCACCACCTCCACCGCCTACAGCGGCACCATCGGCCTGCCGGTGCCCAACACCGAGCTGCGCCTGATCGACGACGAGGGCCACGAGGTGCCCGCAGGCCAGGCCGGCGAGATCGCGGTGCGCGGCCCGCAGGTGATGGCCGGCTACTGGCAGCGCCCGGACGAGACCGCCCGGGTGATGACGGCCGACGGCTTCTTCCGCACCGGCGACGTGGGCATGGTGGACGAGCGCGGCTACTTCCGCATCGTCGACCGCAAGAAGGACATGATCCTGGTGTCCGGCTTCAACGTTTACCCTAACGAAGTCGAGGACGTGATCACCCAAATGCCGGGCATCATGGAGTGTGCCGCCGTCGGGGTTCCCGACGAGAAGGCCGGCGAGGTGGTGAAGGTCGTGATCGTGAAGAAGGACCCCGCAGTGACAGAGGCCGATGTGCGGCACTGGTGCGAAGCCAACCTGACCGGCTACAAGCGGCCCAAGTTGGTGGAGTTCCGCAACGACCTGCCCAAGACGCCGGTGGGCAAGGTGTTGCGGCGCGAACTGCGCGACCGGCCAGCCACGCCGGCGCGCTGACCCCGAGCCCCCGGTGCGCCCGCCGGCGCACCCGTCTCCCGGCCGTCAGACAGCATGAGCAGTTCCCGCTACGTCAAGACCGCCGCAGGCCACGCGGAGATCCAGTCCAAGTCCCTGGCCCTGAGCCGGCCGGTGCGCAACCTGCTGCTGGTCATCAACGACAGCCAGCCCGGCACCTTCTGGCTGCAGCAGATCCGCGGGCTGGCAGACAGCGACCTGAACGCCTTGCTGGAAGCGGGCCTGATCGCCGAGGTGGCCGGTTCCGCCGGCGCCCCGGCCGCGCCCCGCCCCGCGCGCAAGCCGGAGCCCGCTGCGGACGAGGGCCCGGACACGGTGCCCAGCGCGTTCGACCCGCAGGGCGGCGACGCCGCCGCATCGCTGCTGCAGGACACCCTGCAGGCCATCGGCGAGGCCAGCTACAGCGCCCTCTACGACACCCTGACCGCCCAGGCCAAGGGCCAGCTGGGGCTGGTCAAGGGCTACCGCTTCGCGCTGGAGGTGGAGCGCGCGGCCGGCCCCACCGAGCTGCAGACCCTGGCCCGGCGCTTCACCCAGGGGCTGCGGGACGACCATGGCATGGCCGCGGTGCGCCAGTTCCTGGACGCCCTGCGCGCCGCGGGCTGAGGCGCGGCGACCCCGCCCGGGGCTGGCACACTCACGCCCATGCCCGTCCGAGTCCACCTGGAAGCGCCCCTGAGCGAAGGCGCCGCGCTCACCCTGCCCCCCGAACCCTCCCGCCACATCCAGGTGCTGCGCCTGCAGCCCGGCGATGCCCTGACCGTCTTCAACGGCGAGGGCGGCGAGTGGGACGCCACCGTGACCCGCATGGGTCGGCAGGACGTGGACCTGCGCATCGGTGCCCACCACCGCGCCGAACGCGAGCTGGCCTGCCCGGTGACCATCGCCCTGGGCATGCCGGCCAACGAACGCATGGACGCCTTGGTGGAGAAGGCCACCGAGTTGGGGGTGGCCGCCATCCAGCCGCTGATGTGCGCCCGCTCGGTGCTCAAGCTGGCGGGCGACCGGGCCGAGAAGCGGCGCGCCCACTGGCAGGCGGTGGCGGTGGCGGCGGCCGAGCAGAGCGGTCGCACCCGGGTGCCCGCCGTGGCCCCCATCCTGGCGCTCGACCGCTGGCTGGGCGCGCTCGGTCCCGCCGCGGGCCTGCGCCATGTGCTGAGCTTCGGCCCCGACGCCGCTGCCCCGGCCACACTGCTGCAGGCCCGCGGGCCGGTGTTGCTGCTGTCCGGCCCCGAGGGCGGCCTGGACCCGCGCGAGGAAGGTCAGGCCCGGCAGGCCGGCTTCGCGCCCTTGAGCCTGGGCCCGCGCGTGCTGCGGGCCGACACCGCGCCGCTGGCCGCCCTGAGCCTGCTGGCCCTGGCCGGCTGAGCGCTGTCGCGCCGGCTCCACGCCGGCCCCACCTTTCACACGGTCGCCCCCCTGCGAGGGATGAGGGACGTGACAAGGTCCTCCGGGGCGGTCATGCTGCGGACACTCACATCAACTCAAGGAGAACACCATGGGATTGCTGGATGCGGTCAGCGGCCTGCTCAACGAATCGGCCGGCGGCGGGGGCAGCCCGGACCTGATGTCCGTCGCCACCCAGCTGCTGGACAGCAACGCGCCGGGCGGTGGCCTGGCCGGGCTGGTGCAGCACTTCGAGCAGGGCGGCCTGGGGGCGCTGGTGGGCTCCTGGATCTCCAACGGGCAGAACCTGCCGATCAGCGCCGAGCAGCTGCAGTCGGCCCTGGGCGACCACCCGGCCCTGGCCGGCCTGCTGCAGCAGGTGCAGGGCCCGCAGGCCCAGGCGCTGTGGGGTCAGCTGGCCCAGATGCTGCCCGAGCTGGTCAACCGGATGACGCCGCAAGGCCAGCTGCCCGCGTCGCCCGCGGAATCGCCCGACCTGGGCAGCCTGCTGGGTGGACTGAGCGGGCTGCTCAAGGGCTGAGCGCCCGAGGGGCTCAGCCCTCGGAGCTGTCCGGGCCCTTGCGGGCGGAGCCGGCCACCATGTCGAAGCGGAACAGCCGGCACTCGATCGGCCCGTTCCACATCGGCACGCGCCGGCTTTCCTTCAGCCGCATCAGGCTGGGCAGCTTGGCCTCGGGGGTGAGCACCCAGGCGGTCCAGCCGGCGTAGCCCTTCTTCCAGTGCGCGGCCAGGCGGGCATAGAACTCGCCGGCATCGGCTGCGCCTTCGAACTTCTCGCCCTGGGCGCCGGCCCGGCCGTGGCCCAGGCCGCCCTGGCCCTGGCCGGAGCCCTTGGGCGCGATGCGCTCGCCATAGGGCGGGTTCATCAGCAGCACGCCATGGTCGGCCGGTGCCGGGCGCTGCAGCGCATCGGCGGTCTTGAACTCGATGGCGTGCTTGACGCCGGCGCGCTCGGCATTGCGCGTGGCGAAGTCGGTCATGCGGAAGGACACGTCGCCCGCCCACACCGGCACCGTGGGCGCATGCACGGCGGCCTGGGCCGCGGCCTTCATCTCGCGCCAGGCGCCCAACTGGTCCCGGAAGGGCAGCAGGCGCTCGAAGGCGAAGCGGCGCTGCAGGCCCGGGGCGATGCCGCAGGCGATCTGCGCGGCCTCGATGGCGATGGTGCCGGCACCGCAGCAGGGGTCCAGCAGGCCGCCGTCCTCGGGCCGGCCCTGCCAGCCGATGGCCGCCAGCATGGCCGCGGCCAGGGTCTCCTTCAGCGGGGCCTCGCCCTTGGCTTCGCGCCAGCCACGCTTGAACAGGGCCTCCCCTGAGAGGTCCACGCTCAGGCTGGCGTGGTCGGGGCCCAGGTGCAGCACCAGGGACAGGTCGGGGTGGTGGGTGTCCACGCTGGGCCGCTCGCCGCAGGCCTCGCGCATCTGGTCGCAGACCGCGTCCTTGATGCGCAGGGCGGCGAAGTTCAGGCTCTGCAGCGGCGAGCGCCAGGCACTGGCGTCCACCCGCAGGGTCTGCTGGGGCGTGATCCACTCGTTCCAGCGCACCCGGCGCGCCAGCTCGTAGAGGTCGTGTTCGTTGGCGTAGCCGCCCTCGGCCACCTGCCACAGCACGCGCTGCGCCAGCCGGCTGCCCAGGTTCAGGCGCATGGCCTCGGCCAGGCCGCCCTCGACATAGACGCCACCGCGGCCGGCCTCGACCCGGGCCTGCGGGCCCAGCAGGGCCTGGCATTCCTCGGCCAGCCAGGGCTCGGTGCCGGCGGCGCAGGGCAGGAACAGCGTGCCCTGGCGCACGCTGGAGGTGGGACGGGGACCGGCGGCCCGCACCACGCGGCGCGGACCGGCCGCGCCGGGCGCCGGGGTGGGGGTCGAGCTCATAGGGCTTTGCGGAGGTTGGCGGGCGCGATCTTCAGCGCTTCGCGGTACTTGGCCACGGTGCGGCGTGCCACCTGGATGCCCTGCTCTTCGAGCATGTCGGCGATCTGGCTGTCGGACAGCGGCTTCTTGGCGTCCTCGGCCGCCACGAACTGCTTGATCAGCGCGCGCACCGCGGTGCTGGAGGCGTTGCCGCCGGCATCGGTGTTGAGCGAGGAGCCGAAGAAGTACTTCAGCTCGAAGGTGCCCTGCGGCGTGGCCATGTACTTGGCCGTCGTGACGCGGGAGATGGTGGATTCGTGCAGGCCCAGCTCGTCGGCGATCTCGCGCAGCACCAGCGGCTTCATGGCGATCTCACCGTGGGTGAAGAAGTTCTTCTGCCGCTCGACGATGGCCGCGCTCACGCGCAGGATGGTGTCGAAGCGCTGCTGGATGTTGCGGATGAACCAGCGGGCTTCCTGCAGACGGGCCGACAGGTTGCCGCCGCCGCGCTGGCCGCGGATGGCCTGGGCGTAGAGGTCGGACACGCGCAGCTTGGGCATCACGTCCGGGTTGAGCGTGGCCTTCCAGTTGCGGCCGGACTTCACAACGATGACGTCGGGCACGACGATCAGCTGCTCGGCCCGGGCAAAGGGCCGGCCGGGCTTGGGCTCGCAGGCGACGATCAGGGCCTGGGCGGCCTTGACCGTGGCCTCGTCGCTGCCGGTGGCGGCCGACAGCTTCTTCAGGTCGCGGCGGGCCAGCAGCTCCAGATGGGATGCCGCGATCTGCAGCGCGCAGGCGCGCGCCGGGGTGTCGGCCTGCTGGCGCAGCTGCAGGCACAGGCATTCGGACAGGTTGGCCGCGCCGACGCCGGCGGGCTCCAGGCTCTGCAGCCACTTCAGGCCGCAGCGCAGCTCGTCCAGCAGCTCCTCGCGGGCCTCGGGGTCGGTGATGTCCAGCGAATCGGCGATGCGCTCGGCGATCTCCTCCAGCGTGCCGTCGAGGTAACCGTCCTCGTCCAGCGATTCGATCAGGGCCAGCACGGCCGCGGCGTCGCGGTCGGCCAGGCGCATGCCGCTGAGCTGATGGCGCAGGTGGTCCTGCAGCGTGGGGCCCAGACCGGCGCGGTCCTGGGGTTCGAACTCGTCGTCGCCGCCGGTGCCGCTGCCGGTACCGGGCGTCTCGCGGATGCCGTCGAAGTCGTCGCCCTCGGTGCCGTTCTCCCAGTCGTCGCGCTCGGTGGTGCCGAAGTCCGAGGCCTCCATGCCGGCCGGCTCGTCCGAACCTTCACCACTGCCGCCGCTGTCTTCGTCCGACGCCGTCGCGCTGCTGCTGCTCGCGCTGGCCCGGTCGGCCAGGATCTGGTCCTCGAAGCTGCCCCGCTCCTCTTCCGGCTCGAGAAAAGGGTTCTGCTCGAGCATCTGCTCGACTTCCTGGTGCAGCTCCAGTGTGGAGAGCTGCAGCAGGCGGATGGACTGCTGCAGCTGCGGCGTGAGCGCCAGATGCTGGGACAGGCGGACCTGCAGGGTCGGCTTCATCGTCTCGGACTCACATGCGGAAATGTTCGCCGAGGTAGACCCGGCGCACGTCCGGGTTCTCGATGATCTGCTGCGGGGTGCCTTCGGCCAGCACGTCGCCCTGGCTGATGATGTAGGCCCGGTCGCAGATGCCCAGGGTCTCGCGCACGTTGTGGTCGGTGATCAGCACACCGATGCCGCGCGCCTTGAGGAAACTGATGATGCGCTGGATCTCGATCACCGCGATCGGGTCCACGCCGGCGAAGGGCTCGTCCAGCAGGATGAAGCGCGGCTGGGTGGCCAGCGCGCGGGCGATCTCGACCCGGCGGCGCTCGCCGCCCGAGAGCGCGGGCGCTGGCGTGTCGCGCAGGCCGGTCAGGCTCAGGTCGCTGAGCAACTGGTCGAGCTGGCGCTGGATGGTCTCGGCCTTGAGCGGCCTGCCGCGCTCGTCGGTCTGCAGCTCCAGCACCGCGCGGATGTTCTCGTCCACCGTGAGCTTGCGGAAGATCGAGGCTTCCTGCGGCAGGTAGGACAGGCCCAGGCGCGAGCGCAGGTGGATGGGCATGCGCTCCACCGGCGTGCCGTCGATGGTGATCTGGCCGTCGTCGCAGCGCACCAGGCCCACGACCATGTAGAAGGTGGTGGTCTTGCCGGCGCCGTTGGGGCCCAGCAGCCCCACCACCTCGCCGGCCGCCACCGCCAGGTGCACGTTCTTGACCACGGTGCGGGCACCGTAGGTCTTGCGCAGGCCGGAGGCCTCCAGGCGGCTCTGGGCCGTCAGCTCGGGACCGCTCACTGGCCCGCCCCCGCCGCACTGGCCCCGCTGCCCGCCGCCGAGGCCGCCGCCGGTGCGGAGGCGCTGCGCGGCGTGAACACCAACCGCACCTTGCCCGGCACCACCCCGGGCTTCACCGTGGGGGCTTCGCCGTCGAAGATGACCGTGTCCACCTTCTGGTCGTAGGTGATGATGGCGCCGCTGGCCTCGTCGGTCACCACGCCGGCACGGCGCATGCGCAGCCAGGCATTGCCCAGGAACTTGACCTTCTCGGAGGCACCGTCGTATTCGATGCGGTCGGCCTGGGCCTCGATGTATTCGTTCTCGCGGTCGCGCTTCTGGCGGAAGGTGGCCTGCTGGCTGGGCCAGCTGTAGGCCACCGCGTTGTAGACGCCGTCCTGCGGCTCACGCACCTCGACACGATCGGCGCGGATCAGCATGGACCCCTGGGCGATGCTGACGTTGCCGCTGACCACGGTGAGCTTGCGGGCCAGATCGACCTGCGCGCTCTGCTTGCCGTCGCTTTCCACCACCAGGGGCTGCTGACGGTCGGCCTTCTCGGCATGCACGGCCGAACCCATCCCCGTCAGGAGAATGGACAGGGCCAGAGCGGTGGAAGGGCGACGCAGCGGCATGGTTATCGGCATGAAAATTGCAGATCATTCTACGACGCCCACCGCGGACTGCGGCAGGCGTCGTGCGACCCGAGCAACGCGCTGGGGGATGTGGCCGAAAGACTTGACCTGCCGCCCCTGAAAGGGCTTGCAGGCCGCACACCGTCAGCCCAGGCTCTTGGCCACCTGCGCGATGAGCATGTCGGCGGTGGCGTAGAGCCGGGGCTCGCTGCCCGTCATGGCCGCCGAGGTGGTGAAGCGCCCCTGGATGCCCAGGGTGGGCACGCCGTCGATCTTGTAGCCCTGGGCCAGGGCCTTGGCCTGGCGCAGCTTGCCCTCGACGGTGAAGGACTTCATGGTCTGCAGCACCTTCTGGCCATCCAGACCCTGGGCGGTGAAGAAGGCGGCCACGTCGGCGTCCTTGTCCAGGCGCTGGTGCTGCACGTGGATGGCGGCGAACACCTTGGTGTGGAAGGCCTCGACCTTGCCCATCAGCTCCAGCGCGTAATAGATGCGGGCGTGGTAGCTGTGCATGGGGCTGAAGGTGGCCGCCACGCGCTCGAAGTGGACGTTGGACGGCAGCCGCTTGACCCAGGCTTCCAGCGAGGGCTCCAGCGCATTGCAGTGGGGGCAGCCGTACCAGAAGAACTCCACCACCTCGACCTTGCCCGTGGGGGCCATGGGCACCGGCGGCGAGATCCGCAGGAAGTCCTTGCCTTCCACCGGCGCGCCCTGGGCCAGGGCCGGGCCGCTCAGGGCCAGAAGACCGGCCAGGCCGGCCAGGTGCAGGGGAAAGTCGCGCCGATTCATGAGGAAGGATCCTTGTAGAGGGAAGAGGGAAGCCAGCGGCAAGCCAGATGCCTCAGGGCTGGGCCTTGCTGCGCTCGACCCGCACCAGGGCGGAGTCCATGCCCGCACCCTTGAGGCGGTCCTGCTGCCGTTCGGCTTCGTCCCGGCTGTCGAAAGGCCCCAGGCGGACCCGGTAGACATTGCGTCCGGCCTGCTCGCGCTCGGACACCTTGGCCACCAGCCCCTGCATGGCCAGGCGCGCGCGCTGCTGCTCGGCATCGTTGGCGCTGGAATAGGCCCCGGCCTGGACGAAGTAGACGAATGGATCCGCGCCGGCGGCCGCAGGTTCCGCGGGCTTGTCGGCATGGTTCGGCACCGGCGCCCCCGACAGGATGGCGGCCGGGTCACGCTTGGACTTGGCTTCGGCAGGCGCCGCTGCGGAGGCCGCCTTGGCGGCCGAAGCGGGCTTGCCCACCACGGCCACCGGCACGGGCGAGGACGCACCGCCCACATAGGGCAGCGGCGCACTGCCCGCCTCGGAGGCGGCCGGCACCGGCCGGGGGGCCTGCTTGCCGGCCAGGCCGGCGTTGGGGTCCCAGGTCTTGAGCTTCTCGGCCTCCTGGGCCTCCTGCTCGGGCGTGCGGTGCCCCACCTTGTCCATGAAGGGCACGGGCACCTTGGCGATGTAGAGCGCCACTCCCAGGGCGATGGCCAGGCCGACCAGCAGGCCGACGATCATGCCCAGGACGAAACCACCCCGCTGTGCCTGCCGACGGGCACCGCTGCCGAACTTCATGCGTTCTCCTGTTGTTCCGCGCGAGTCATGGATTCTGGTGCGCTCACGCCCAGCACCGCCAGCGCGTTGCGCAGCACGTGGCGCGTGGCCGACAGCAGGGCCAGACGGGCTTGCGCCAGGGCCTTGTCCTCCACCAGGAAGCGCTCGGCCGCGTAGTAGCTGTGGAAGGCCGAGGCCAGGTCACGCACGTAGAAGGCCACGTCGTGCGGGGCCAGCGAGGCCGCCGCCGACGTGAGCATCTCGGGGTACTCGGCCAGCTTGAGCATCAGCGCCAGCTCGGCCGGCGCGGTCAGCAGCGTCAGGTCGGCCCCCTCGGGCGACAGGCCCTGGGTGGCGCCCTGGGCCAGCACCGAGCAGATGCGGGCATGGGCGTACTGGACGTAGAACACCGGGTTCTCGTCGTTCTGCTTGAGCGCCAGGTCGATGTCGAAGGTGAACTCGGTGTCGGCCTTGCGGCTGATCAGGAAGAAGCGCACCGCGTCGCGGCTGGTCCAGTCGATCAGGTCGCGCAGCGTGACGTAGCTGCCCGCGCGCTTGCTGATCTTGACCTCGGCGCCGTTGCGCATCACCCGCACCATGGTGTTGAGCACGTAGTCGGGGTAGCCCTGGGGGATGCCCAGACCCACGCCCTGCAGGCCGGCGCGCACCCGGGCGATGGTGCCGTGGTGGTCGGTGCCCTGGCAGTTGATGACCTTGGTGAAGCCGCGCTCCCACTTGGCGATGTGGTAGGCCACGTCCGGCACGAAATAGGTGTAGGAGCCGTCGGACTTGCGCATCACGCGGTCCTTGTCGTCCCCGTAGTCGGTGGAGCGCAGCCACAGCGCGCCGTCCTGTTCGTAGGTCTTGCCGGCGTCGACCAGGGCCTTGACGGTCTTCTCGACCCGGCCGCTGGTGTAGAGGCTGGACTCGAGGTAGTAGTTGTCGAACTGCACGCTGAAGGCCTGCAGGTCCAGGTCCTGCTCGTGACGCAGGTAGGCCACGGCGAACTGGCGGATGCCGTCCAGATCGTCCGGATCACCCGAGGCAGTGAACTCGCGGTCGTCGGCCTTGACCGTCTTCTTGGCCAAAAAATCGGCGGCGATGTCGGCAATGTAGTCGCCGTTGTAGGCACTTTCGGGCCAACCGGCGTCACCGGGCTTGAGGCCCTTGATGCGGCACTGGGTGGAATTGGCCAGGGTGGCGATCTGCACGCCCGCGTCGTTGTAATAGAACTCGCGGGTGACGTCCCAGCCCTGGGTCTGGAACAGGTGGCACAGGCTGTCGCCCAGCGCGCCCTGGCGGGCATGGCCCACGTGCAGCGGGCCGGTGGGGTTGGCCGAGACGAACTCCACCATCAGCTTCTGACCGTTGGCCGGCTGACGGCCGAAGGCGTCGGGGGCCGCCAGCACCTCGGCCACCACGGCCTGCTTGGCCGCCGGCGCGAGGCGCAGGTTGATGAAGCCGGGGCCGGCGATCTCGAGCGACGACACCCAGCGCTCGAACGCGGGCTGAGCCTTGAGCGCGGCCACCAGCTGCTCGGCCACGGCGCGGGGGTTGGAACGCAGCGGCTTGGCCAGCTGCATCGCCACGGTGATGGCCAGGTCGCCATGGGCGGCCTGCTTGGGCGATTCGAATTGGGGGGTGAGGGCGGCGTCAGGGGCCAGCTGCGCGACCGCAGCGGCCAGCGCGCGCTGGAGCTCTGCCTTGGCTTGGATCATGGGCGGATTCTAAGGTTGCGCCTGTCGAAAAGCCGGGCGGGGACCGCTCTGTTCCATTGCTGGCCCGATCCGAGTGCTGGCACATTAGATGTTCCTGCATGACGCTCCGCCCGGGCGCGCGCCCATGTCCTCGACCGTCTCGACCACCCGCTCCAACCCCACCCGCTCCGGCCGCCACGAGTCCACCGTGACCCTGGCGCTGCAGCCGGACCTGCCGGCGTCCATCGGCAAGTACCGGGTGGCGTCGCGCCTGGGCACGGGCGCCACGAGCGAGGTCTTCCTGGCGCACGACCGCTTCAACGACCGGCCGGTGGCGATCAAGCGGGTGCAGGCCCGCCCCCATGCCACCGAGGTGGAGACGCGCTTTTCCAACCGCTTCTTCGCCGCCGAGGCCGCCCTGGTGGGCAAGCTCAACCATCCGAACGTGGTGCAGCTGCTCGACGCGGTGGAAGAGCCCGATTCCCGCTACCTGGTGATGGAGTACGTGCCGGGCGTCACGCTGCGGCACTTCTGCACCCCCGAGCGCCTGCTGTCGCTGGAGCAGGTGGTGGAAGTCGGCTTCAAGTGCGCGATGGCCCTGGGTTACATGTACCGCCAGGGCCTGGTGCACCGCGACGTGAAGCCGGCCAACATCCTGGTCACCACCGACGGCGACGACATCACCGAGCTGAAAATCAGCGACTTCGGCAGCGTGCTGGACCTGGGCTCGGACCAGACCCAGGTCCACCGGGTCGGCTCCCTGGCCTACATCTCGCCCGAGCAGCTCGATGGCGCCGCCGTGGATTGCCGGGCCGACATCTATTCCCTGGCCGCGGTGCTCTACCACCTGGTGGCCGGCCGCCCGCCCTTCGAGGCCGACAACCAGGGCGCGCTGCTCAACATGATCTGGCACCGCGAGCCCGACACGCTGGTGGGCAGCCGCGAAGGCGTGACCGAGGCGCTGGACCGGGTCATCCGCGGGGCGCTGGCCAAGAAGGCCGAGGACCGGCCGGCGGACTGGGACAGCTTCGCCAACCAGCTCTCGGCCCTGATCACCCACAACGAAGTGCCCCGCGGCCCGCTGCAGCGGGTGCTGGACTCGGAACGTTTCACCCTGTTGCGCAGCCTGGACTTCTTCACCGGATTCGGCGACGTGGAGCTGTGGGAGGTGGTGCACCGTGCCCGCTGGCAGCGCTTTCCGCTGGGCCACCACATCTACAAGGTGGGGCAGGAGGGGCGGCGCTTCCACATCATCGCCCAGGGCGAGGTGGAGGTCTTCCGCGACGGCCAGAAGGTCGCCAGCTTCGGCGCCGGCACCTCGGTGGGCGAACTGGCCTACCTGGCGCCCAGCGCCGAGCTGCGCAAGCACTCGGCCGACGTGGTGGTGAGCGAGCCCTGCACCACGATCTCCTTCACGCCCGACGCGCTGGAACAGCTCAGCGAGCGCACCCGCCACCGCTTCGACAGCGGCTTCATCCGGGTGCTGGTGCGCCGGCTGCACGACGCCCACGAGGCCCTGCGGCACCCGCAACGCATCCTCTGAACCGAGCATCCCCAGGCCGGCTGAGGCGCCTCCCCCACAGGAGGGTCAACGGGACGGGGCCTGCCGCGTTGAAATGGTCAGGACGGTGTCATGCAGTTGCGGCACTGTCCGACCCACCACTCCCAAAGCAGAGGACTTCATGAAGCACTTCATCCTGGCTGCCGCCCTGACTTGCGTCGCTGGTCTGGCCATGGCACAAACCTCGGCCGCTCCGGCCGCCTCCGCCGCTTCCGCCCCCAAGGCCAAGACGGCCCAGCAGAGCAAGATGGCCGCCTGCAACGAGCAGGCCGCGGACAAGAAGGGCGCCGAGCGCAAGGCCTTCATGAAGGAATGCCTGAGCGCCAAGGCACCGGCGGCGGCGGCCTCCGGTTCGGCCAAGACGGCCCAGCAGGAAAAGATGAAGACCTGCAACGCCGACGCCAAGGCCAAGAACCTGGCCGGCGCCGAGCGCAAGGCCTTCATGAAGGAATGCCTGAGCGCCAAGTGAGGCGTTGACGGCGCCTGAACGACCAAGCCCGGCCGAAGCCGGGCTTTTTTCATCGCGGCCCCCGAAGCACCGGCGGCCCAGCGCACGCTCACTTCTTCTGCTGCTCCAGCAGCTTGGCGTAGTCGGCCGACACCTTCTCGAGAAAGGCCACCGCCGCCTGTTGCTGCTCCGCCTGGAACTGCACCAGCTTCTCGAACTGGTCAGCCGCCATCGCGAAGGGGGCCCCGGCGGGCCGCATGGAGTTGAGCAGGGTCTGCTGGGACTTCAGCACCATGGCCCAGGCGTCCTGCGCCTGCCGTGCGGCCGCGCGGGATTGCTCCCACAGCGTCTTGGCCATTTCCATCTGAACCTTGTCCATCATTGGCGTCTCCTTGCAGACCTGCGGCACATGCCAGCCCCAGGCTAGCAGGCCGGTCGGGTCGACCGCAAGGGGAAAGCGCAAAACAGCGTCCCGGCTCAGCGCCCTCCCCAGTAGGCGGCGTCGCCGTAGTTGTGCTTGAGAAAGTCGATCCACAACCGCACCCGCAACGCCAGGTGGCGGGCGCTGGGGAAGACGGCGTAAATGCCGTTGGGCGGCGCCGCGAAGTCGTCCAGCACGCTCACCAGCCGGCCGGCCGCCAGGTCGGCCTGCACCTCCCAGGTGCTGCGCCAGGCAATGCCCAGGCCCTGCAGGCACCACTCGTGCAGCACCTGGCCGTCGCTGCAGTCCAGCCGGCCGCGCGGGCGCAGGTACTGCACTTCGCCATCGATGCGGAAGGCCCAGCCGCGGGTCTGACTGGCGTCGGAGCTCAGCGTCAGGCATTCGTGCCGCAGCAGCTCGGACGGATGCTGCGGCTGACCGGCCCGGGCCAGGTAGGCGGGTGCCGCCACACACAGGCGGCGGTTGTCGGCCAGGCGCACGCTGACCAGGCGCGAATCCGGCAGGTCACCCACCCGCACCGCGCAGTCCACCGCCTCGTTGACGATGTCCACCACCCGGTCGGACAGGTTCAAGGACAGCGTCACGTCCGGGTGCTCGGCCAGGAAGGCCGGCACCAGCGGCGCCACATGGCGACGCCCGAAGCCGGCCGGCGCGGTCAGTCGCAAGTGACCACTCGCTTTGACGCCACCTTCGGACACGCTGGCCTCGGCGTTGTTGAAGTCGGTGATCAGGCGCTGGCAATCCTCCAGAAAGGCGCTGCCCTCGTGCGTGAGGGTGATGCGCCGGGTGGTCCGGGTCAGCAGCTTGACCCCCAGCCGGGCCTCCAGCGCGTCCATGCGCCGACCGATGATGGCCGGCGCCACGCCTTCGGCCTGGGCGGCCGCGCTGAGCGAGCCGCGGGTGGCCACGGCCACGAAGGTTTCCATCTGCTTGAGGCGGTCCATGGCGGGATGGTCGACGATTCGAACCTTTTTGTCACGAATCAATCGACTTTGCGGCTATCAATGTTCTGCCAAGTATCGAATAGATTGGCGACATGGAAAAGCGCCCCCAGCCCCGTGCCGTGCTCTTCGATGCCTACGGCACCCTGTTCGACGTGTACAGCGTCGGGCTGCTGGCCGAGCAGCTGTTTCCGGGCGCGGGCGAACGCCTGGCCCAGCTCTGGCGCGACAAGCAGATCGAATACACCCGGCTGGTGTCGATGAGCGGCACCTACCAGCCCTTCTGGACCCTGACCCGCAGTGCCCTGCAGTTCAGCGCCGAGAAGCTGGGCCTGGCGCTGGCGCCAGAGGCCGAGGACCGGCTGATGAACGAGTACCGGCACCTGTCGGCCTTTCCGGAGAACCGCGAGGTGCTGCAGGCGCTGAAAGCGCGCGGCGTGCGCGCCGGCATCCTGTCCAACGGCGACCCGGAGATGCTGGCCATCGCGGTGCGCAGCGCCGGCTTCGGCGGCCTGCTGGACCCGGTGCTGAGCGTGCATGAAACGCGCCGCTTCAAGACCGACCCGGCCGCCTACCAGGTGGGCCTGGACGCGCTGCAACTGCCCGCCCGCGAGATCCTCTTCGTCTCCAGCAATGGCTGGGACGCCGTCGGCGCCACCTGGTTCGGCTTCACCACGCTGTGGGTGAACCGCGCCGGCGGCCCGCTGGAACGGCTGGGCACCGAACCCACGCGCATCGGCCACAGCCTGCGCGACGTGCTGGACTTCTTTCCCGCGGCCTGAGGCCGCACCCCGTTTCCCTTCCTCTTTCTTCTCTGACCGACCCGAGGTGACGATATGAACGCACGCACCCCCATCCACGGCCTGCAGGTGGCCACCGAACTCTTCCGCTTCGTCGAGGACGAGGTGCTGCCGGGCACCGGCGTGGACACGGCCACCTTCTGGGCCGGCTTCGACAAGATCGTCGCCGATCTGGCGCCCAAGAACGCCGCCCTGCTGGCCGAGCGCGACCGCATCCAGGCCGAGATGGACGCCTGGCACCGCGCCCACCCGGGCCCCATCACCGACATGCCGGCCTACCGCGCCTTCCTGGAGAAGATCGGTTACATCGTGCCCGAGCCGGCCAGCGTGAGCGCCACCACCGCCAATGTGGACGCCGAGCTGGCCGTGCAGGCCGGACCGCAACTGGTGGTGCCCATCCTGAACGCCCGCTACGCGCTGAACGCCGCCAACGCGCGCTGGGGCAGCCTGTACGACGCGCTGTACGGCACCGACGCCATCCCCGAGACCGACGGCGCCGAGAAGGGCCGCGGCTACAACCCGGTGCGCGGCGCCAAGGTCATCGCCTTCGCCCGCCAGGTGCTGGACCAGGCCGCGCCGCTGGTCAGCGCCAGCCATGTGGACGCCGCCGGCTACGCCATCGAGGCCGGCCAGCTGGTGGTCAAGCTGAAGAACGGCACCCACACCGGCCTGGCCAACCCGGCCCAGCTGGTGGGCTACCAGGGCGAGGCCGCCGCGCCCAAGAGCGTGCTGCTGGCACACCACGGCCTGCACCTGGACATCCAGATCGACCGCAGCACCCCGATCGGCCAGAGCGATGCCGCCGGCGTGAGCGACATCATCATGGAAGCCGCCCTGTCCACCATCCTGGACCTGGAAGACTCCGTCGCCGCGGTGGATGCCGAGGACAAGGTGCTGGCCTACCGCAACTGGCTGGGCATCCAACTGGGCACGCTGACCGAGGAAGTGAGCAAGGGCGGCAGCACCTTCACCCGCCGCCTGAACGCCGACCGCGTCTACACCGCGCCGAGCGGCCAGGGCACCGTCGCCCTGCACGGCCGCAGCCTCATGTTCGTGCGCAATGTCGGCCACCTGATGACCAACCCGGCCATCCTGTGGGGCGCCGAGGGCCGCGAGATACCCGAGGGCATCATGGACGCGGTGATCACCACCGCCATCGCCATGCACGACCTGCAGCGCCATGGCCAGAACGGCATCACCAACTCGCGCACGGGCTCGGTCTACATCGTCAAGCCCAAGATGCACGGCCCGGCCGAAGTGGCCTTCGCCAACGAGCTGTTCGGCCGCGTCGAGCAGCTGCTGGGTCTGCCGCCCAGCACCGTCAAGCTGGGCATCATGGACGAGGAGCGCCGCACCTCGGTCAACCTGAAGGCCTGCATCGCAGCGGCCGCCAGCCGCGTGGCCTTCATCAACACCGGCTTCCTGGACCGCACCGGCGACGAGATGCACACCGCCATGCTGGCCGGCCCGGTGATGCGCAAGGGCGATATCAAGGGCAGCGCCTGGATCGCCGCCTACGAGCGCCGCAACGTGCTGATCGGCCTGCAGTGCGGCCTGCGCGGCCGCGCCCAGATCGGCAAGGGCATGTGGGCCATGCCCGACCTGATGGCCGAGATGCTCAAGCAGAAGATCGGCCACCCCAAGGCCGGCGCCAACACCGCCTGGGTGCCCAGCCCCACCGCCGCCACCCTGCACGCGCTGCACTACCACCAGGTCAGCGTGGCCGAGGTGCAGCAGACGCTGGAAGCCGAGGCCGCCAGCATGGCCACCAGCGGCCTGCACGAGAAGCTGCTGAACGACCTGCTGACCATCCCCGTGGTGGCCCAAGCCACCTGGAGCGCCACCGAGCGCCAGCAGGAGATCGACAACAACATCCAGGGCATCCTGGGCTATGTGGTGCGCTGGATCGACCAGGGCGTGGGCTGCTCCAAGGTGCCCGACATCAACGACATCGGCCTGATGGAAGACCGCGCCACGCTGCGCATCTCCAGCCAGCACGTGGCCAACTGGCTGCACCACGGCGTGGTGAGCGAGGCCCAGGTGCGCGAGACCTTCGAACGCATGGCCGCCAAGGTGGACCAGCAGAACGCCGGCGACCCGCTGTACCTGCCGATGGCCGGCCACGCCGAGACCAGCTTCGCCTACCGCGCGGCGCTGGACCTGGTCTTCAAGGGTCTGGCCCAGCCCAGCGGCTACACCGAGCCGCTGCTGCACGCCTGGCGCCTGAAGGTGAAGGCCGCCCGCCGCGCCTGAGCCCGCTGCGCTGCCAGACGCAGGGCCGCCCCACGGGGCGGCCCTTTTTCATGGGCGGACCTCAGTGCCCGAACGCGTCCCAGCCGGTCTTGAGAATCAACAGGCTGACCACGACGATGAACACGCCGCGCACGAAGCCGGCGCCATGGCGCAGGGCCAGGCGGGTGCCCAGCAGGCTGCCGGCCACATTGGCCGCCGCCAGCAACGCCGCCACCTGCCACCAGATGTGGCCCTTGGTGATGAACAGCGCCAGCGCCGCCGCGTTGGTGGCGGTGTTGAGCAACTTGGCGGCGGCCGAGGCATTGAGGAAGTCGTAGCCCAGCACGCGCACGAACAGGAACACGAAGAAGCTGCCGGTGCCCGGGCCGAAGAAGCCGTCGTAGAAGCCGATGGCCAGGCCGATGGCGCTGGCCGTGAGGGCCTCGGCACGTCCGGCCAGGCGCGGTGCGTGGACCCGGCCCAGATCCTTGCGGACCAGGGTGTAGAGCAGGATGGCCGCCAGCACGAAGGGCAGGGCGCGACGCAGGCTCTCGGCGTGCACCAGGGTCAGCGTCCAGGCACCGACCAGACTGCCCAGCAGGGCCGCGCCCACCGCCGGCCCCAGGGCGGCCCAGCGCAGCTGCACCCGTCGGGCGAACTGGCCTGCGGCCCAGGCCGTGCCCCAGATGGCCCCGCCCTTGTTGGTGCCCATCAGCGTGGCCGGCGGGGCGGCAGGATAGGTGGCGAACAGCGCCGGCACCAGGATCAAGCCGCCACCGCCCACGATGGCATCGACACAACCGGCCAGCCCGGAGGCGGCCGCCACCAGCAGCAAATCCCACATCGTCAGGTGCGCAAGCGCGAAACAAAGGCGCTGTGCACGCCGGAAATGAACAAGGGCGCCAGCGGTGGCTGGCGCCCTTGATTGTCACATTGTGACGGCCCGGTCAGGTTCCGGTTGTCGGACCTGCCGGATGGGCTGGCTTGAGTTCTGAGTCTCAGCCCAACGGTTTTTGTCTCCTCGGCCCCCTACAGCAGCGCACCACGCAGGGGCTTATCGCTGAGAGTGCATGCACTTTAATGGCGCGGGGGCTTGAGGCACATCAGGGCTAACCCCGGTCCTGGCGGATCCAGCCGGCCGCCCGCTCCGCAATCATCAGCGTGGGCGAGTTGGTGTTGCCGCTGGTGATCGAGGGCATCACGCTAGCGTCAGCCACCCTCAACCCACGCAGGCCGCGCACGCGCAGGCGGCTGTCCACCACGGCCAGCGGATCGTCCGGGCGGCCCATCTTGCAGGTGCCCACCGGATGGAAGATGGTGGTGCCGATGTCCCCGGCCAGACGCGCCAGATCCTCGTCGCTCTGGTACTGCACGCCGGGCTTGACCTCCCGCGGACGGTAGGGTGCCAGCGAGGGCATGGCGGCGATGCGGCGGGTCAGGCGCAGCGAGTCGGCCGCGACCTGGCGGTCTTCCTCGGTGCTGAGGTAGTTGGCCAGGATGGACGGCGCGGCCTCTGGATCGGCCGAGGTGATCTGGATGCGGCCACGGGAGCTCGGGTTGAGGTTGCAGACGCTGGCCGTGAAGGCGTTGAAGCTGTGCAGCGGCTCGCCGAAGGCCTCCAGCGACAGCGGCTGCACGTGGTACTGCACATTGGGCCAGGCGTAACGTTCCGACGAGCGGGTGAAGGCCCCCAGCTGCGACGGCGCCATGCTCATCGGGCCGCGGCGGCGCAGCGCATAGTCCAGGCCGATGCGGGCCTTGCCCCACCAGGTCTGGGCCAGGGTGTTGAGCGTGGGCACCCCATCGACCTGGAAGACCGCGCGGATCTGCAGGTGGTCCTGCAGATTGCCGCCCACGCCGGGCAGCTCGTGCACCGGGGTGATGCCCAGGCCGTGCAGGAAGGCGCCCTCGCCCACGCCGGAGCGCTGCAGGATGGACGGCGTGCCCACCGCGCCGGCGGCCATCACCACCTCCTGGCGGGCCCGCGCCACCAGCGGCGCACCGCCGCCCAGCGGCAGCGCCTCCACCCCGGTGACGCGCGGTGCACCGTCGGCATCGGTGTCGATCAGCAGGCGGCTGACGGTGGCACCGGTCCAGACCTGCAGGTTGTCGCGGTGGTCGCGCAGCAGGGCCGGCTTCAGGAAGGCCTTGGCCGCATTCCAGCGCCAGCCACTGCGCTGGTTGACCTCGAAATAGCCCACGCCCTCGTTGTTGCCACGGTTGAAGTCCTCGGTGGCCGGAATGCCGGCCTCCTGGGCCGCGGCAGAGAAGGCGTCCAGGATCTTCCAGGACAAGCGCTGACGCTCGACCCGCCACTCGCCACCGGCGCGCGCGCCCTTGGGATCGAAGCCCGGCGCCGCGTGGTGCTCGCTGGCACCCCGCCAGTGATCTTCATGGGCCAGGAAGGCGGGCAGGCATTCCTCCCAGCGCCAGGCCGCATCGCCCACCTGCTCGGCCCAGCGGTCGTAGTCGCGCGACTGGCCGCGCATGTAGATCATGCCGTTGATGCTGGAGCAGCCGCCCAGCACCTTGCCGCGCGGGTAGCGCAGGCGCCGGCCGTTGAGGCCCGGGTCGGCATCGGTCTGGTAGAGCCAGTCGGTGCGCGGGTTGCCGATGCAGTAGAGATAACCCACCGGGATGTGGATCCAGAGGTAGTCGTCCTTGCCGCCGGCCTCGATCAGCAGCACCCGGCAGGTCGGATCGGCCGACAGCCGGTTGGCCAGCAGGCAACCTGCGGTGCCCGCACCGACGATGACGACATCGAAATCCTGGACAGGGCCCGGCGTGCGGGCCGTGGAAGCGGTGTTTGATTTCAATTTGACTTGTCTCCTGCGGCACACTCTAGGCAAAGTATCCAGGGCTGAGCACACTTCTGCCCCGATTCTCATTTCAATATTCCTGAAATCGCATGCGTGCCGACCTGCGCCAGCTCCAGGCCCTGGTGGCCATCGCCGACCAGGGCACGCTCGGCCGGGCCGCCGACGCGCTGCATTGCAGCCCCTCGGCCCTGTCCATGCAGCTCTCCGCGCTGGAGGCCCGCATCGGCCAGGTGCTGACCCAGCGCACGGGCCGCGGCCTGCGCCTGAGTGCCGAGGGTGAGCGCCTGCTGCCGGCGGCGCGCGACACGGTGCAGGCCGCCGAGCGCTTCGCCCAGTTGGCCCGTGCCGCGCCGGTGGATGGCCAGCCCACCCCGGCCGTGCCGGTGGTGGTGGGCACCATCCTGGATCCGCCGGCCATCCGGCTGGGCGAATTCCTGCGCGCCGTGCGCGAACGCGGCCCGCAGCTGCACCCGGAGCTGCGCCACGGCATCTCGGGCAGCGTGCTGCGCGAGGTGCAGGACGGGCGGGTGGATCTGGGCTTCTTCCTGGGCGAGGTGGAGGGGCCCGGCTGGCGGGTGCAGACCCTGGCCCCGGTGCGCTACGTGGTGGTGGCCCCGCGCGGCTGGCAGTCGCGGCTGGAGGGCCGGCAGTGGGAGGACCTGGCCACCCTGCCCTGGATCGACACGCCCAGGGAATCGGTGCACCACGCGCTGCTGCGGCCGGTCTTCGGTGGGCGCGCCCGCGCCACCGTCGCCCGGGTGGACCAGGAGGCCTCGATGCTGGATCTGGTGCGCGCCGGCTTCGGCCTGAGCCTGGCGCGGGAGGCGGTGGCCCTGCGCGAGGCCCATGTGGGCGGGCTGGCCGTCTCCCGCGAACACCGCCTGGACACCACGCTGTCCCTGGGCGCCCTGGACCGCCAGGACGACCCGGCCCGGGCTGCCGCCCTGGACACCCTGTTCGACGCCGCCGCCGCCGTCTGGCGCAGCGGCCCCTGAGCCCGGGCGCCGCGCCGGCTCAGCGGCCGTGCGAGGCCAGCACCGGGAAGAGCACACCCAGCCCGTCGGCCAGCAGCTCCACCGCCATGGCCGCCAGGATCAGGCCCATCAGCCGCACCATCACGTTGATGCCGGTCTGGCCCAGCACCCGGGCGATGCGACCGGCGGCCGAAAAGGCGAGAAACGTGGCCGCGCCGATCACCACGCCATAGCCCACCAGCACCGCGTGCTCCCAGAAGGTGCGGGTCTTCTCGGCGTAGATCACCATGGTCGAGATGGTGGCCGGGCCGGTCAGCAGAGGGATGCCCAGCGGCACCACCGCCACCGAGGCCCCGGACTCGGCCTTCGCGCGCCCCTGGTCCACATCGCCGGGACGGCTCTCGCCCGGTTTGGCGTTCAGCATGTTCAGCGAGGAGACCAGCAGCAGCATGCCGCCGCCCACCTGGAAGGACGCCACCGAGATGCCGAAGAAGGCGATGATCTTCAAGCCCGCGATGGCGCTGACGGCGATGACCGCGAAGGCGGTCAGCGAGCTGACCCGGATCGTGCGCCGCCGCTCCTGGGGCGTCAGGCCCTGCGTGAAGTGGATGAAAAACGGCACTGCCCCGATCGGGTTGACGATCGCCAGCAGCGCAATCAGGGGCTTGATCAGGTCCATGCGGTCGATTCTGGGGGCAAGTGTGGGTTTTTCGCAGCGAGAACTTGTCGGCGGGGAGGCCCGAACGCCGAATTCCATCCACCCCCCAGGTCATCGGGGCATCAAAACAACAGATTGCCGTTGACCCCTTTACTCTTCGGAACCTTTTGTGTTCATAATGCCTCGCAACCCGTTGTCAAGACGGGTGATGAATGCTGTGTCTGGACGCGGCACCTTCGCTTGATGGTTCACGCTGGGTTGAAGCTCCACATGGTCTCTTGGTGATTGAAAGGAGCTTCCCCCATGGGAAACAAGCTTTACGTCGGCAACCTCGCCTACAGCGTGCGCGACGATTCCCTGCAACAAGCGTTCGCCGAATTCGGCAACGTCACCTCTGCCAAGGTGATGATGGACCGTGAAACCGGTCGTTCCAAGGGCTTCGGCTTTGTGGAAATGGGCTCGGACGCTGAAGCCCAGGCCGCCATCAACGGCATGAACGGTCAGCCCCTGGAAGGCCGCAACATCGTGGTCAACGAGGCCCGTCCCCGTGAAGAGCGTCCGGGCGGCTTCGGCGGCGGCGGCAGCCGCGGCGGCTTCGGTGGCGGCGGCGGTGGTCGCAGCCCCTACGGCGGCGGCGGCTACGGCGGCGGCGGTGGTCGCAGCCCCTACGGCGGCGGTGGCCGCAGTGGCGGCGGCGGTGGCCGCGGCGGCTACTGATCGCCAGACAGCCCTGCGCTGTCATTGAAGAATGCCCCGGCAAGCCGGGGCATTTTGCTTTTTGGCGGGATGCGCAAGAGGCGGCGCCGCTCAGGCGCCGCGACGGATGTCAGCGCTGCGCCGCGCTGGCGGCACGCGGCACCAGCACCGCGCGGGTGTGGCCCTTGAGGGTGAGCAGACCGCTGGCCTGGTCGTAGCTGAAGGCGTCGGCCGTCACCTCGGTGCTGCCCTGGCGAACCGACACCGGCTTGTCCGAGGACACCCGCCGCTGCTTGGGCTCGGCGGTCAGTTCCTCGCCCAGCATGGTCACCGTGTCGCCCGAAGTGCTGGTGCTGATCACATGGGCTGCGCCCATCAACTGCACCTTGCTGCCATCGCCCGAGGCCAGCGCCTCGCGTGCCGTGGCCCGGGTCACCCGGCCGTCCGGGTGGTAGAACAACACGTGGACGGTGTCGATCTCGATCTCGTCGGTGTCGGGGTAGTGCCGCGAATGCTCACCCTCGATGCGGGTGGTCGGGCGGCCCTGGGCGTCGTAACGCTCCAGCGTGAAATGCTCCACCTGGTAATCGGGCACGTGACGCACGCTGCCCGCAGGGCGGGCCGTCTCGGCCTGGGGCGCGTTCTTCACCAGCCACCAGGTTCCGGCGGCCAGCACGGCCATGGTGAACAGGGGCAGGGCGGTGCCTGCCAGGCTGCCCAGACGGGCCCGCCAGGCCAGCCGCGGCTGACATGGGGCGCCGGGATCCTTGCCCAGGCTGACCGGCACCTCGGGCAGGTCGGGCAGGTGCAGCTCGCCGCTCATCGGCCGTCCGCCTTGCCGCGCTGAAGACCTGGTGCGGCCATGTCAGCGGCCATCCAGTGTCTGCAGATGGCCGTGGAAGAGCTCGCCGTAGCGGCCGGATGCCATCAACAGCAGGTCGCAGAACTCGCGTGCCGCGCCCTGGCCGCCGGGCACGGCCGTGACGTGGTGGGCCACCGCCTTCACCTCGGCATGGGCGTTGGCCGGCGCGCAGGCGAAGGCCGCGCGCGTCAGCAGAGGCAGATCGGGCCAGTCGTCGCCGATGGCCGCCGCCTCGGACCAGTCCGCCCCCAGCGAGGCCAGCAGCGGCGTGGCCGCGGCCAGCTTGTCCTTCACGCCATAGAGTGCATGGCGCAGGCCCAGATCGGCCACACGGCGACGCACCGCCGCCGAATCCCGGCCGGTGATGATCACCGGCTCGATGCCCGCCTGGGCCAGCAGCTTCAGGCCGTGGCCATCCAGGGTGGAGAAGGCCTTGAAGACCTCGCCCTGCTCGCCGATGAAGACGCTGCCGTCGGTCAGCACGCCATCCACATCGAACAGCGCGACCTTGACACCCAGTCCTGCCCCCTGGGCGCGCACCAGCAGCTCGGGCGGAAAACGCAGGGCAGGCTGGACCATCTCAGATCACCTTGGCACGCATCAGGTCGTTGCTGTTGAGCGCGCCGACCAGACGGCCGTCGTCCTCGACCACCAGCACGCTGGTGATGCGGTGGCGCTCCATCAGTTCGGCCGCATCCACGGCCAGCGCGTCGGCCCGGATCAGCTTGGGCGAAGGATGCATCAGGTCCTTCGCACAGCGGGTGCGCAGCTCCTCGCCCGCTTCGATGCGGCGGCGCAGATCGCCATCGGTGAAGATGCCCAGCACCCGGTCGCCCTCGACCACGGCCGTGGCGCCCAGGCCGGTGCGCGACATCTCGCGCATCGTCTCGCTGAAGCTGGCCTCGGGGCCGACGCGCGGCACCTGGTCGCCGGTGCGCATCAGGTCGCGCACATGCATCAGCAGCTTGCGGCCCAGGGCGCCGCCGGGGTGGGAGGCCGCGAAGTCCTCCTCGCGGAAACCGCGCGCATCCAGCAGGGCCACGGCCAGCGCGTCGCCCAGGGCGATCTGCACCGTGGTGCTGGCCGTGGGCGCCAGGTTCAGCGGGCAGGCCTCCTGCGCGACCGAGGAATCCAGCACGATGTCGGCGTGGCGGGCCAGCGTCGACTCGGGCTTGCCAGTCACGGCCACCAGGCGCACGCCCAGGCGGCGCAGGGCCGGCAGGATGGCGTTGATCTCGCCGCTCTCGCCCGAATTGGACAGGGCGATCACGGTGTCGCCCGGCATCACCATGCCCAGGTCGCCATGCGAGGCCTCGCCGGGATGGACGAAGAAGGCCGGCGTGCCGGTGGAAGCCAGGGTGGCGGCGATCTTGCGGCCCACATGGCCGCTCTTGCCCATGCCCATCACCACCACGCGGTGGCTGCTGTCCAGCATGGCCTGCACCGCCTGCACGAAGGCCTCGCCCAGCCGGTCGCGCAGCGCCAGCAGGGCCTGGGCCTCGACGGTGACGGCGTCGCGCGCCAGCTGCAGGGCGCGTTCGGGTTCGAAGGAAGAGCGTGCGTTCAAGGGGCTGGTCTGATTCAGAATGGGGCAGCGCATTTTAGGCGCCCCGTCCGGCCGGCGCTTGGCCGGTCTCCCGCATCCCTCCCGCCGATGGCCACCACGCTCGAAGTCGTCCTGCTGTACCTGATCGCCGCCGTGCTGGGGGTGGTGGGCTGCCGCCTGCTCAAGCTCCCGCCCATGCTGGGCTACCTGGCCGTGGGCGTGCTGATCGGCCCCAATGCCCTGGCCGTGGCCAAGGATTCCAGCGCCATGGCCAATCTGGCCGAGTTCGGCGTGGTGTTCCTGATGTTCGCCATCGGGCTGGAGTTCAATCTGCCCAAGCTCCGGAGCATGCGCACCCTGGTGTTCGGCCTGGGCCTGACCCAGGTGGTGCTGACCGTGCTGGGCGCCGTGCTGGGCAACCTGATGCTGACCAGCGCCACCGCCTGGTTCGGCCTGCCCTGGGACCTGGGCTGGCAGGGCGCCTTCGTGCTGGGCGCGGCCATGGCCATGTCCTCCACCGCCATCGTGGTCAAGCTCATGGCCGAACGGCTGGAGCTGGAGAGCGAGCACGGCCGGCGGGTGATGGGCGTGCTGCTGTTCCAGGATCTGGCCGTGGTGCCGCTGCTGGTGCTCATCCCGGCCCTGGGCAGTGGCGGCGAGGGCCTGGTGACGGCCCTGGGCAGCGCCCTGGTCAAGGCGGTGGTCCTGCTGACGCTGCTGCTGATGGGCGGGCAGCGGCTCATGCGCTGGTGGCTGACCCTGGTCGCGCGGCGCAAGAGCGAAGAGCTGTTCATGCTCAACCTGCTGCTGGTCACCCTGGGCCTGGCCTGGCTGACCGAGCATTTCGGGCTCTCGCTGGCGCTGGGCGCCTTCGTCGCCGGCATGCTGGTGGCCGAAACCGAATACAAGCACCAGGTGGAGGCCGACATCCGCCCCTTCCACGACGTGCTGCTGGGTCTGTTCTTCATCACCATCGGCATGAAGCTGGACTGGCACCCCGTGTGGGACCACTGGCTGCTGGTGCTGACGCTCACCACCCTGCCGGTGCTGACCAAGGCGGCGCTGGCGGCCGCGCTGGCCCGCGTGTTCCGCGCCACCCCCGGCGTGGCCCTGCGCACCGGCCTGTACCTGGCCCAGGCCGGCGAGTTCGGCTTCGTGCTGCTGACCCTGGGGGGCGAGCATGGCCTCATCGACGCCCGCTGGCAGAGCCCGGTGCTGGCCTCGATGGTGCTGTCGATGCTGGCCACGCCCTTCGTCATCCTCTACAGCAACCGCATCGTCATGCGCCTGTCGGCCAGCGACTGGCTGATGCAGTCGGTGCAGCTGACCGCCATCGCCAAGAAGGCCATCCGCACCGAGGCCCACGTCATCATCTGCGGCTACGGGCGCAGCGGACAGAACCTGGCGCGACTGCTGGAGCAGGAGCACATCCCCTACATGGCACTGGACCTGGACCCGGACCGGGTGCGCCAGGCGGCGGCCGCGGGCCAGAGCGTGGTCTTCGGCGACGCGGCCCGTCTGACCAGTCTGGTGGCCGCCGGCCTCTCGCGGGCCAGTGCGGTGGTCATCAGCTACCACGACACGCCCTCGGCCCTGAAGGTGCTGCACCTGGTGCAGCAGCATGCCCCCCAGGTGCCGGTGGTGGTGCGCACGCTGGACGACAGCGATCTGGAGAAGCTGCGCGCGGCCGGCGCCACCGAGGTGGTGCCCGAGGCCCTGGAAGGCTCGCTGATGCTGGCCTCCCAGGCCCTGGCCCTGGTGGGCGTGCCGCTGCGCCGGGTGATCCGCCTGGTGCAGGACGCCCGCTACGAACGCTACGGCCTGCTGCGCGACTACTTCCACGGTGCCGACGATGACAGCGCCGGTGAGGCCCAGCAGCCCCGGCTGCGCACCGTCAGCCTGCCGCCCGGCGCGGTCAGCGTGGGGCGCCCGCTGGGCCTGCTGGCGCTGGACGGCCTGGGTGTGCATGTCGTGTCGGTGCGGGGGGCCGACGGCCATGTGCGGCCCGGCGAGGCCGACTTCGTGCTGACCGCCGGCGACACCCTGCTGCTCTCCGGCCGGCCCGAGGCCCTGGCCCTGGCCGAGACCCGCCTGCTGACCGGCTGAGGCGGTGCTGCGCCGCCGTGGTTGACGGGGGCCGGGCGCTTGGCGGCACAATGCCGGCCCGCCCTGGCCTGCCGGGCCGCCCCTGCCCGCACCGAACACCATGTCCCTGCCTCGCCCCGACCCCCTGCTGGACCGACCCACCGAACTGATCCGCAGCACCATCCGCACCGTGCCGGATTGGCCCGAGCCGGGGGTGCAGTTCCGCGACATCACGCCGCTGCTGCAGAACCCGCGGGTGTTCCGGGTGCTGATCGACCAGTTCGTGCACCGTTACTTCGACGTGCGGCCCGATGTGATCGCCGGCCTGGACGCGCGCGGCTTCATCATTGGCTCGGTGCTGGCCTACGAGCTCAACGTCGGTTTCGTGCCCATCCGCAAGAAGGGCAAGCTGCCCTTCACCACAGTGGAGGAAACCTACGAGCTCGAGTACGGCAGCGCCACGGTGGAGTTGCACACCGACGCCGTCAAGCCGGGTGACCGGGTGCTGCTGGTGGACGACCTGATCGCCACCGGCGGCACGATGATGGCCGGCAAGCGCCTGCTGGAGAAGCTGGGCGCCACCGTGCTGGAGGGCGCGGCCATCGTGGATCTGCCCGAGCTGGGCGGCTCCGACCGCCTGCGCGAGGCCGGCCTGCCGCTGTTTACGCTGGTGGATTTTTCCGGCCACTGAGGGCCGGGCGAGCGCCCGCCACGGGCCGGCGGCGCTCAGACGATGGGCTGACCGCGCTCCAGGTTGGCGCGCATGCGCTCGGCCATCACCGCGCCGATGGCGCGCAGCAGTTCGATGCCCAGGTCGGGCACCCGGGCCAGCAGTTCCTCGAAGCGGGGGCGGGTGAGCACCCACACCACCGCCGGCGACATGGCCTCGACCTGGGCCATGCGCGGGGTGTCGCCGAACATGCTGGGCTCGCCCACCACCGAACCCGGCCGCAGGATGGCCACAGGCCGGCGCCTGGGCGCGAGGTTGCCGTCATCGGGCACATAGACCTGCAGATTGCCGCTTTCCAGCAGGTACATGTTCCGGTCCTGGTCGTGGAAGCGCACCAGCATGTCGCCGGCGCGCAGCTTGTGCTGCTGCAGGTAGCTGCCGAACTGCGCCCAGCGCTTGGCATCAAAACGGGGGCGAAAGGCGTCCGGTGCGTTCAGCGACGCGGTGGCTTCGACCAACTGCTCGATTGACATGGCCTTGTCCCAGAAAGTGGAGGAGCCGCGCCCCACGACTGTCTCCCTGTGGTGGCTGCGGTTTTTCGATTATCAGCGTCCTCCCGAGGCGGGCCAATCCCCTGGACTGCGGGGGAAGATGCGTCCGTCGCCCCGCATCAACCGTCTGTCACCCCGGACCGCTCTCCGGTGGCGCGAGGATGTCATCAAGCTTTACTGAGCGGCGAATCAGCCGATACCTACAGCACCGTGGATGGCGCCTGCCCGACACAGTCGGTCCCTTGGCGCCCCTGATGTTCTGAAGATTGTTCGAAATGCCGATTTCCGCTGCCCCATCCGCCTCGGCCCGCCAGGCCGACCTGTTCCAGATCGCCCGCACCGGGGACCTGGTGATGCTGTCCACCCTGGTGGCGAGTGAGTTGGCGGCCCTGGCAATCGGTCAGTACTACGGCGGCCTGGGTCTGGCGGCGGGCCTGGGCGGACTGCTCCTGGCCCTGGGCGCTGCGGCCTTCGCCCTGGCCCGCGGCCGCTGGCTGGCCCAGCTCACGTTGACCGCGACCAACGCCGCCATGGTGATGCTGCACATCCAGCTGGGACGCGGCACGATCGAGTTCCACTTCGGCGTGTTCGTCCTGCTGGGCCTGCTGCTGGTGTACCGCGACTGGCGCCCCATCGTGCTCGGCGCGGCCCTGTTCGCGGTGCACCACCTGGCGTTCGACCGCCTGCAGGCCCTGGGCTGGGGCCTGTATTGCACGCCGGAGGCCAACCTGCTCAAGACCCTGATGCACGCCATCTACGTGGTGGTGCAGACGGGCATCGAGATCTTCCTGGCCGTCGGCCTGCACCGCGCCGCCGTCGAGGCCGCCGAACTGACCGATCTGGTGCGCCGCGTCGACCGGGGCGGCTCGCTGTGCCTGGACGTGCACGAAGTCCATGCCAGCACACCGGTGTCGCAGATGCTCAAGAGCGCCCTGCAGAAGATGGAGGCTGCCATGGCCGACGTCAGCCAGTCTGCCGCGGCCATCGAGAACGCCGCCACCGAGATCGCCTCGGGCAACCTCAACCTCAGCCAGCGCACCGAAGAGCAGGCCAGCAACCTGCAGCAGACCGCGGCCTCGATGGAGGAGCTCACCAGCACCGTCCAGAACACGGCCCAGAGCGCGGGCCAGGCCAACGAGTTGGCCAGCCACGCGGCCAGCTCCGCGCAGGCGGGTGGTGCGGTGGTCAACGAGGTGATCGAGACCATGGCCCACATTTCGGAGTCCTCCCAGCGCATCGCCGACATCAATGCGGTGATTGACGGCATCGCCTTCCAGACCAACATCCTGGCCCTCAATGCCGCCGTCGAAGCGGCCCGTGCCGGCGAGCAGGGCCGCGGCTTTGCGGTGGTGGCCGGCGAGGTGCGCACCCTGGCCCAGCGCTCGGCCGAGGCCGCCAAGGAGATCCGCTCGCTGATCAGCGCCAGCGTGGAGCGGGTGGCCAACGGCAGCGCCCAGGTCGGCCGGGCCGGCGAGCAGATGGGGGCCATCGTCCAGCAGGTGCGCCAGGTGAGCGACCTCATCAGCGAGATCTCCTCGGCCTCGCAGGAACAGACCCAGGGCATCGATCAGGTCAACGACGCGGTCACCGAACTCGACCGCGTGACCCAGCAGAACGCGGCGCTGGTGGAGGAAAGCGCTGCGGCCGCCGAGAGCCTGCAGCGCCAGGCGGCCCAGCTCAATGCGGTGGTGGGGCGCTTCACCCTCGGGGCCCAGCGGCAGCCGGCCTGATGCGGACCTCGGGGCGTGCTCCCGGGGCGGGTGATCAGCCTGCCAGGGTGGGCCGCGGAACGGCCAACCAGCCCCGACGCACCCCAGCCAGGGCCAGCAGCGCCAGCAGACCGTTCAGGGCCAGCGCCTCGCGCACGCCCCAGGCGCTGACCGTGAGGCCGGTGAGCAGGCCGCCCAGCGCCGTGCCGCCGCGCATGGCCAGCATGAACAGGCTGACCGTCTGGCCCCGGATGGCGGCCGGCGCCTGGGACTGCAGCCAGGCATTGGCCGAGGCATTGGCCATCGTCATCGCCAGCCCGCCAGCCACGAACAGCAGCGGCAGCGCCCAGGCCCAGGGGTTCAGGGCGGACAGCAACACCACCGCAGCGAAGCCGCTGGCGGCCCAGGAGGCCAGGGGCCGGCGGTCGCGCGCCGGGTCCACCGCCATCAGCAGCAGGCCGCCCAGCAGCCCCCCCGCGCCGAAGGCGCTGACCGTCAGGCTGAACTGCGCCACGTCTGCCTGGAACACCGTCTTGACCAGCACCGGGCAGAAGGTCAGCAACGGGCTGCACAGCAGGCTGCCGCCCAGCACCGTCAACACCGCGCCACGCAGCGCCGGCTGGGCCAGCACCGCGCGCGCACCGGCCAGCGGCGGGCCATCCCTGCCACCCTCGGCCGGCGCCACCGCCTGCACCGTCGCCCGCGGCAGGATCCACAGCGCCACTGCGATGAAGGGCAGGTAGGACGCGGCGCTGACCGCAAAGGCCCCCACCGCACCGATGCTGGCCATCAGCACCCCGGCCAGCGAGGGCCCCAGGATGCGCGAGAGGTTGAACTGCGTGGTGTTGAGCGCGATGCCGGTGGGCAGCTGCCGGCGGTCCACCAGGGTCGAGACGATGGTCTGGAAGGAGGGCATGGACAGCGCATCCGTCACGCCCACCACCAGAGAGAGCGCCACGATGATCCAGGGCTGGATGGACCCGTGCAGCAGCAGCCCCACGATCAGCAGCGGGCACAGCATCTGGATGGACTGCAGCGTGGCGATCAGCCGCCGGCGGTCGGCCCGGTCGGCCAGCACGCCGCCCAGCAGGGTCAGCAGCAGGCCCGGCCCGCCCAGGGCGAAGGTATCCAGCCCCAGCAGCCAGGGCGAGGCACCCAGCGACAGCATCAGCCAGGGCTGCGCCACCTGCTGGGCCCAGGTGCCGATGTTGGACAGCAGGCTGGCCAGCCAGAAGGTGCCGAAGCGCCGCGTCAGCAGCAGCTGCAGCGAGGCGTGGAAGGTGCGCGGGAAAGACCCCGACCTCAGGCTCATGTCGACACCGCGTCCATCGCAAGCATGCGACCGATTGTGCGTGCGATGCGGCCGCGGCGGCGGCGGCGTCAGGCTGCGGTCCGATCCACCGGGGGACGAAGCGACGGTGCGAGATGCGGCCGGAGCCGCGGCGCCAGATTGGCCAGCCATTCGTTGCGGCGCCGGTACATGCTGCGCTTCTTGGCCGGCACCTCGGACAGCTGCCGCTGCTCGCTGTCGTCCAGCGGCAGCACCCAGTGGCCGTCCCCGTTCAAGGTGCCACCCAACTCGCCCCAGAAGGTCCGATAGTCGAAGTGGTAGCCCTGGCGCAGCTTGTGGCGCCGCAAGCGCGCCTTGACCCGCAGGTCCACGCCCAGCAGCTGCTGGCCGCCGCATCGGGCCAGGGCCTTCAGCACGGCCAGCACCAGGTGCGGCGGCCGCAGGCCATGAAAGGCGTGGGTCGCGCGCCGGATCTCCCCCAGTGCCAGAGCATCCGACATCTTGGGGCCCTGCACGCAGCCCACCAGCAGACGGTCGCCCGGCAGAAAGCTCAGGCTCGCCGTGGACAGGCGCACGCCCTCGGCACCGCGCAGCGTCACCGACCACAAGCCCTCTTCCATGCTGTACTCGTTGACCCCCAGATCGATCTGGAAGCCATCCTGGGCGAGCAGGACCACGCGCCGCCCCTGCCGGAGCTCTTCCTGGGCGGTGACGCTCAGCAGCCGGTCTGCCGTCTGCACGCTGAGGGCATACACCTCGAAGCGCTCCGCCAGGCTGAGGCGACGGTCCGCCAGTTCCCGGACCAAGGGGGTGAAGGCCTCGGTTCCGCGCAGGAGGACCGCCTCCAGCAGCGGGCTCTCGCGCAGCTGCCCCGTCAAGCCGGACCACAGGCGGCGGGCCCGGACATGGTTGACCGCCATGGTGAGACTGCGCCCCAGATTGAGGGGGCTGGTGCGCATGTGCCGCAACAGCGCCGACAGGGATGGCCAGGCCAGCGCACCGCCCGACGCGAGCGCAGCAGCCCCCGCGCGCGAATCCGCCGCAGGGGCCATGGAAATCACATTCGTCATCGTGTCCCGCAAGCAGGTGCCGGGACGCGCCGGGCACCCTTGCTCACCCTTGGGGGTATTGCCAGAGGGACACTCTAGGCGCCGGACCGCGGGTCCGGAGAGGCCGTCAGTCGGAGGACGGTCTGCCGACAGCCACCCGCCAGACAAGGCCCCCCACCGTGGCGAAGACGCCGCGGCGTCGGCCCTGCGGCCTCACTTGCCGATGCAAAAGCGGCTGAAGATTTCGCCCAGCAGGTCGTCGGCGCTGAAGCGGCCGGTGATCTGCTGCAGGGCCTCGTGGGCCAGGCGCAACTCCTCGGCCAGCAGGTCCAGCGCGGCGTCGGCCTGGTCGGCGTGCTCGGCCGCCAGGGCCAGGTGCTCGGCCGCCTCGCGCAGGGCCTGCACATGGCGGGTGCGGGCGATGTAGACGCCCTCGGGCGCGGCCTGCCAGCCGGCACGTTCCAGCAGCAGGCGGCGCAGGGCCTCCAGCCCCTGTCCCGTGCGGGCCGAGATGACCAGCGCGGCCTCGCCCTCCGGATGGGTGGCCAGCGCCTCGGTGCCGCTGTCGGCCTTGTTGAAGACCTGGATCCGCCGGGCCGGATCCACCGCCTGCAGTTTCTGCGCGATCACCGCGTCGGCGGCCTGGTACGCCGGGTCTTGCAGCCGGGTCAGGTCGTGCAGGAAGAGCACCGCGTCCGCGCTGGCGATGGATTCCCAGCTACGCGCCATGCCGATGCGTTCCACCTCGTCGCTGGCGGCCGCGTCGTCGCGCAGGCCGGCGGTGTCGGTGATGTGGATGGGCACGCCCTCGATCTGGATCGTCTCGCTGACCCGGTCGCGCGTGGTGCCCGCAATGGGGGTGACGATGGCCAGCTCGGCGCCGGCCAGGGCGTTGAGCAGCGAGCTCTTGCCCACATTGGGCTGGCCGGCCAGCACGACCCGCAGGCCCTCGCGCAGCAGCGCGCCCTGGCGGGCCCGGCCCAGCACCGCGTCCACCGCGGCCTGAATGGCGCGCAGCTTGCCGCGCGCGTCGGCCTTCTCCAGAAAGTCGATCTCCTCCTCGGGAAAGTCCAGCGTGGCCTCCACCAGCATGCGCAGCGTGACGATGCGCTCGGCCAGGCCCTCGATCTCCTGCGAGAAGGCACCGGCCAGCGAGCGGGTGGCGCTGCGCGCTGCCGCCTCGGTGCTGGCGTCGATCAGGTCGGCCACCGCCTCGGCCTGGGCCAGGTCCAGCTTGTCGTTCAGAAAGGCGCGCTGGGTGAACTCGCCGGGCTCGGCCAGTCGCAGCGGCCAGCCCAGCGCGGCACCGGCACCCAGACAGCGGGCCAGCAGCAGCTGCAGCACCACCGGGCCGCCGTGGGCCTGCAGCTCCAGCACGTCCTCGCCGGTGTAGCTGTGCGGGGCCGGAAAGTAGAGCGCCAGGCCATGGTCGATCAGGGCGCCATCGGCCTCGCGGAAGGGACCGTACAGCGCGTGGCGCGGCGCCGGCACCTGGCCCAGCAGGGCCTGGGCCAGGGGTTTCAGGTCCGGCCCGGAGACGCGAACGATGCCCACCGCCCCGCGCCCGGGGGCGGTGGCGATGGCGACGATGGGGTCATGCAGGCGGGCCAAGGTCATGGCGACATTGTCTGACAGGCACAACGCCCCCCCCCGGGAGAAGGCCCTCGCCTGAGGCATGATCCCGGCGCTTGTTGCAGTTGCTTGCTCTATGTTGTTCTGCGTGAAGGGGGCCTCCCCCGCCCCCGGGTGCCCGCGGCGCCGTCGGTCCCCCCTGTCCGAAGTCGGCCTGCCGGCGCTGGCCCTGAGCGCCGCCGCCCTGGCCCCGGTGCCCGCGGCGCACGCCGCCGACACGGCCAACGACACACCCGCCCGGCTCACCATCGTCGGCACGGCCACACCGCCGGCAGCCAGCGATGGCCAGGTCCAGGTCATCGACCACGAGGCGCTGACCCGCTACGGCGACAGCAGCCTGAGCGATGCGCTGCGCCGCGTGCCCGGCGTGAGCGTGGACATGGACGGCCGCATCCAGCTGCGCGGCCTGGGCCGGGGCTACACCCAGGTGCTGCTGGACGGACGCCCGGTGGGCACCCAGGGCCAGGGCGTGGACCTCGGTGACCTCGACCTGTCGGCCATCGAGCGGGTGGAGATCGTGCGCGGCGCCACCGCCGCCGATGGCGGCGAGGGCATCGCCGGCACCATCCGCCTCTACACCCGCCGGGCGGGCGGCGCGGCGCGGCGCAGCCTGGTGGTGGAGGCCCAGGCCCGGCACCAGCGGCTGAACCCTGCCGTCGGCGTGGACCTGGCCGGGGCGCTCGGCCCCCAGCTGGACTGGCAAGCCGCGGCCCGCTGGCAGCGCGGTGCCAGTGCCGAATCCAGCCGGGTGCATTCGCAGTGGATCAGCGACTACGGCGACGTGGTCTACACCGACCAGAGCCTGATCAGCCACCGCAGCGTCAGCCACCCCCGCCTGAACGCCAGCGGCGAACTGGCCTGGCAGGACGGGGCCGACCGGCTGGCCCTGGGGGCCATGGCCGTGGACGGCCCCACCCACAGCACCCAGCGCAGCGCGCTGCGCAACTGGAACTTCGACGGGGTCAACGCCAGCGTGTCCGAGGGCACGCAGACGATCCGCGACGACGAGCCCGAGGCCTGGCACCTGGAGCCGCACGCCCGGTGGCGACACGGCCTGGCCGAGGGTGGCGCGCTGCAGGCACAGTGGTCCTGGAGCAAGGACGTGAGCCACAGCCGCTGGCAGCTGCTGGCCCAGGACGCCCAAGGCCAGGTCACCGACGAGGAGGGCGAGGACGACCGCTCGGTGACCTACGCCCAGCAGACCCAGCTGCGCTGGGACCAGCCGCTGGGCGCAGGCTGGCGCACGACGCTGGGCGCGCAGTGGGTGCTGGACCGGCTCAGCGACCTGAGCCTGTCGGACGGTGAAGCCGACCGCAGCCAGCTGCGCCGCCCCACCCAGGCCCTGTTCGCCCAGGCCCACTGGCAGCCCGACGCCGCCTGGCAGCTGGAGGCCGGCTGGCGCCAGGAGCACAGCCAGCTGGACCTGGACGGGCAGACCCAGCGACGCTTCGACCTCGGCCTGCCCTCGCTGGCCCTGCTGTGGACCCCGACGGCCGACCTGCAGTGGCACGCAGGTCTCTCGCGCAGCTACCGCCAGCCACGCCTGCGCGACCTCTCGCCCAACGGCCGCAGCACCGGCGACTACAACCAGCCCTGGTACCCCGATGTGCGCGGCAACCCCGCGCTGCGCAACGAGGTGGCCACGGGGCTGGAGCTCGGTCTGACCCGGCGCCTGGGGCCGGCCGAGTGGTCACTCAACCTGTACGCCCGCCGCCTCGACGACCCCATCGTCTTCCAGGTGGCCCAGAACGGCGACGGTCGCTGGGTGCTCTCGCCCGGCAACCTGGGCCGAGCCGGCCTGCGCGGCGTGGAGGTGCGCGGGCAGATCGACCTGGCCGCGCTGCCCGCCGACAGCCCCTGGCAGCTGCTGGCCACCCTGCGCGCCGACCTGAGCTTCAACCAGTCCCACGTGGACGGCCAGGCGGCACCCTCGCGCCTGCCCGGCCAGGCCCCGCTGCTGATCAACATCGGCTGGGATGCCCGGCCCGCCGGCTCGCTGGGCTGGGGCGCCACCCTGCACTACGAAGCCGGCTACGCCAGCCGCGCGCTGCCCACCACCAGCTTCAACCCCAGCTCCGGCACCGCCAACGACCCGAACACCCGGGTGGACCAGGCCGCCCAATGCACGCTGGATGTCTATGCCTTGTGGGCCCTGGCGCCGCAGAGCCGCCTGCGCCTGCGCGCCAACCAGCTGGGGGCCGACTGGCGCGCCGTGTCCCGCCAGCGCCAGCAGCAGGGTGAGTGGCGCACGCGCTTCGAGGGCAGCCGCCCCTGGGCGGTGGCGCTGAGCCTGGAACAGGACTGGTGAGGCGATGAGCGGGCCGCTGCGGTGGCTGCGCGCCGGCCTGCTGGCCGCGCTCACGCTGCTGCCGCCCGCCCTGGCCCTGGCCGCGCGGCCCGGCCCCGCTTCTGACTCGACCTCGGCGCTGGCGCAGGCCGACGCCCTCGTCGTGCAGGCCAGCGCGGCCTACGACGACCCGGCCCGGGCGCCCCAGGCCCGCGCCGCCCTGCGGCAGGCGCAGCAGATCCTGGCCCGCGCCCGGCTGACCGCCGAAGACCATGACCTGGCCCTGGCCCGCATCGGCTACGCCCTGAGCTGGGTGGAGGTCGGGGCGCACCGGCCGACCCAGGCCCGCGCGGCCGCCCAGCAGGCCCTGCAGCGGGCCCGGCGCTGGCGCCCCCCGGGCGCCGCCGAGGTGCTGTGGCCGCGCCAGGCCCTGTTCGCCCAGGCCGTCAACGCCCAGCACTGGGCGCAGGCCCGGCAGGCCCTGCGCCCGCTGCTGCCCTACCTGGACTTCGACGGTCACCGCTGCGGCGACGAGCTGTGCGCCGTCGTGCTGACCCACCGCTCCATGCTGCACGCGGCCCTGGGCGAGACGGCGCTGGCCTACAGCACCCGGCTGGCCAGCCACCGCTTTCTGGAACAGGCCGGCCTGCGCCCGCCCCTGCAACTGGCCTGGGACGAGCTGTCGCTGGCCCACCTGGCCCATGCTCAGGGCGAGACCGCCCTGGCCCTGCAGTGGCTGGACGCGGTGACCCAGCGGGCCCGGCAGGCCGGCCTGCCCGACGATGCGCCCATGGTGCTGCAGGCCCGGGTGCTGCGCCCGCAATGGGCGGACGAACTGGCCCCGCAAGGGCCCGCCACCTGGCAGGCCGCACGGGCCCAGGCCCTGCGGGACGATGCCGCCGCCGTGGCCGCCCGCGGCTGGCTGGACGAAGACCGCGAAGCCCTGCTGTCGGCCTGTGCAAGGGCCAGCGCGCGGCTGGACGAGCCGGGCCCCGGTCTGCACTGCGCCGCCGAAGCCCTGGCGGTGGCCTGGAGCCAGCCGGGCGACACCCCGCGGCTGGGCGAGGTCTATGCCCTGCTGGAGCTGGGCCAGCTGACCCGGCAGGCCGGGGCCCCGGCCACCGCCACCCTGCTGGGCAAGTGGGCCCTCAATGCACTGCAGCGCCAGCGCGCCCGGCTGCGCGCCCTGCCGTCCGAGCAGCAGGCCCGCTACCTGCACCTGTGGCAGGACAGCTACCAGCAGCTGGCCGACGGCCTGCTGGACCAGCACCGCCTGAGCGAGGCCGAGCAGGTGCTGGCCCTGGCGCGCGACGCCGAGTACCACGAGCTCGTGCGCGGCGCGACGGACGCCGGCGAGCTGGCCCTCGGCCCCGGGGAGCGACAGGCCCTGCAGGCCCTGCAGGACTGGCGCGCCCGGCTGCACGGGGCCGCCAGGTCCGGGGTCGCCCTGCGCGGCCCGGGCCGCCCCGCCGTGCTGCGCCAGACCCTGGACGCCCTGGCCGCCTGGCTGCAGACCGCGGCCCCCGCCGTGGCCACGCCACCGGCCGCGGCACCGGCCGACGCAGACACGGCGGCCACGACGCCCCACCTGCTCTACCTGCCCGGCCCGGCGCACCTGCGCATCGCGGTGCAGGTGGACGGTCGGACCACCGTGCGCGAGGTGGACATCGGCGAGCGCGCCCTGCTGGACGAGGTGGCCGCCCTGCGCCAGGCGGTGCAGGACCCCGGCCGCGACCCCCGGCCGCTGGCCCAGGCGCTCTACGCCCGGCTGTGGGCGCCGGTGGCGGACCTGCTGCCGCCGGACGCGCCGCTGCAGATCCAGGCCGAGGGCGTGTTGCGCTACCTGCCCTTCGGCCTGCTGCACGACGGCGGGGGCTGGCTGCTGGAGCGCCACACCCTGGCGATGGACGCGGGGCCGCCGCCCGCGCGGGCGCAGCAGGACGCCGGGACGCCGGTGCGCGCGCACCGGGGCTGGGCCCTGCTGGGCAGTGCCCGCGCCGCCGGCCTGCCCGCGCTGCCCCAGGTGCCCGCCGAGCTGCGGACCCTGGCCGCCCTGGCGCCGGCGGAACCCGCGCCCGAGCTGCGGCTGGACGGCGCCTTCACCCGCGCCACGCTGCGCCAGGCCCTGGCCCAGCGCCGCGTGGTGCACATCGCCAGCCACTTCCGGCTGGTGCCGGGCGATGCCCAGGCCTCTTGGCTGCAACTGGGCGGCGGACAGCGGGTGTCGCTGGCCGAGCTGGCCCGGCCCGGTTTCGATTTCCGCGGCGTGGACCTGCTGACCCTGTCGGCCTGCGAAACCGCGGTGCCGGCCGGTGTGGACGCCCGCGGCTCACCACTGGAAAGCCTGGCCCATGTGGCGCTGCTGCGCGGGGCGCGGCAGGTGCTGGCCAGCCTGTGGACGGTGCCGGACGAGGACACGGCGCAGCTCATGGCGGATGTGTACCGTGCCTATGCGGCCGGCCAGCCCGCCCCCGAGGCGCTGCGGCAGGCCCAGATCGCCCGGATGCGGGTGTCGCCCCACCCCTCGGCCTGGGGCGGCTTCATCGTGCTGGACCGGCCCTGATCAGCCCGGTGACGGGGCCAGCCACAGCGGACGGCCCAGCGCCCCGCTGAACTGGGGCACCGGCCAGGCCGAGCGCGGCAGCTTCAGGCTGGCGGCCAGCTGGGCATGGCGGGCCTGGGTGGCCCGCACCAGCGCGGCATGGTCCCAGCCGGCGCGGGTCTGGGCCAGCGCGTCGCACAGGGCCGCACTGAACAGGCCGCGCACCAGCCCCTGCGGGCTGCGCCATTCGGGGGTGCGCTGCAGGCTACCGCAGGCCAGCAGGGCCACGCAGTCGGTGTCGCGCAACGGCGGCCCGGAGGCCGGCGCGGCGGGCAGCGGCGCGCTGGCGTGCGACGCCAGGTCTTCGGTGCGCAGGCCGCGCCAGCGCAGGCCCAGTGCGGGGTCGCTCGCCGACCGGGTGCTGCCACCGGCATAGCAGGTGTCGAAGACCACGCAGACCTGGGCACCCCGGGCCAGCCAGGCGTCGATGCGCTCCCCCACCTCGGCGCTGGCCAGCGCGCCCGCCAGCGGCCAGGGGCTGCCGGCGGGCGCGCGGGCCGCGTCCCGGGCCAGCAGCCAGGTGCTCAGGCCGTCCGGGCCCACCGGCGCCGCGGGCGCGACCGGCGCACTGCGCACCCCGTGACCGGACCAGTACAGCAGCACCTCGTCGCCGGCCACCAGCTCGGTCGTCAGCGCGTCCAGGGCCTGCAGCAGCGCGGCGCGGGTGGGCGGCGCGGCCTGTGCCCGGGGCCCCAGGCCGTCGGCCAGCACCCGGGTGCGTGCCGGCGCCACCCCCAGGCCGGGCAGCAGGCTACGCAGGGCCTGCACATCGTGCGCCGGCCCCTGCAGCCACAGGTCCGGGGGCTGGAACTGGAGGGCCGACACACCCACCAGCACCGCGTGGCGGGTGCCGCGGGACGGGGGTAAGGGCCGGGAGGACTGCGCCCGGACCGACAGCGGGGCAGTGCCCACGGCCACAGCGGCCTGCAGCCAGCGGCGACGGCGCGGGTCGGGGACGCGCATCCGGTCCGGCCCCCTCAAGGCTGCGACTCGGGCCGCGGCGCGGACAGCAGGCTCGCCCGCTGCACCGCGGACAGGCTGCGCGCCGCAGCCAGGGTGGCGGCGGCCTCGTCGGCCGGCAGGCTGAGCACCCAGCGCCCGTCGATGCCCAGGCTGAGCTGACGCGGGCCGCCGGCCTGCGGCACCAGCAGCGGCGCCAGGGACTGCACACGGGCATCCGGCGCCAGTTGCAGCAGCAGCTGGGCACGGGGGGCGGCCTGCAGGGTGGCGGGGCGCAGACTGCGCCAGACCGGTTCCTCCTCGGCGGCGCGCTGGGCGTGCAGCAGCCAGCCGATGGCGCCGGCCTGCGCCACGATGACCAGGGTGGCCAGGGCCAGGGCCGGGCGCGCACCCAGGGATGCCTGGAGGCAGGCCCGCAGGGTGCTCCAGACCGAGGCCCGCGCAGATGCCTCATCCGGTGGCGCCAGCGGCCTGGCGGCCGGCTGCAACTGCTGCTGCAGGCGCTGCCAGGCCGGGCCGGTGTCCTCGCGGGCGGCCGCGTCGTGCAGGGCGCTGCGCAGCTGCTCCAGCGTGCGGGCCTCGGCGTCCAGCGCGGGGTGCTGTTGCCGCTGCCGCTGCATCCAGGCCTGTTCCGGCGCCGCCAGCTGGCCGGCCAGGAAGGCGGGCAGGGCGTCCTGGAAGCGGCGCTCGTCCTCGGGGCTCAAGGTCGGGGTCATGGCGTGGCGCCCTCCTCGCGGCCCAGCCACTGCTGCAGGCAGTCGCGCAGGTGGCGCCGGCCGTGGAACAGGCGGGTCTTGACGGTGTTTTCGGGGGTGTTCTGCAGGCGGGCGATGTCGGCCAGGGGCATGTCCTCCAGGGCCCAGAGCATCAGGGCCTCGCGCTGCAGCGCGTTGCCCAGGCGGCGCAGGCAGTCCAGCACGCCGTGGCGGCGCTGCTGGCGGGCCAGGCCCTCGGGGGGCGTGGGCGCGTCGTCCGGCAGGGCCTGCCAGGCGGCCTCGCTCAGCTCGGTCTGCAGGGTGGCGCCCAGGCGGCGCTGGCGCAGCCGGTCCACCGCCTTGTTGCGCGCCAGGGTCAGCAGCCAGGTGCCAAAGGCCACGCGACCGTCGAAGCGGTCCGGGTGGCGCCAGAGATCCAGGAACACGTCGGCGGTGACCTCCTGGGCCAGGGCCTCGGCCTCGGCCCCGCAGGGGGCCAGCTGCAGCCGGGCGAAGACCTGGACCTTGCCCGCCCAGTCATGCCAGAGCATCTTCAGCGCCTGCTCGTCACCCGACTGCAGGGCAGCCAGCTGGAGCAGGGGGTTCATGGTGCGGTCGTCGCTCATGGGCGGTGATCGGGGAACTGCGGGGGCCACGGGCCCGGCCGTCGGTCGACGGGGCGCCCATCTTACAAAGCCCCGCCCCCGCCGCACTTTTTTGTTCGCGCGATGTGAACCTGGCGCACCGCCGCCACGAACAAGAGCTTGGGACTCTGTATTCAACCCCCTCTCTCTGGAAAGACAACGTGATGACGAAGACTCTGAAGCCGCTGCTGGCGGCGATGGTGGCAGGCCTGGTGCTGGCGGGCTGCGGCGGCGGTGGTTCGGACAGCAGCAGCTCGGGTGGCAGCAATTCCGGTGGCAGCAGCTCGGGCGGGGGCAGCAGCTCCGGCGGCGGCACCGCCTCGGCCTGCTCGGGCAACATCTGGCAGACCGTGAACTACGACGTCTACGCCAGCGGCTCGGCCAGCCCGGTCAGCCAGGCGGCCAACTTCTACGGCGCCAGCAGCAGCGCCAGCACGCAGTGCGTGGACGTGGCCTCCACCCTGCAGCTGAGCACCACCGACGGCTTCAACAACGTCAGCTGGGTGGACAGCGGCAGCACCGCCCTGGGGGCCAGCGCCGAGCGGCTCGACGCCGGCCTGCTGCTGACCTGCAGCAGCGGCGCCGACACCACCCGCCACCTGGCCGTGCGGGCCGATGGCAAGGTGGCGGCGGCCAGCGCCCATGCCATGGCCCAGGGCCAAGGCTTCGGCTCGCTGGAATGCAGCAGCAACGGCAGCGCCGTGGACGCCGGTGTGGCCTCGGGCGTCTTCAATGCCGATGGCACCTTGACGCTGACCGACGGCTCGGTGAATCCGCCCGACACCACGATCTGGTCGGCGGCCGAGGTGGATGCGGCCTTCAGCAGCGGCGGCTACACGGTCACCAGCAACGGCGTGAGCAAGACCTTCCGCCTGACGCTCTACACGGTGCCGGCGGCGGGTGCAACCCGTCAGGCCATCGTGTTCTCGGCCACCAAGTCCGACGGCTCGGTGATCAACCCCTTCGTCTTCATCCAGCAATAAGAAGGGCTGGCGCGGGGGGCGGGCCGGCGCTGGCCGTCATCGGCCGGCGTCTGACCCTGCTCGCGAACGGCGCGTTCAAGGCGTGCCGTTCATCCCCGCATCCTCACTATCGGGGCGGCGGACACGCTGGCGATCCGTAGAAACGACAACGCACCGGGGCCGCGAAGCCGCCGGTGCGTCTTTTGTCACGAAACGTGACTCAGGCGGCCGTCAGAGCACGCCCATGCGCTTGTTGATGACGTACTGCTGGGCAATGGACAGCAGGTTGTTCGTCAGCCAGTACAGCACCAGGCCGGACGGGAAGAAGAAGAACATGAAGCTGAAGGCCAGCGGCATGATCCACATCATCTTCTGCTGCATGGGGTCGGCCTGCTTGGGCGAGAGCCAGACCTGCAGCAGGCTGGACAGCGTCATCAGCACCGGCAGGATGAAGAACGGATCCTTGGCCGACAGGTCGGTGATCCAGCCGATCCAGGGCGCGCCGCGCATCTCGACAGTGGACATCAGCACCCAGTACAGCGCCATGAAGAAGGGCATCTGCACGAAGATGGGCAGGCAGCCGCCCAGCGGGTTGACCTTCTCCTCGCGGTAGATGCGCATCATCTCCTGCTGCATCTCCTGCGGCTTGTCCTTCAGGCGCTCGCGCAGTTCCATGATGCGCGGGTTGACCGCCTTCATCTTGGCCATCGACTTGTAGGCGTTGGCGTTGAGCCAGTAGAAGGCCGCCTTGAGCAGCACCACCAGCAGGATGATGGACCAGCCCCAGTTGCCGATGAGCTTGTGGATGTGGTCCAGCACCCAGAACAGGGGCTCGGCCAGCACCTTGAACCAGCCGTAGTCCTTCACCAGTTCCAGGCCCGGGGCCAGGGTGGCGAGCTTCTTCTCCTCCTGCGGGCCGACGAACAGGGTGGCGTCGCTGGTTTCGGTGGCGCCCGGTGCCACGGCGGGCAGGGGCTGCACCAGGGCCACGGTGAAGAGGTCCGGACCGATCTTGGTGGTGCGGAACTCGCGCGGCGAGCCGTCCTTCACCAGCCAGGCGGTGGCGAAGTAGTGCTGGACCATGGCGATCCAGCCGTCGTTGGCCTTCTGCACATGCAGCGGCGAGTCACCCGGCTGGTGCTTGGCGATGTCCTCGAACTTGACCTTCTGGTAGCGCTTCTCGTCGGTGTAGACGGCCGGGCCGGTGAAGGTGCTGTAGAAGGACGTGTGGGCGCCGGGCGCCTTGTCGTCACGTTGCAGCTGCAGGTAGAGCTGAGGCTGCAGCGGGGCACTGCCGACGTTGGTGAGGGCGTGCTTCACATCCACGGTGTACTGGCCGCGGTGGAAGGTGTAGGTCTTGACCAGCTTGGCGCCGCCCACCTCGGGCGACTCGAAGCGCACGGTCAGGGTGTCCTGGCCATCCTTCAGATCGCGGTCGCCGGGCACGGCGCTCATCAGCGTCAGGTGGGTGGGCAACGGCGTGGCGCCCGCGCTGATGTAGCCGGTCTGGGCTTCGTAGCGGTGGCCCGTCTCGTCCAGCACCAGCATGGGCTGCCCGGGATCGGTGTCGCTGTGGTACTTGTTCAGTGCCACGCGACGCAGTGTGCCGCCCAGGGTGTCGAAGGTGGCCGTCATCACGTCGGTGTGGACGGTGAAGGTCTCGCTGCGGACGGGTGCGGGCGCGGAGGCGCCGGCCACCACCGGGGTGGCGCCATTGGCCGCGGCCGAGGCCGGCGTGGGCACGCCGTTGCCGGAAGCCGCTGCCGATGCCGCGGGCACCGGGCCGCCGAACAGGGTCGGCTGGCCGTTGTGGCGGCTCCACGCGTCCCACAGCAGGACGAGCGACATGGTGAACACCACCCACAGCAGGGTGCGGCGCATATCGGTCATGAGGATGGCCTGGAAGAAGTCAGGGGAACAAGGGTGGCCGGCTCGGCTGACGCGGTCGTGTCAGACGGGGGGACGGCCACGGGAGAGGCCACTGGCACGGTGGCGCCAGGCAGCAGATGCCGGAACAGGCGAGGCCGCTCGGCAGGCACCGGATCGCAGCCGCCGGCGCACCAGGGCGCGCAGCGCGCGATGCGCACCACGGCCAGGTAGCTGCCCGCCGCGGCGCCATGGCGCTCCAGCGCCTCCAGCGCATAGCGCGAGCAGGTGGGCTCGAAGCGGCATTGGTTGCCCAGCCAGGGGCTCAGCAGCAGACGATAGCCGCGCACGCCGGCCTGCAGCAGCCGCCGAGGCAGCAGACGCAGAGTGGGGAGCGGGCGGATCGGCATCGCGAAACGTGCCTCAGGCCTTGGAGCGGGCACGCGGGCGCAGGCGCCCACCGCCATCGGCCGGCAAGGGCTGGCGGATGGCGCGGTCGAACAGCGTGTCCATCTCGGCATGGGCCGCTTCGCGCAGGGTCTCCGAGGCCGGGCTGAGGAACTGGGCCCGGTCGAAGGGCGCGCGCAGACGCACCACCCACAGGCCGGCAGGCAGCGTGGCCAGGTGGCGTGCCATGGCCGCGCGGGCCTGGCGCTTGATCAGGTTGCGGGTGACGGCGCGCTTGGCATGCCGCTTGGGCACGACCAGCCCCAGCCAGTGGCCGGAAGGACCGGACGGGCCGGATGCACCGGATTCATCCACAAGCGCCCCAAGAGAGGGCGCAGAGGCTGTGGATAACTCTGGTGACAACACCGGGATAAGCGGTGCATCACCCGTGGACAGCCCCGACGGACGTGAAGCCTGCGGCTCGCCACTCACATGGTGAATGGCGAAATGGGCACTGCGGGAACGCTGCGGAGCCGACAGCACGCGCTCGAAATCGGCCGGACGCACGATGCGGCCGATCATGGCGCCGGGATCAGACCCGCGACAGCTGCTTGCGGCCCTTGGCGCGACGCGCGTTGATGACGGCGCGGCCACCACGGGTCTTCATGCGAACGAGGAAACCGTGCGTGCGGGCGCGGCGGACCTTGGAAGGCTGATAGGTGCGCTTCATGTTGTGTACCTACTGGGTAGTGGCACCCTGAAAGAGTGCATGTGCTGCAAGGGAGCTCTGGTGAGCCTGGGGTTGCCCAGGCACGGCACCAGCGCATGTCAAAGGCCCCTGGCCCTGCCGCAGACGGCAAGAGCTCCAGGAAGTTCGACAGGCGAAAGCCCACCCAGGCGTTCGGGAAACCCACGATTAGACCAAGAAACGCCAATCTGGTCAAACACTTGCACCACAACATGCGGCGCCGCGGGGGGATTGACCCCGTGCAGGAAACTGTGGATAACCTCGCCCCAGGCGGCCCGAGGAGTGCGTAGAATGCGGCCGCTCAAGAAGAATTGTCCAC